>NZ_JBLYZJ010000001.1:0-418338 GCF_048551375.1 Moraxella sp. TY6 | reverse complement strand
TAAATAGTTTTTCGGTTTTTCGTGGTTTTTATTTTTTGACTTTTTTTAAAAAGGCTATTTTAAACTTCGCATAATGTATATTATGTTAAATAATTATCACCAGTGATTAAGTTCATAAAAGAACTAGGCTGCAAATCAATCAAAGATTTGCAGTTATCTGTAATTGCTTCCATTGGTTTATTTTAAAAATAGCTACTTTTTTAGTGAATCTAATTGTTCTTTGGCATAATCATAGCCATTTTCAGCACTTCTCTTATACCAATAAATAGCTTTCTCATTGGATTGACTTACGCCATCGCCTGCTAAATATAAATCTGCAAGATTCGCCTGAGCCTTGGCATTATTTCTATTTGCCGCAATCTGGAAATTCTCAAAAGCTTTTTGGTATGACTTTATTACGCCTTCACCGTTTTTATACATGACACCAAGATTATTAAAAGCATCCCTATAGCCTAACTCAGCAGATTTTTGATAAAACTCAACGCCTTTTTTGAGAGATTTTTTCGTACCCATACCGTTTTCATAATAATAAGCAAGGTTGTATAGAGCTACTTCATCATCTTGTTCAGCGGCAAGCTTGGTTAATCGAAATGCTTCCTTATAAGATTGTTTGACTCCATCACCCTTTTCGTAAATTCTGCCTAAATTAGTTTGAGATGATGCATCACCAGCAGCTACCGCAATTTTGTAATAATATACTGCTTTATTAGATGATTGAGGAACACCCTTCCCGTTTTGGTACATTAAGGCTAGATTATAGGCACCTTTTTCATTACCTAATTCAAGTGCTTTTTCAAAATAAGTTTTTGCTTTTGCGTAAGATTGAGGTACACCTTTACCATTCATATACAGAAGAGCTAGATTGTTATATGCAGATGGATTTTCTTGCTTTATCGCTGCTTCATACCATCTAAACGCTTTTTCATAAGATTGAGGCACACCATCGCCATTATCAAATTTATATCCTAATTCATAATAAGAAGACTCTAAGCCATTTTCAGCAGCTTTAGTTAACCAGTATTCAGCTTTCTGTGGTGAGGCAGTGACACCATTTCCGTCTGCATACATCTCACCAACTTGATATTGTGCATCAGGATACCCACCTTCTGCCGCCTTCAAAAACCAAGTGTAAGCATTTTTATAAGATTGAGGAACACCATCCCCATAAAAATATAAAACTGCAATGTTATGAAATGCAATGGGGTGATGTTGACTAGCAGACTTTTGATACCATTTCATGGCTTCCTTATAGGATTGTTTAACGCCACTTCCATGATGGTATAAAACCCCCAATCCCAGTTGGGCTGCACTATATCCTTGATTTGCTAACATTAAGTACGATTTATATGCTTTATCATACTGCTCATCTGCATCCCAAACACGGGCAAGATTATATTGATAGCGTAGGATGTTTGGATAATCATTAATGGCATCTTGACATACAACAATAGCTTGCTTACTCTCTATTTCTTCAATTTCAACACCTTTCACATTAGCAGGGTTATCTGAATTTAAAGGTTGAGCTGCTAAATTATCGCATTGAATACCAATATCTTCTTGAGATTTATCTATCGCAAAACTAGGGTTCGCAATCAAGCTAGAGTTGATTAAAAAGATTGCTAACAAAACCGATTTTCTCATACTTGATATTCCTAATTATGTTTATTATCCAATACCAACAAGTGTGGTTTGATTTCTGAGCTTTTATTCATGTATTCTAGAAGAATGATTTTTCTAAACAAATATCAGCATAAATGTAAGTGAACTAAAAATACAAATACAAATACAAATACAAATACAAATACAAAGCCAAACTCTGAAATTTGGCTTTGTATGATTTACTGTTATCTTCTAAGGGTATTAAGCAAACAACCCTTCGGCATAGTGTTGACGAATGACTTTTTTATCAATTTTACCAACACTGGTTTTGGGTAGTTCATTGACAAATTTCAAGTCATTAGGAATGCCATATTTGGGGATATGACCTTTTTCAAAGGCTTGTTGAGCGATAGCGATAATATCATCCGCTGTGGTGTCTTGATGCGTTGGCTTTAATACCACCAATGCCAATGGACGCTCACCCCAACGCTCATCAGGTATGCCAATCACTGCAATATCTGCAACGCTTGGGTGCAATGACAAGATGGTTTCGATTTCTAAGGATGAAATCCACTCACCACCCGATTTAATCACATCTTTTAGGCGGTCAGTAATTTTAATATTACCATTTTCATCAATAAAGCCGATATCTTGGGTATGCAGATAGCCCCCTTCCCAAAGCTCTCGACCTGCATCTTGATTTTTATAGTAGCTTTGGGTGAGCCAAGGGCTACGCACCACGATTTCGCCTGTTGACTTGCCATCATGTGGCATGACTTCGCCATTATGCCATATTTGCATATCGACCAGTAATACAGGCTTACCTGTCATACAACGCATTTTAACTTGCTCATCAAGCGATAACTCTTTGCTCGTTTCGTCAAATACGCTAATACTAAGTACAGGACAGGTTTCGGACATACCATAGCCACTCAAGACTTCAATGCCGTTTTCGAGTGCCATTTTGGCAAGCCCTTCATTGAGTTTTGAGCCACCAATAATCATTTTTAAACCGTTAAAATTGCTATTGCGTTGGGTATTTTCTGCCAATAACATTTGTAAAATCGCAGGTACGCAATGGGTGACACTGACACCATGTTTTGCAATCAAGTCCATTAACGCTGAAGGTAGGTATCGCCCTGGATAGATTTGGGTCAAGCCAATCATGGTGGCGACATACGGCATTCCCCACGCATGGACATGGAACATCGGGGTCATTGGCATATACACATCACTATAGCGTAGCCCCTGCCCTTCATTGTTTAACGCATTGGCGGTGGCGACTACCAAAGAATTCATCACAATTTGTCGATGGGTAAAAAATACGCCTTTTGGATTGCCTGTCGTGCCACTGGTATAAAAAGTCGTGGCGATGGTGTTTTCATCAAAATCTTCAAACTCATAGCTATCACTGGCATCGGCAAGCATGGCTTCATATTCGCCTTTGGCATACTCAGGTTTGGCAATACCATTATCATCCAACCAAATCACATGCTCGATAGAGGGAGCATCTTCGGTATGGCTTTTTATCATCGGTGAAAATTCTGAATTGAGTAGCAATGCTTTGGGTTTGGCATGATTGATGGTATAAAGCACTTTGTCTTCGGACAGTCGCACGTTGACGGTTTGTAGCACATAGCCACACATGGGAATGGCAAAATAACATTCCAAATAACGATGCGTGTCCCAATCCATTACCGCAACGACATCGCCCTTTTGCAAGCCCAAGCCCTTTAGCACGTTGGCAAGGCGACAGATACGTTTAAAAAAGTCATTGTAGGTATAAGACATTTTATCGGCATAATGGATATATTTATTGCCAGATACAGCTCTTGCTCGAGTCAAAAGGCTTTTGATGAGGAGTGGATATCCGTAAGCGTTGTCAGCTTGTTGATAGATGTCGTGTTGATTAAGAATTGCTGTCATGGTTTACCTTCCTTTGGTGATTCCCTGTTGTGGGAATTTATCGTTTCCTTGTGGCTTTTTAATATAAACAACCGAGCTAAGAATATCAAATAAATTGTCAAACTGATGGGTTAAATATGTTTCATAATGTGTTTCTTGATTTTTTATTGCTAGCTTAAACACACTTAATCATCACATTATCGTCATTCAAGTTCAAAATTATACATTTAAATTCCGTGGGTTACGCCAAAAAAATGGCTAACCCACGCTACTTTATCTTATTTTGGTTTTGATTTACTATGGTTAGCTTAACAACCCACTTAAATCAGTAAACCACCCTGCCCTTTCCATTTGCCCTGCTAGGCTATACAGCGTGGCTTCATCATTGAGCCGTGCTATAAACTGCATCCCAATCGGCAAGCCATCACCACTCATGCCAAGCGGTACAGACATCGCAGGCATGCCAGTGATATTGGCAAGCATGGTAAATGCCATCTTGGACTGGACAGGATGACTGAGCTTTTCCACCATACCTGATTTGAGCAATAATTTACCCAATTTAAAGGGGTTACTGACCTTCATCATGGTTTCATCAAAGGCTTTGGGTGGCAAAATACCCAACGGAACGGCTGGCGTGGGGACGGTCGGACATAGGATGACATCATATTGCGATAGCAACACATCGGTATGATAGCGGACACTTTGCCAACCTTGTTTGGCATTTAATAAATCCACTGCCGACAGCGAACGCCCTAGCATGGCGATATTATAGGTTTGTGGTTCGAGGTTGTTGATATGCTGTTTACCATGTGTACGAGCAATATCATCAATGGTATGAGCGGTATGACTGGCGACCACATACAAAAAATCTTGCCACATCCGATGAATATCAATATTAGGGTCGGCTTCCTCGACAATATGCCCCATATCCGCTAGGCGTTTGGCAGTTTGCTCAAGCGTTGCCATGACATCTGGATGAATCTCGGTATTGGTAATGAGCGGTTTTTTATGCAAAGCGATTCTGAGCGGTTTTGGGGCTGTTTGGCTGGCGTGATAAAATGAATGGTTACCGCTATCGCCAATCACATACGGCGAGCCGATTTCTCGACCACTAATTGCATCGAGCATTAACGCACTGTCACGCACTGAACGAGTAATCACATGATTGGCGACCGCTCCATTCCAATCTTCCCCCAATACCGAGGATAATGGCGTACGCCCACTGGTCGGCTTTAAGCCAAACACCCCACACCATGAGGCAGGAAAGCGAATCGAGCCACCGCCATCTCCACCGCCTGCCATTGGTACGATACCACTAGCGACTACGCAGGCACTACCACCCGATGAGCCACCTGTGCTATAGCCGTGCTTGTGGGGATTGTGGGTCGCCCCAAAAGATTTGGGTTCGGTGGTGATGATTAAGCCAAATTCTGGCGTATTGGTCTTGCCAAAGGTATTCACGCCTGTGGCTTTCATGCGTTTAACGATTTCGTTATCTTTGGTGGGGGTGACGTTGATGCTTCGGCTTCCCATTTTTAGCGGTTCGCCTGCGTATTCATATAGCAAGTCTTTGAGCAAATACGGCACACCTGTAAACACGCCATTGGGTAATTGATTGGCATTGGCAAGGGCTTTTTCGTCAAAACGGTGAATAATGGCGTTAAGGTTGGGGTTTAACAAATTGGCTCGGTCAATGGCAGACTGCAACACTTCTTTGGCAGATACCTCGCCTTTTTTGATGAGTTCGGCAAGTCCCATAGCATCGTATTGGGTGTATTCTTGAAAATTCATAGCATCCCTCCTTAAAATGTGTGCAGTCTGGCGATACTGCCATAGTAAAAATAGGCTGAAACAAAGTCAAGCATGTCTTACAAATTCAGCAGTTTTCGGCTATGATAAAACCATTGGTAACAGCTATGTGGGGTAAATATGAACTTTTGGCTATTATTTTTACATATATTGGGGGCGTGCGTGTGGGTCGGTGGGCATATTTATCTTGCGGTGGCGGTGTTGCCAAAAGCCATTCGAGAACACAGTAGCCAGCGGATTTTGGATTTTGAAGCCAGTTTTGAGCGATTGGGAATGTCGGCGTTAATCATTCAAGTCATCACAGGGCTAAAAATGGCAGGTCTATTATTGCCCCAATGGTCGATGATTACTAACCATCAAAACCCCATTGCGGTGTTGCTCACGCTAAAACTCACATGGCTTGCTTTGACGATTGTTACCGCCCTATCTGCCCAATTATGGATAATTCCTAAGGTCAAAAAAGATTTGATGAATGCTAAATTTCGCTCAATTTTTATTGCCCATATTTTGATGATAGTGACCCTAGCAATCGCCTTTGTAGTGACAGGGACGTTATTTCGCACAGGATTTTAATTATTTTGATAAAGGGCATTTGTAGGTTGGGTCGAAGTATGAGACTCAACACAAACCATCGATAGTTTTTATGTCAGGATGTTAGCAAGCGGTTCGTAAAATATTTTTAAACAAATAGTTTGTGTTAGCTTATAATACCATTATATTTTACAAACTTAATTTGGAGCATAAAATGAAAGCAACAATGTATTTTAGTTTTCTTGTGGCATTATCGTTGGCAGGGTGTGCAAGTCAGCCTGTACAACATAGCAATACCACCTTTACCATGTCGAAAATTAAATCAACGGATTATGGTAGTTATCCGAAAGATTATGAACAACGTATTCACCAAGATTTGCAAAATCGTTTATTAGATTACGATAGTGCGAAAATTAAAATTATTATGCCACCTAAAAAAACCTTTGAAATTTTTAATAATTACTCAATAAATGACAAATTAGAAAGACGCATATCAAGCGTGAAAGGAAAAGCTTTTTATGCTGTATGTGTTAATGTGAATGCAAAAAACAGTTATGGTGGCTACACGGGTTGGCAAACCTCTTTATATAAAATGTGGAATAATGAACTAGAATATAGTGCTGGAGAAACTTATTTTTGTAATAAAGCGATGAATAATCATGATGATATTTTTATTGACAAACTTTCAGATTTGGCTGTTATTGTTCAATAATAGACGCAAGTCGTATTTTTAAAGCTATAGTGAATTAAAATTAAAAATCTACTATAATTTATCACTTTCAGAAACTCTAAAGGTAGCTTAAGAACCTTTCAGGCTACCTTACGTTTATTTTGCACCCTTAAACCCACGCTTCAAATGCACTATCAGCAAGAAATTTAGTTTTGATTCTTTATTTTTTCAAATTAACCAAATCACAGAATTTACCATGAAAAAAAATTATTGTTTACCCCCACCCTTTACTGCTGAACAATTTTTAGCAGAATATTGGCAAAAAAAGCCCCTACTTATCAAAAATGGCTTACCGCAATTGGTCGGTATGTTTGAACCTACTGATATCATTGATTTGGCACAAGACGAAGACGCCACAGCTCGCCTCATCACCGAAAAAGATGGGAAATGGGCATTAAAAACCAGCCCTTTTAAACCAAAAGATTTTGACCACCTACCAAATCACTGGACAGTGTTGGTACAAAACATGGAGCAATGGTCGCCAGAATTAGCAAACCTGTGGCACGCCTTTGACTTTATCCCACAATGGCAACGTGATGATATCATGGTAT
Source organism: Moraxella sp. TY6 (assembly GCF_048551375.1). Taxonomy (NCBI): domain Bacteria; kingdom Pseudomonadati; phylum Pseudomonadota; class Gammaproteobacteria; order Moraxellales; family Moraxellaceae; genus Moraxella; species Moraxella sp. TY6. The sequence goes on along the minus strand of NZ_JBLYZJ010000001.1, from coordinate 411,213 downwards.
CCTACGCCCCCAAAGGCGGTAGCGTGGGCAAACATTATGATAATTATGATGTTTTCTTGGCTCAAGGCTATGGCTCTCGCCATTGGCAACTGGGTAAATATTGTGATGAAACCACCGAGTTTTTGACAGGGCAACCGATTCGCTTGATGGATGATATGGGCGAATTGGTATTTGATGCAGTGCTTGAGGCAGGTGATGTACTGTATGTACCGACCAATCTATCGCATTATGGCGTGGCGGTGGATGACTGCTTGACCTTCTCGTTTGGTTGTCGCCGTCCCTCCCCCCTAGCTTTGCTTGATAATTTGGCAGATGTGGCGACCCATCTTGATAAACTAGCGATTCCACTAAAAATCGCTCAACCGTTAACTCGTGCTGGCGAGGTGTCACAAGCAAGTATTGACGATATCAAACTCCAGTTGATTGAGCTTTTACAATCCGATATGGGCGATGACTTAATCCATCAAACTGTGATGGAAACCGTTAGCAAACGCCAATATGACTTGCTGTTGCCAGGGGAAGTGATGAGCGAGGAAGAAATCGCTGACAGCTTGCAAGACGGTGCGGTGATTTGCCAAGACTTAGCCAGTCGTATGGTGTATGATAATGAAACATTGTATATCAATGGTGAAGCCATTAGTGATGAAGATATCGAGCCGAATGCCCAAGCCTTACTTAAACAACTGGCAAATGGTGATATGTTAAACCAAGCTGATATTGAATCGGCTGGCGTGAACCTTGATGACGTAGCGGATTGGTTGGAAAATGGTTGGGTAACGATTGATTTTTGATTAGTATAAGCTCCCTCTTTTGTAATGAGGGGGCTGGGACGTTGAAATATTGGGCATAAACATTCACCATAATGCTTATTTTTTTATATTAAAACAGCATTTTGTATAAAAATATAAATCTACTTGCCTAAATTTCTCATACACCGTAAACTAATTTGCTAAATTTCCCTTGTGATAACTCATCAATTATTATGACTTATTATTTTGGCTTTTTGCCCTCCTCCGAACTACGCCAAACCATTGATACGGCTTACGCTTTGATTGCCAAGCAATCCTCTAATCACGATAATGTTCCAGAACGCTATGATATTTATCGTGATAAAATCACACACTTGACCAATAAAGAGCTATTGGATGTAATGTTGGTCAAGCTTATCGAGTCTTTGCCTGATGACTCTGAGCGAAAAGCCCATTTAATCAAAGTCAGCCATACCATAGAAACCACCACAGATAAATTAATTAATACCGTATTAAGCCCTGCTAAAAACTCGCAGGTTTTGCCAAGTTTTGAATTTTTTGACAAACAAGTTTTATGCACCGACCCCACAGGTCAACGCCGTATTGGTGTACCGCTTGATGATAAACTAGCAACCGAGCTATTGGCATGTATGGCAAGGGTACAACAAGGGCTTGGCAAAGCCGAAGTAAACAACCTTACTCGGTTATTTACCCAACTTGCTCATGCAAGTCTTGAACATTTTTTGGTAGATTTCACCAAAACATTAAGCCTCAATATGCTTAAACGCACCGCTATCCCTGTTGCTGATGGAGTCATCAAAAAAGTGTTGGAAGTAGCATTACATCGTTTAATCCCACAAATGCCCCAAGAATCCCTTGAACGCTTTACTAAATACTATCAACCATTAATTTTTCAATCTCAAAACTAAAAAGGCTTTTATTATGCCCCAAGCTATTACCAATCAACAAATTGAAGAAGCCCTTCGTAACTCTGAATGTTTGATTAGCCGTAATGAAGTACAATCTGGCTATGAGCGTCTTTCTGCCAGTGTCAATCTGCATTATACAGGACAAAACCCCATCGTGATGGTGGTGATGAATGGCGGTCTGATTCCTGCAGGGCAACTATTGACCCAATTTACCTTTTACCATCGTATGTACTATATCCACGCCACTCGCTATCGCAATAACCAAGGCACAAATGAGCTTGAATGGAAATTCAAACCAGATGTCAACTTGGCTGGCGAGGATATTCTGCTGATTGATGATATTTTTGATGAAGGCATTACCTTAAAAGCCGTGGTAGATGAGCTTAAAAAAGAAAATCCAAAATCCATCAAAACTTGTGTATTGCTGAATAAAGTCCACGACCGCAAAGTAAAAGATTTTTCGGTTGATTTTGTTGGATTGGATGTTGCTGACCGTTACGTGTATGGCTGTGGTATGGACTATCATGGTTATCTGCGTCATATGCCCGGAATTTATGCGTTGAAAGAATAAAGTGACGTTAAGTTAAATCTCCCACGCCCCCCTCTTTTGCAAAGAGGGGCTTTTTCTTCTTGTATAGAACCTAAATCTAATCCTAAATACTAAAAATTTATAGTTGTAGGGGCGTATTGAATACGCTCAATATTCAAAATATTCAACTGGGCGTAAGCATTACACCCCTACAAATACAAATGCTTAAAACTGTAAACTTAATCCCGTTTGACGATTACCTTTTTGTAAAATCGCTTGACTAAGTACATTGGTTTGGCTAAACAGGCTAAATTGCCCTTTACTACGAGTGACGGCAGTATAAATCAATTCTTGGCTCAATAACCGCCCATGTACCCTATCAAGACATACCGCCACATGACCAAATTCTGAACCTTGCGATTTATGAATGGTCATGGCATACGCAGGCTCACAGCTATCACGGCTAAGGCGGTGGGTCGCTATCACTTTATCAGCGAACACCACCCACTGCGATTGGTCACTGGTCTGCACGCAAATGCCAATATCGCCATTAAACAAACCTAATTGATAATCATTATGGGTTATCATAATCGGTAAGCCATGATAAAAAAACTCATGTCCACGTACCAATTCGGTATATCTAAAGAATGCTGTCGCCATTTTTTTGTTTAACATCTGACTGCCCAACTGCCCCAAATGTCCTGCGGTCAAAATCCGATAACTGTCAAAACTGGCAAATAATTGCTGACGAACTTCAACGTCAAAGATGTCTTGTGGCTGAATATACCAATCTTTTAACAATGCAAAAAAATCGTAATACGGCTTGGCAAGCTGTTGATAAACTTGATTAAAATGCGTGGCTGGCGTGATGGTGAAAAATGCATTTTCATGTAGTTTATTATTAATTTTTTGGCTAATTTGTTGATTGGTTGAATTAGTGGCAAGCGATGATTTTGCTAAAGATTGATGGGTTTCTGCATTTGGATTTGGTTTCACAGTCGGCTCAAATGCTTGTTTTTTAAGTAAGCGATAAACCGCACGCATTTTGGCGGATTTGGCTTTTTCTAATGGCGATACTGTGTCATTTTCCAAGGGTATCATCTGTCCCATATTTACCAGCCAATGTTCAATGGGCTTGACAATCGCCAGTGCTAATTGCCCAATGGCGGAGTTTTTATCAAACCGCTTGGATTCCACCAACTCGGTGCGATACGGCTGTAACACCTCAACCGCACACAAATCCGCCAACACTGCCCCTGCATCGACTGCCGATAATTGATTGGCATCGCCCAATAAAATCAGCCGTCCTGTTGGCTTGATAGCATCGACCAGTAGGCTGGCGAGTTCCAATCCCAACATCGAGGCTTCATCGACAATTACCAAATCATCTGGCAATGGATTATCCGCATGATAGCGTGGTATGCCGTCCTGTCCAATACCCAATAGACGGTGCAAGGTCTTGGCATTGTCAAGGTTGATGGGTTCGCCTTGCAAACTTTTGGCAAGCGACTCTTGCATTCGTTGGCTTGCCTTACCTGTGGGTGCGGTCAATGCAATCGACAATGGCGGTAAATCTGGCTGAATTTGGCGTTGTCGGTCATGGGCGTGTTGTAGCCGAGTGACCAGTTGAGCCACAGTAAAAGTTTTGCCTGTACCCGGCCCGCCTGTGATAATACTTAAACCATAACGACTGGCTTTGTCGATGGCTTGTTGCTGTTCGGCATTGGGTTGATTTGGTTGAGTTTTTTCATTACCCTTATGATTATTATTTATATCATCTTCATTAATCGCTAGGCTTTGCACAGGTCGAGTGGCAATCGCAAGTAGCTGATTGGCAAGGCGTTTTTCGGCATACCATTGACGCTGTAACCAAAAAATCGTGGTTAGCCCCCTACCCTGTTCATCATTCGTCCCAGTCAAAAACGATTGCATGACAATCGGCGTATTGACCTGTGATAATGCCTTGTTATCAATATAATTGTCGTCATTTGACATCGAAGCCCTATCAATATCAATATTATTAAAGACTTGGTTTTTATTAAAATGAATACTCACCAAATCCGTCATCCAGCCCTGTTGTTGCCATTGTTTTAGCAATTTTATTTGGCGGTCGGTAGTCGGATTCAGGGTATAAATAGTGTGTCCATCATTGAGTTGTTCGCCCAATAATCGCATCAGTTTATTGAGGGCTTGACGGCTATAATCAGATTCGTCATCATTTTTTTGTGTTAGTTGTTGTGAAATTAATTTATATTTGCTTAGGCTATTTTTATTAACATCATAACGATTATCTTTCCCATTTTTCATCTGATGATTGAGCAGTTTAGCCGTGGTCAATGCCTGTTTTTGGGTTTGGCGTAATTCAATAAATGCCGTCAGTTGGGTCAACTGCTCGGCAAAAGGGCTAATGTTTTGCGTTTGAGGGGCTTGCGTTGTCATAGTTTTATCCAATTTTTTATCATTTAACCAAATAATTTATCCAATGCCAAAATAAAGTCTACAGGTGGTTGCCACACCAACCGCCCTAGCCCTCCACGAATGTCACCGCCAATGTCGAGATTATTTGGCAATAGGCTATCCTTGTTTGCGATTTCTGCCAAATGGGCATACGGCGACATCCCACGAATAAAGGCGTATTCCACTGCCCCCAAATGTTGCTCAATGGCGTAATTCGGCAGGCGTAGCTGAAGATAGCGGTGCAGAGCCACTTGATAAATACTTGCCTGTAGCCAATAGCTATGCTCATTCATGGCTTTAACAAGACGGTCGGTGGCATACTCTCGGAAGTTATTGCCCAAATAATTACTTTTATAATCAACCAAATAAAACTTATCATCCTGTTGATACACCAAGTCGATTTCGCCTTTTAGGTATTGCCAAATGGCGGATTTGCTGTGTTGGGATTGTAGTTGCAACGGAATATGATACTCAGCAAATAGCTCATTCAATGCGGTCAATGATAATTCACCGTTTAGACGCATACTAAATCCCATTTCGGCAATTTTTTGCTGAGGGCGGATATCCACAGGGCGTTGAGCCGAAGCCCCCAATGGCGTGTGTATCACTTCATTCAGCCATACGCTTAACGCACGGTATTGCGGTTGTAGCTGATGGCGTGGGTCTTGTGCGTCCGTGGTGTCGAGCTTGCCGATAGTCCCCTCACTGGAGGCAAGGGTGGAGTAATACATTTCTGGCAATTGCTGTTTCCGCAATGCCCTATCAATCACCACCGCCCAACGTTTTGGCGGTTGCCACTCGCTATTCGTGGGCAATAACGCCTCTTCTTCGAGCCAACTATTTGCCAAATCTTCCAATACTTTATGTAAAAACACCCCTGCACTTGTGCCTTTTTCAAAGTTAAACCGCAATAAAGTCTTCTGCTCATCATCAGTCGGCAACTGCTGAACGCCCATTTCCAGCAACTCGCCAGCCAACGGCATTTCAGGGATAGGCATGGGTTCAACAAACGAAAAATCTTGATAAACATCGTAGTAATCCATCCCACCCATATCATAACCATTCATATCATCATAGTCATTGGGGTAATTGTCGTTTAAATAGCTGTCATTTAAATAGCTAAGGTCACGCTCACCTATTTGCCAATTCGGCTCATCCGTATCAAAACCATGACTTTCTCCCCTACCCTCATTATCAAAATCCGCATAAATATCCAACGGCATATCCGCATAATTCATGTCATCTGATATGGGTGGAAAATTTGATGGCAGATTTGATGGCTGACTTGATGAAGAGTTTGGTGAAAAATTCGGTTCAATATTTCCAGTCGAATTGCTAATTGGGTCAAATTGAACTGGCTCAATACCCATTTCGATTGGCAGATTGGTATAAGCAATAGGATTGTTTGGATATGGTTCATCCTGTTCCCATGAATTATCGACTTCTAAAATGTCCGCTTCATAAACATAATCCGCCTCATGCACCATGCTATCTTGTTTATCATGGTTGACATAGCGTGATAAAGCAGTAAAACTGGTATTCGCCCAACCGACAAAGGCGTGTTGGGTCAAGGCTTGCTGATATTCGGCATAGTTGATTTTGGTAATGAGGTTATTTGCCAAACTTTGCGATGGATTGGTGGTGAATTTCTGGTCTTTGTTTAAATATTTGCTTAGGCTATTTGTATCTTTTAACATAAGCACTGCTTTGCGTGCGTCCAACGCCACAAAGTCTTTACAGTCTTCGACAAATGCGGTGAGCGGTATGCCTGAACTTTTGCTATTTCTCGCTTGGGTGACGATATACAGACGTTCTCTCGCCCGTGTCACCGCCACATACATTAGGCGAAGTCGCTCCTCAAATAGGCTTTGATTTTCGATGTCGTCAAAATCCTGCCCACCACCTATGTCCCCATCGAGCCAACTGGTCGCTGTGGGGGACAGTCGGCGTGTTAGCAAGCTGTTGTTTTGCTGGCTGTTTTGTTGATTATGGGTATCGGTATAAAGGTATAAATGCTGATTGGGCTTTTTGGTATAAATCGCCTCACTTAACCCCACCACAAACACCACGGCAAACTCCAAGCCTTTGGATTGGTGAATGGTCATCAGTTGCACGCCCACCTCGGATGATAAGCGTTGTTGAATCGCCCAGTCGTCCTTGGGTTGGGTTTGGATTTGGCGTTCATACCATTCGTAGAGCTGATATTCACCTGTCCCCTGCCCTGCCGATTGCCCATTGCTTCGCTGTGCCAAAATATCCAACAGTTGACGCAAATCTATCAATAACCTCTCGCCTGCCCTATCTTTTGCCAAACGTTGCCAAAAACTCAACGCAATCGTTTCTGAACCAACGGCAAGGGGCTGATTGAGCCACCACTGCACCGCTACCAAAAACCCCTCTTTTTGCCAATACTCACTGGCTTGCACCAACATATCTTGTAGTTGATTAAAATGCAGTTGCTTAATATGCGAACCCTCGCTTGGCTCTTGACTTTCAAGCAACGCATTGGCTTCTTGCAAATTAAGCTGAAAAAATGCCGACATCAGTAAACTTTTGACCTTGGCTTGATGGTAAGGCGTGAGTAGCACCGCCATCAAAGTGAGCAAATCCTGTGCCATACGGTCGCTAAAGACGCTTTGATTTCCCCCTCGAATGGTGGCAATCCCATGAGCCAATAGCGTACGTTCTAGGCTATCGAGTTCTTTATTTCGCACTGCCAATACACAGATATCCGACAAGCTTAACGCTCGCTTATCCAGTGATAATGATGAATTGTCAAACAATGCCAAAATTTCCGCCACAATCGCATTTTCAAACCTAACCACATCGGTATCCGCTATCGCTTTATCGGTATCCTCCCCTGCTGTATCAGCCTCTGTGGGAAACGGCTGTTTATACGGAATATGCAGTTGATAAAACGTGGGTAAATCTGAAGTAGCCTCGGTTAAAGGCTCGGCTATATCATTTTCGGCTAACACCTCATTATCAAGAATTGATTTTTGTTGCTCAAGGGAATTTTCATCCGTTTGTAAAACCAAACTCGCTTCTTTTCGCACGGCTTCAATCGCTTGATAATAAATCCCCTGCCCCAAAAAATCACTGGTAATGGCGGTTGTTTCGTTATATTTGCTTAGGCTATTTTTATCATCATTATTATCACCCTCATTATCATTAGCTTGATTTGCCACGCCATACCACGCATTTAGGCTGTCAATTAGGGCTTTGGATGAGCGTCTATTTTGCGTCAATGCCAACGGCTTGGTATGAAACAGTTGTTTCAGCGTGGTGTAATTATGCACATCGCCACCACGAAAGCCATAAATCGCCTGTTTTGGGTCACCGACTAATAATAAAAAGCCTTTATTTTGGCTATGTTTATCCGTTTTATCCTTATCTACCTTTTTACCCAACTCGCTTACCGCCACGGCTTCATCCAAATAAATCCGTTTAATCAACAACGCCTGTTCGGTATTGATATCTTGTGATTCATCAATCAACGCCACAGGGTATTGGTGGCGAATATAACGAGCCAACGCTTCGCCTTGTTGACTGGCAAGGGCTTGATTAAGGCGTGCCAACTGTAAGGAAAAAGTCGTCAAACGTTGGGCTTCTAGCACTTGAGGCAGTTGCTCACGCACATAGCGACCGATAAACTGGGTAAAATATTGATTAAGCTGGGTAATATGCTGTTCGATTTGCAATTTGGCTTTGGCAAGTTTTACCAAATCCTGCACCATCGGCACAGCTCGAAACGCCTCAACTTGGGCTTGTTTTTTACTGTTAAAACCGTCATCGTTTTTATCAAATTCATGGATGGCTAGTAGCAGTTTGAGCGGGTCATCGGCTAATTTTAGCAAATCCAACACATCGCCACTGGCAAGCTGTTGTTGTAATTGGGCAAAACTCGCCAGCCCTTTGTGTAGCCATTTGGCTTTTGCCATGCCTTGATTAATACGAAAATCAGCGTCCAAATACGGCTTAAATGCCTCATCGTGGCGATTGGCAATACGTTGCATTAGGGCAGGTATCGCTGATAAATCCACAGGGTGAATGCGGAGTGTGTCAATCGGTGCGGTGTAGAACGTCAACGCCTTTTCGACCACTTTGACATAGCTTGCGGTGTCGTATAGCTTGCCTGTGGCTTGCATCAGGCGATAAACTTGAGGCTCAAGCTCATCAATATGCGACCAAAACGCTCGCAACTGGTCATGTATCATGCCTGTCACCACGGCTTGCACATCATTGCTAATCTGCACCTCTGGCGAAAAGCCCGTTTCACTGCTAAACTCTCGTAGCCACTTTTGGCACAGACTATCCAAGGTACTGACAAACAGCCTATCAAGCTGATTAAGGGCAAGGCTCGTGCGTTGCAAAGCGATACGAAAATCCACAGTCGGCGGACGATTCGGCTTGTTTGATTTGCTCGATTTGGCTGATTTTTCCGTTGTATCCGTATCGGTACTTTCGGTTTGGCTTTGGTCTTGTTGGGTTTGAAGTTGCTTTTGGGGTTGCTCACTGTCGCCAATCTGAAACACCTGTTTAGCAACCCAGTCAATCAAATGATGATTAATGGGGTCATCAAGGCTTTCGGTAAGGTTCATACGTTTAGCACGTTCATTTAACCACGCCCAAAATGCCTGATAACGTGCGTCATTGCTTGTGGAATTAGTGGCGTTATCAGTGTCATCCGTTGCTTTAGCCGTGGGAGCAATAAAACCCTCGCTATGAATCAAGCGAAGCAACCGATAAAACGACTGCAATCGCTCTCGGATACGCTGACGCATTTCGGCGGCCGCACTGCGTGTAAAGGTGGTGGCGATAATTTTATCGCAAGGATAACCTGCCTCCACCAATAAGCGTAGCACCACACCAGTCAGCGTCCATGTCTTGCCCGTCCCTGCGGAGGCTTCAATCAAGTGTTGCCCTGTCAATGGTAAACTAATGGCAGGGGGTAAAACTGTGGTTTGGGTCGTCATGTATATTCCCAATCAAAAAAATATAATCGTTTAAATTTTGGTTTTGATATTATTCCGCAAAAACATCCACCAAATTATCCAATAACGGCTGATACAGCCATTCCCCTAAAATCTGCAAAAATGGCAAAATCACCGTGGGTTTTTTATCACCCAATAACGTCTGCCAAATCACATAATCGGCATTTTCGACTGTCGGTGACTGGTTATAAGCCGTGTTAAACCATGTGCTAATGGACTTAGTTAAATCGTTTAATGGTGTTGTACTGGATTTAGTATTTTGTGCTTTATCCTGTATCTCACGTTGCCCTTGTAGAAACGCCATACTGGTGCTGGGTGGCAATATCACCACTTGTTGTTGGAGCAGTTGCCACACCATCAGCCAATCTTGAAGCAGGGCTTCGGCAGTTTGCCACTCGATGGCAGGTAAATACAGCGTTTTTTGCCGACTAAACTGCCATAGCGAAAAGCCATCATCTTCCGCCACTTGTGCCAAGGTGGTGCGTCTAGCGACTTGCCATGCCAAATGATTGAGCCAAAACTGCACCCAATATTTCTCTCGCCCACTATACGGCAAATACTGAAACCAATAACTCGCCTGTTCATCCGCCACAGGCAATACCGCCGTTAATACCAGACGTTGTTGGCAATATGATTGGCTAGGCGTTGTGGTGTTAGCATCTTGTGCGTCCAACGCCAAGATATTCACCGCCAAGCGTTGTTCATGGCAAGGGGTGATAAACTCCATAAAACGCTCAAGTTGCAATTCTTCAGTCACACCGACAAACTGTGACCGCAAACGTTGTTTTAGCACGCTTAAATCATGCTGATGGTTTTCGTTAGCCTCACCATCCGTATTATCCGCACTGGCAAATTCGGCAAAACGACTGACCAACTGACGTAAATGCCCTGTCAATTGCTGTTGTTCATGGATAAGGCTTTGGTAACGATTGACCCCAGCAGGCAACACTTGACTAAATGCCAAGCTATTGACTGGCGAAGATTGGGCATCATCCACTTGGCTATCATGGCGACTGTCCAACAACTGTTCGAGTAGCAATTTATTCAACTGATAGCGAGATAAATGGTCTAACACCACAGGCTCTAATGCCGTTTCTTTGTCGATACTATTTTGATAACCGCCATCTTGAGCAGTCGGTGGAATAAAAATCTGTTGGGCTTGCACAAAGGCTTTGGCAGGGTCTTGCAAGGCTCTGACCACACGCCCCAAATGCTCATAGTGAGTCGTGACTTCTACCGTATTTGGCATATTTGATTCAGTTGAAACAGTTGACATCGCCGTCATGGACAAACGAGCCTGTTGCCAAATCGCCAGCCAATGTTTCAGAGCGGTTTTACCCCAAATCGTCACTTTATCAGTGTGGGGCGTGGTATTTTCACTGGTTAATTGTTGATACAGCTCATGCCAAATCGGTGCAGGGGGGTATAGTTTGGTTTTTGCCAGTTGAATGGTTTGGCTGACGTTCGCCTTGAGCTTGTCGAAAGGTAACGTTTCTACGTTTTGCGTTAGCCCTAATTCAAAATACTGTTTATCAAACGGCAAGGCAGGGTGATGGGTGACTAAATACTGCTCAACTTTTTGGCTAAATTGGCTAACCATTTGGTGTTTATCTTTATTATCATCGCTTTCGCTGTCGTTCTCATTAGCGGTTTCAATAGTTGGCACATTGACCGCAAATAAACCCTGTTGGTCTTGCCATGCCACTTCAGTTTGTAAAAAATCCAACAACTCTTGCACAGGGCTGGCAGGTAAATGCTCATGGGTGTCGGTGGTACTACTGCCATTATAAAACAGCCAACAGGCTTGCTTGGCACATAACAACGCATCCAAAAACGCCCCCAAATCGTCATCTTCTCGGAATCTATCGCCACGCACAGGCAGACCTGCTTGAATGAGGTTATAGCGATTAAGCGGTTCACGTTGCGGAAAGTCGGTGAGGTTTAAGTTTAGCATCACCACCAACGGATATGGCAAATTCCGCACCGCCCCCATCCGAGCAAAGGTAATCACCCCAGACGGCTCGGCACTCACTTGCTGGCTGACCAGTTGTTCGGCGATACTTTCAAGGACAAAATTCAGCTTGAGCGGTAACTGCCCAGTATCGTCACTGGCTTCATACGATAGCAGAATCTCTGGGCGTTGGCTGGCGTGTTTTTGGCTCGCCTTTTGATTGGCTTCGATGTTATTTTTGAGTTCATTGCGTGCCGAAAAAATCGCCAACCAAGCATTGGTTTGGTTAAAACTGGCAAAATTACCCTTAATCAACGCCTCAATTTCGTCCAGCCATTCGCCCACCGTGGCAGTCATTTGTCCCATATCACGTTTTTGGTGCAACGTCTGATAAATCTGACACAACACCGCCACCACACTGGCATCATTCATGCTGACGCTGTCCAATGGGGCGATACGCTCACGCTCACCATGCCGATTGACATATTCGCCAAACTGCACCCCAGACGCATGAGGCATCAGCACGCCCGCCACCAACCGCTCCAACGCAAAAGCAAAACTATAACGATAATCGTCATCGGCGGTATGCAAATTTTGTTGTAAATGGGCTTCATCAAAACCACGGATAAAGCCTGCCTGTGTCAACAGCTCACAGCCTCGGCTCATCTGCTCAAGGGTCAGCCCAAAACTTTCGTATAAAGGGGGCAACATCAACCAATCAAATACCTCGGCTTTGGCAAACCTCGCCCCTGTGCGGTTTAACAGTTGATAATAACCGACAATCGCTTGCCAAAGTTGATTGATTTCTTTACCCACCACCCCTGTGACCTTGGCAGGCAAACTATAACCATCCGCCCCTACGCCTTTGGGGAAAATCGCCTCAATCACATTTTGTTGGGCTTCGATATCAGGCACTAATACCAAAATATCGGATAATGAGCGTTTTTTTGCTTGGGCTTGGGCTTGTTCTTGATTGACACAATCCTTTGGCAAATCCGTACCATTAAGCCACCCCACCAACATCATGCGTAGCACTTCAAGTTGGCGTACCATGCCATGACAGGCGTGAATTGACAAACTACTATCAATTAATTTTTCGCCTTGCCACTGACGTTGATTGGGTTCTTTGGCAAATTCTTGTTCTAATTTTGCCAAAATCTTGTTAAAGGCTTGATTGTTTGCCAAGCCAAGTTGTTGGATTTTTTGTAACGCTTGTTGGGTGGTGTTATCCGCAGTTTTAGCCTCATTGGATTCAAAAGCTAACATCTCGTGAATTTTTTCACTGGTATTGCCTTCTTCCAACATCAAAATATCTTGTTGCAACTGGGCAAGCAAGGTCTGCGGATTGGGATTATCAATAAAATCATCCTGCCATATCACCTCGCCATATTCATTCCCCGATAAATTGGCAAGCATGGCAAACACCTCACGAGATTGTTTACCAAAGCGAGAAAGCAAAGTATGCCCATAATCTTTAAGGTATAAATTTTGCGGTTGGTCAAACTGCTGTTGCATTAGCCAATTTTTATCGACAATATCCGCCCAAAACTGCTCTGATGGGTTAAAATGCAATAGCACCACATCGGTCAATTTACCCAACTTTTGTAAATCCAACAACTCACTCGGAGGCAACTGCTGAATGGTAAATAAAATCAATTGCTTAGGCAATCTCTCTTGGCACAGCTTGGCAATTCGCTCATCGTTATCCTCAAAGGCTTGCCAAAACTGGGCTTGCAATGTCTTACGGTAGCGATAATCATCATCAAACAACGTCCGCCACAAAAACCGCTGTGCCTGCTCCAACGCTTGATAATGAGCCACCAACCACTCAGGCGTGGTCACGGCATTGTCACCAAATCGCCCCTGCATCCGATTATGAAGCGTGTCCTTCGCCTGTATCATCTCCACCACTGCAATCGGCTGATTTTGCCCCCACGCCTCTAACCACTGGGGTCGGTAAGTCATATAGCGATTGAGCATACTTGCCATATCACTCGCCAACTGCCATAGGCGTTGGTCTTGGCTACGGATATGAGCCTGCTCGCTGATGGCGTGATTTGCCACCAAGGATTGATTGTTAAAACCGCCCAGTCTTTCACTGGCAACAGAGTCAATGGGGGAAACAGGGGCAAGCCCAGCCAATTGCTGTTCGGTAAGCTTTTCTGTTGCTTGCGATGAGGCTTCCAATAACGGCGATACAAACGCATATAAAGGGTGGCTTTCATCTGCCATGATTTGGGCTTGATACCGCATCAAAAACCCAAAAATCTGCCACTGCATGACACGCCGTGACAACATCGCCACCTCTGGCACACTCAGCACACCCTCACGATAGTGGGCATAAGTGCGTAACACCCGTTGCATCAAGCCCCAATAAAACCGCCCCCAAAACTCAGTCGTCACCAACGTGCTAATCCCTGCTTGGTCAGCGACTTGTTTTTTGAGCCACTCACCCATCACCTTGGACGGCACAATCACATGAAACGGCTCAAACACTGACTGCCCTGCATTGGGTGTTTTATAATAGTCCAATAAATGAGAAAACAACTGCTCAAGCTGATTACTTTGAATAATTTTTAGCATAAATTAATCTGAACTCGGAATAAGAAGTATTAGCACTTTACATATAAGCCCCCTCTTTCGTAAAGAGGGGGTTGGGGGAGATTTAGTTGACCAAAATCTGCCTATTATACCATCTGACTTGGACAAGACGTGTCAAACCATTAGGTAAAAAACGCAAAATATGCTAAATTAAATCAAAATATCCCAATAAAAACCGAGAATCGACCATGCTACGCCCCATTGACGTTATCTTTAAACACCCTGTACAAAAATTCACCGTCATCTACCAAAACGGCAAGCTGTGGCAACTGCCACGCCTTGACTTCACAGGCAAATCATTATTGGTCAAAAAACCCTACAAAGGCAGTCGTGAACATATTTTTGTTGCCAATGACCAAACCCTTGACACAACCGACACACAACTGATTGCCGAACTCATCACCGTTGACCTACCATCCTCCATCACAGGACGCAATGTTGATGAATTTGAACATTGGTGGCGACATAATTGGTTTCATTTTAAAGAAGAGTTGGCAGTAAAAAAACAACAGCAACAACAAGCCAAAGCCTTGCTGGAACAAGCACATATTGCCAGAGTATCTCCCAATGAACTAAATAACCCAACAGTATCCAATTTAGTCACACCACCAACGACCAATCATATGAGTCCATCGCAATCGCCCAATAACGTCAGTCAACCACAACATACTGTCACGCCTGCCATCCCTGTGTCAACGCCATCTGTACCGCCAAACACCGCCAATGGCTCGACTGACCCATTTGATGATATGCTTGATGACTTGATGAAAGATTTGTAACCCAGTGGTAAAAAACTGCAAACATTCGTTGTCGAAGCATAACGCTATGTAGCAAAGTCTTGTGTTGAGGGAATAAAGTTTGTAGTATGATTTTTCAGCTTTTAATAAAACATTGAATTAAAAAGGAAATCATCATGCCTACACCAACTCAACCACTGAATCAAGACCAATTAAATGAGGCTCAAACCACCAAAGCCAATAAAGCGATGGACGGTATTCAACCCACCGATATTAACCAAGACAGCGTGCCAAATGCAAAACAAGCCAATACCGAAGATTCATTGCTAGATATGATGAAAGAGGCGAAAAGCAACTAGTTTGATGAGCAAATAGCGTGGGTCATGTTTTACTAACTCACGCTATTTAGTTTAGTGGTCAGAAAAGAGGGCTATTATTTTAGTTTTGCATTATTCAAACTTTTAAAGTTTTTGATAAAAACATTATCTTCATCTTCATCCACATTAATTAATAAAATTTCCGCCCCCACTTTGGGAAGTAAATGTTCAATTTTTTCATGTATTTCAGAAATCTTTTTACGGCTATACATTTCCATACTACCCAACACCTTATAAATAACTACATGCACTTCTCGATTCTGCCCTACTAGACGTTTGGCAACATAGGCTTGTTTGACCTGTGCAACCGATTGCAACACATAGGTTAGCCGTTGATATTGGTCTGCTGTGAGTCGATGCTCAACAAAATCATCATCCGTAGAAATCCGATGATGACGAAGATAATCCTCGTATTCTTGTTGCATTTGGTTGATATACTGTTGATGCCATTGTTCAGCTTTGATTTTATGACCGATTCGCCAATAAAAATCTCGAATGGCTTCGCTAGCATCCCCAATCAGTGCAGGATTGAGTTGCATGGCAGTTTGTAAATAGGATACCCCTTTTTCATCATCATTATTTAATAATAATCGACCATAGGTATAGTTTGCCCCAACATGGTTGCTGGCTTTATTGAGCAATGCTCGAATATGCTGTTGATATTGCTCACGATTGATTTTATCCAAACGATACGCCAGTTGTAACCGCCCAAAATGCTCATCAATGGTTAAGGTTTCACCCCTGTTAATTTTTTGTTGCAATGCCATCAGCTCTTTTTTATCTTGCTGATAGTATTCATGTTCTTGTTTCCAATTTGGCGTAACTTGTTGTTGCCAGTCTTGGTCAAAATGATTCACCAACTCATCAAGGCTAATCGCTAACAAGCTATCAGCTCGCTCACTTGTATCCATTGCCCATTGTGGTGAGCTATTTAAAGCCGTCAAACGGTCATTAAGTGATGGGTGTGTATCTGTGGTATCCGTCTTGATTGCTAAGGCAGAATTTAACCAACGTTGGCTATCATCGGCATGAATATCTTGACGATAACGGCTGACAAAATTACGATATGGTTGGCTAGTAGGGCGTTCGCTATGCTTGGTATCAGCAAACATGGCTTGCCAAAACTTCTCACTGCGATAGCTACCAATCACCTCAAGGCGAGTTAAGGCTTGCGAGGCAATTTGTGGGGATGTCAACTGTGCCGAAATACGGTCGGCTTCATATTCATTGGCACGAGCAAGCGGAAATGAATAAGCGTTAAAATAAGGAATATACCAATTCAAAAAGGGGCGTAAAATCCAATCAGCACGCCGACTGTCTTCAAAAGATGCCATAATCTGAGAAAATCGCAAACGTTGGCGATAAATCCAATTAAAAAACCGAGCATGTGACTTGGACAAATGCCCAAATTCATGGGCAAGCACCGCCTTAAACTCATCGACAGACAAGGCTTGCATCAAGGGCAATCCCAAAATCAAATAATTGGTCGTACCACCCAATAAGCCTTTTGGCACTTGCATCACGCCTGCATTTAGCTCATCTGTGATATGCACATGATGAAATTTAGGCGATTTTAGTCTATCCCTTAACTCATCAATCATCTCAAATAACGCTGGGGCATCTTCTCGCTCAATCTCTAGTCCGTCATCAGGCAATTCAGCTCGAATAAACAACGCACTACCCACCATCCATAGCATAGGCAACACACCGATAAATAATTTTGCCCATAAAATATTGACACGCAAGGTCAGCCAAATCGTCAAACCCAGCATCAGCAAGGTCACAAGCACCACGCCCCACAAGTACAAATTCCCCAGCATAGCAAGTAACATCACTCGCTTTTGATACAGTTTAGGTTGATTATGGGCTTGGATTTCTAATTGTCTGACTAAATCATCAAAATCTTGTTGGCTATTAATTCGCTTCATGCGTGATTCCATTACACTTTATTACATACAGATACTTTTGTGAAAATCAGCTTAATAGAAACATACGATTTATTCAAGAAAAATTTGGCAATGAAGATTAATCCACCACCAACCGCAATTTAAAATGGTATAAAAACGCCAAACTCAGCACAATCACAATCGGCAAAATCAACGTCAAATAATGTATTGTCAAATACCCAAACGCCCCAACGACCCCACCACCACAAAAGCTATACCAAATCATCGACTGAAACACGAACATTTTCTTATTAATTTGCCGACCTGCCAACATATTACCAATCGCCGACCCCATATCGGACGTTAACCCTGTCAAATGCGTGGTACGAATCACCGCCCCACTATAAGTCGCCACCATCGAGTTTTGCAGTCCGCACGCCATCGCCGAAAACACCTGCCCCCAAAATGAATGAAAGCTAAACAATACAAGGCTAACTGTCAATAAACACGCCTCAATCAGCAACGCCACGCCATAGCGTCTGCCTGCTTGTAAAGCGGTACTACCGACCACAAAGCCACTGATAGTCGCCCCAAATAAAAATGATAACAGCACAATACAGACCATCGCCATTTTCTCAAAATCGCCCTCAGCAAATGCCGAAGCAAATAACGTCACATTGCCTGTCACGTGCGAAGCAGACAGATGGGTAAAGCCGACCAATGCCGTGCTATTGATACAGCCTGCATTAAACGCCAAAATACAGCCACCATACAAAATCCATCGAGGTAATCTTTCAATCATGCCTGCCCCTACGCCACACATCATAATAATCGAAAAAACGATTTTATGCCGATTGGTACGGGTTGTAAACTATTAGACAATCAAAACAGGCAATAAAAAAGGGCTTATATCCTAAGCCCTTTCCTAATTATGCTAAATGTTATCATTCCACATCTTGCATCATAATTTGTTCACTCAATGCCACGGTATTAAATCCAGCATCAACGAACAAAATCTCACCTGTGATACCACTCGCCCACGGCGATAGCAAGAATAGCCCTGCATTACCGACTTCTTCGATATTAACATTACGCTGTAGCGGTGACATCTTAGCATTGGTGTCTAGCATCTTGCGGAATGACTTAATGCCACTCGCCGCCAAGGTACGAATCGGGCCTGCCGAAATCGCATTGACACGAATTCCATCTGCACCCATCGAGCTTGCCAAATAGCGGACAGAGGCTTCAAGACTTGCCTTTGCCATACCCATCACATTGTAGTTTGGCAATACGTGGATACTACCTTCATAAGTCAAAGTGAGTAATGAGCCTTGACGTTTGGCGAGTAGGCTACGACTGGCTTTTGCCAATGCCACAAAGCTATACGCACTGATATCATGGGCGATGGCAAAGCCCTCACGAGTAGTGACATCGGTAAAATCACCGTCCAACTGGTCAGCAGGGGCAAAGCCAATGGCGTGTACGACCCCATCAATCCCTGCATCGTCACCTTGCCCCCAATGTTCGGCAACTTTGGCAAAACAGGCTTCAATCTCGCTATCCGAAGCGACATCACAAGGTAGCACCATCTCCGCACCAAAGGCTTCGGCCGCCATATCGACCCGTTTTTTCATTTTTTCATTAGGGTAAGTCAAGATAAGGCTTGCTCCCTCTCGGTGTAAGGCTTCGGCGATACCCCAAGCGATAGAGAGTTTGCTGGCGATGCCTGTGACGACAAAGCGTTTTCCTGTGAGTAACATAGTCATTCCTTAAATATGGTTTTGAGTGTACAAATATACACTAAATAAAGTTGGATTGTAAAATGGTTTTGGTAGGTTTAGCCATTTTCAATGATGTTGATTTCGTCTTCATTGAGTCCGTAGAGTTGGTAGACCATTTGGTTAATTTGTTGGTCGGTTTGGTTGATTTGGGTTTGTAGGTCGGTGGCGGTTTTTTGTTGGGCGATAAAGTAGTCTTCCCATTCGGCTTCGTCTGCAAGGGTGAGTTTGATTTTCTTTTTGGCGAGTTCTTTGGTGAAGTCTTTGTAGGTGAGGGTGTGCCAGTTTTGGAGGTTTTTACTGGGGTCGGTCAGGTTGAATTTACGGTCAAGCGTGCGTAAAAATTTGCTTTGTACGTCTTGTAGTTGTTTGTTTAATCTCAACATCTCATCGGCTTTGATGGATAATTCATCTAAATTTGTTGGTACTGGAATTTGTCCAAAAGACTTCCAAATAAGTTGGTAGCCATTTTGGATTTGAGTACAGTATTTTGAGATAAGCCACCAACCCATTTTTGAGTTTAATACGGCTAACAACCCTTTATTATCTGTTGGAATAATCCACATTGAATTATTACAATACAACTCTTTGTCATCATAGATAAAACATGGGCTAACTTGGAATGTTTGATACATAATTTTTGGTTGTGCAAATTTACTATAGTAATCACACGCTCGCAATTCCCACCAATAATCCCCTTTATCAGTTCTTTTTTTCGCTTTTTCTTTATGTGGTTCTAGCCAACCAAACAGCGATGGGTAGTTTTCTTCTAAAAATAATTCCCCACTTTTTTCATCATTGATTTGCTGTAACTTTGAAAAGCCTTTTTCAATACGGATTAAGTAATTCACATCATTAGGCGTTAAATACCTTTTAATGTCACGACCTTGAACAAATGGAAAAATAAATTTTTCCGCATCATTATCCATTTGATTTTTTACATTTTCATCAATAAAGAATGCTTCGGAAAGACCTGCTTTTACACCATAATAGGCATCCCCACCTATAAATTCTTTCAAAGAAGTGAGATTGTTATTTAACTTTTCTAAAATTTCTTTGTCTTTAGTAGATGAAATAACCCATGTATTTTCATCAAAATCAGCATGGTTAAACACTTGCAAATTTTCTTGAATATTATTAATAAAATCCATTTGTAAAGCTGATTTCAAAACAGAAATTTCAATATTTTCAGTCGGTTGAGATTTTTCAGCCACAAAAATACAAGGGTAAGTCGTTGCCCCTTCAAAAATTTGCAAATCACCAAAATCAATTAATTTTTCCAAATTTCGCTCTAAAAAATACTTTCTTAATGACTTGCCATAGCCTGCCTGTAGCCATTTATTCGGCATAATAAATGAAATCAAGCCATTTTCTTTTAACAGATTAAAGCCTTTTTCGACAAATAAAACATACAAATCACCTCGTTTTTCAAAGGTTTCATAATTCATCTTGGCTAATTGTTCTGATACGGCTTTAATTTGTTCTAATTTCACATACGGCGGATTACCAATAATGACATCGAAACCACCATTGGCAAAAACTTGCGGAAACGCCTTTTCCCAATCAAACGCCCTATCCCCAGCCACCGCCACATCATCAATCAACGAATTACCACACATCAAATTCTCATTCAAATTCGACAATTTACGATGCGGTTCAGCCGTGCGTAGCCACAACGACAACTTCGCAATCTCCACCGACTCAGGGTTGATATCCACCCCAAACAAATTATGCTCCAAAATGTGATTCCGCACCTCTTGGAACACCAACCCACCGCCAAACAGCTTGCTCTCAAGCTCATCGAGATAAGCGTGTTCCGCCATCAAAAAATTCAACGCCTCATTCAAAAACGCCCCACTCCCACACGCAGGGTCACAAATCGTAATGTCGAGCAACCACGCACGGTAGGTTTTTAGACGATTTAGCAAATCCTCTTGGGTCTTTTTTTGACGCTTTTTATCGCTGATATATAGCTCATCAACAATGCCAAACTCTGCCTTTTTATCGGTACATAGCTTGCCCACCGTGTTCTGCACAATATAACTGGTGATATATTTGGGGGTATAAAACACGCCATCTTTTTTGCGTTTGGTTTGGGTCTTGTCGAGCGTTTCGCCATTCAATTCGGCTTTGATTTCATCGATTTCGCTTAGGCTATTTTCAAAAATATGCCCCAAAATATTGACATCAATTTCACTGGCAAAGTTATAATCCGCCAATTTTTTGATATGCGTATACAAAATCTCATCCGAAATCAATACATTATCTAGCACATCATCAGGTTTGAACAATCCGCCATTGTAGGCAAAAATCTCGCTATTTTCGTCCTTATAGCCTGTATTGAGATAGCCAAAATAATGCTTGAGGTGGTCATACACCGACATTTTGAGCTTGAGTTTACGAGTTTGCTCCCACTCTTGGAGCATGGTGTGGGCGGTGTTGGCATTTAGCAAACCACTGTCTTCGGCAAAAAAGATAAACAATAAACGGTCAAGGAGTTTTTGCGACTTTTGGAATAGGGTCAATGGGTCAAAACTGGGGTTTAATGTCACCAAATCATCAAACAAGGCTCGTTTAAAACGAGAATAATCTTGGTATAACGCTTGGGTGACTTTTTGTTCTTGGCTGATGGACTCAGACTTGAGTTTTAGGGGAATATCAGCAAGTAAATTTTGACAATTTAACAATAAATACAATAGCTTAAACTGCTCAAAATCCAGTTTAAACAAATCAAATTCCAAAAACTCGACTGCATTGTCAATATAAAACCGCAATTTTTGAAAATTAGATGTAATCACATAACGGCAAGTGGGATGGTTATTTTTATAGCCAAAGGCTTGGGCTTCAATGCGTGATAAATCGGTGGTATCCATGCCTTTTAATTCAATCACCGCAACGGCATTACCGTCCTTTAGCACCGCCCCATCCGCTTTTTTGCTGTTTTTGAGGTTTTTAAGTTCGGTGGTGAGGTTGTAGCCTGTGGTGGGATTTAGTGTGTAGCCAAAAATCTGCACAAATAAATCACGCAAAAATCCCTCTTGGTACTGCTCTTCTTTGCTTTGCTTGATATTGGCTTGAAAATCTAGGTCGTGAAAACGACTGGTAAAGGCATGATAAGCCGTTTCGAGGGTGGTAATATCTTGAGCGTTGATAAATTTTTCAATGATAATTGACTGAAACATAAAAATCCTTGTTAAATAACTTCTTAAATAAAAAGACGAATACCCAACCCAAAACCTATAAAATCCAGCAAATTCTACACGATTTTTCCCATACCATAAACGGCTTATTCAGCGTTACCAAAAATAATCGTAACGTTTCGCAAAAAACCCTTTACAAATATGTCTAAAAGGGTAAGCTATGCCTATTTTTTTTGACATCATAAATCCCATGACCACAGCATTAGACCCAAAAGCATTTATCACCGATAACGCCAACGCCTACCGCCAAATTATCGCCTCAACAGGGGAAGACCTTGACCGAGCAGGGCTACTCGACACGCCAGAACGTGCCAGTAAAGCCTTTGCGTTTTTGACCCAAGGCTACCACCAAAATCTCGAGGAAATCACCAATAATGCGATTTTCCCAACCGATAATAACGAGTTGATTTTGGTAAAAAATATCGAATTTTACTCAATGTGTGAACACCATATGTTGCCGTTTTATGGCGTGGCTCATGTGGCTTATTTGCCGAGTGATAAGGTCATTGGCTTGTCAAAAATGGCTCGCATTGTCGATATGTATGCCAGACGGCTACAAATCCAAGAGAACTTGACCAAACAAGTCGCCCAAGCGGTGATGGACATGACAGGAGCAAGAGGGGCTGCCGTGGTGATGGATGCGGCTCATATGTGTATGATGATGCGTGGGGTGATGAAGCAAAACTCGACCACTCGCAGTATCTCGCTATTGGGTGAGTTTAAAGACAATGCACAGGCTCGCAGTGAGTTTTTGATGGCGATTCCGCAAGCATAATACCAAAATCTAAAGTCGTAGGGCGTAATAGCTTACGCCCAGATACCTGCCCACCATCATTGTTAATTTCTTACTCGATAATTTTAATATACGCTTGTGAGCGTAATTCTTTAATCCAGTCATGTAATGCTTGTGGGGCTTGACGTTTATACAGTAGCTCACGAGCGGTGTTACGGCGAGCGGTGTCTGCAACATCTTGCTGACGTTTAGCATCAACTTTTAGAATATGCCAACCAAATTGGCTTTGAAACGGTATTGAGAAGTCATTGACTTCGGTGTTTTGCATCACTTTTTCAAATTCTGCCACCATCTCACCTTTACCAACCCACCCTAATGAACCACCATTCACCGCACTACCCACATCATTGGAGTAGGTCGAGGCAAGGGTGGCAAAATCCGCCCCTTGACGCAGTTGTTCATAGAGGTTGTCAATTTGTTGTTTGGCAAGTTCTGGGGTGACACTACTTGATGGGCTAATCAAAATATGCCGAGTTTGCCATTGGTCAATGAGTTGCTGACTGCCACCTTTTTTATCAACCAGTTTAATAACGTTCACCCCTTCAGCCGTGGCAAGCGGTGCCGTAACCTCCCCTACGTTTAACGCTATAATTGCCTGAGCAAGCTCTCTAGGTAGCTCACTAGCGACATGAAAGCCCATATCACCACCCTCAAGCTGTGGGCTGTCTTTTTCTTGGGCATTAATTAGTAGTTGCTCAATATCAACATTATCAGCGTGTAAGGCTTTGGCGATAAGTTGGGCGGTGGTATTGGCTTGTTGTTTTTGACTATCACTGATAGTCGGTATTTTATCTTTATCAAGGGTAATGTCGCCATAAGGCACACGAATATGCAGGGTATGGTATTGCGTTTGCTCTTGTTGTTGCATTTCATCAGATTGTAAAAAAGCATCAATATCTGAATCAGTGATGTTGATACGCTTGGCAAGCTGTTGCTGTTGTAAGGCTTGAATGGCTAAGTCTTCACTAACTTTTTGGCGTAGGGTTTGATAGCTACCTTGACGGCGTTTTTCAAGTTGTTGTTGTAGTGCATTTAAATTGGTCACGCCATTTTGTTTGGCAATCGCAAGCAATGCTGTGTTGATTTGTTGTTCTTCCGCTTTTAGACCTTGGCGTGTCACCAAGTCAAGTTGGAGCTGGCGAGCGATGATTTGGTCAAGGGCTTGTTGTTTAAGTAGTTGCGAATCGTTTTTGTCTTGATTTGACGATTGGTTCGCAAGCTGTTTGACCGTTTGTTGCAGTTGGCTATTTAGGACAGGGGTGTCATTGACCAGTGCCACTACCCCATCAATCATATCTTCAGAAGTCGAATCGGGCATTTCCGTGAGGGGTAAAGCTAACTCCACAGGGTCAATTGGTTGGCTAATAGGGTCTGCTTCGACCAATGCTTGCGTATTAGTTATGGTTTTTTTATCAAGCGTATTTTTTTTGTCAGTTGTGGTTTTTTTGGGTGTGACTGTGATGGGCTTGGTACTAGGATTTGGCTTGCTCACAGTGTTGGTTTTAGTCGTTGGTTGTTTTACGACTGGAGGCTTGACCGTTTGAGGCTTTACAGTTGGAGCTTTAAGGGCTTCGGACTTTGGGGCTTGTGCTTTTGTGGGGCTAGCTTGTTTGATTGACACAATGGGTTTGGTTGGGGCGATAGGTTTAGCCGTTGATGGTTTGGCTTCTAATTTTTTTGCCGTATGAGTGTCAGTCTTAGCGGTTGTCGCTGTTGGTTTGGCGGAAGGTGTGGTGAGTTTAGTCAATGTGGATTTAACCGAGCTTGACTTTGAGGTATCAGTTTTTGCAGTCGCTGTTTTTGTTAAATCAGCCTGTTTACTTTGATTGGCTTTTTGGGTAATTGTGGATTTTTGAGTTGTTTCACGCTTATTAACATTGTCAGCTTTTTTAGTTTTTTCAACTTTAGCTTTATCTGATTTGGCTTTTTCAACTTTTGTATTTTCAGCTTTCGTATTTTCAGCTTTTTGGGGTTTGGTTTCTGCCATACTAACAGGAGTAACACCCAAAGCCAATGCCCCTAATACCAAAGCAAAAGGCAAAGAATTTTGGCGAGGTTGAGGGGTTTGAATCGGTGTGGTTTTAGCAGAGTTTTTAGCCATGATAATTCCTAATTGAATAAATCAACTTATTTTTGATGAATGCTGTTTAGTTTACTATAAAGGTTTTTTTAGGGTATTGCCGATTTGTTGTTTTTTGCATAAACGCCTAAAACTT
Organism: Moraxella sp. TY6; assembly: GCF_048551375.1. Classification (NCBI taxonomy): domain Bacteria; kingdom Pseudomonadati; phylum Pseudomonadota; class Gammaproteobacteria; order Moraxellales; family Moraxellaceae; genus Moraxella; species Moraxella sp. TY6. Next base: position 386,016 of record NZ_JBLYZJ010000001.1, on the reverse strand, counting down.
CCCAGTCGGATTAAAATTTGGGTCATAGCCTAATACCCTATCGCTAATCAATCGAGATAATTTACCACTACGGCGACTGGCGATACCGCTCAAGCTCAATTCTGCCATAATGGCATTGTTGCGTTTAGCGGTGCTATCTAGCTCATTATAATAGCTACGCCCATACACCGATAAGCCATAACAACAGCTTTCGTATGTCAGACCTGCTAAAATTTCGCTATAACGGTTTTGTAAATTATCATACTGCACTGCCCCTAAAAATTGCCAATTATCATTAATTGGGAAAACTGCCGAAACAGTGACCGCTGATAAATCACGTTGCCCCAAAGGGTTGGCATTGCGTTTGATAACGCCTACATTATATAAACTATTATGAGTGGGTGCATAGCGAAGCTGGGCGTTATAATAATTTAGCTCACCATTATCAGACAATGCCCCATCAAAATCCATCCAAAAATCTTGCCGAGGTTGGGTACTTAGTTGCACCACCGTACCAGAGCTATCAATAGAAATTGGTTGATTACTGTTATCCAAACGCACTCGAATATCATCCAAAAAGAATTGCTGTCCGATACTGCCATCAAAACGAGTTAAGCCATTATTATCAATATAGCGATAATTGATAGAAGGGGTAATATGATGGTTGTCTGGTAAGCGGTCATAGCCCAAATACCAAGAATTTTCATACAGTTGTGGAAAGTTTAATGATGCCAAACGAGTGTTAAAATTGGGGACATCACTTTGGTCACGGTAGGGTGAATACACATATTTTAGGCGAGGGCTAATCAGTTGATAACCGCCCAATGTTTGGTCAAATTTACCCAATGGCGAGCCTTTTTTATAAAAATTCAAGCCACTATCAAGGCTAAATTCAGGAACAAAAATTGACTTATTTTTATTACCTTCATCAATACCATTGGCCACCAAACTATCTTCATCATATTGGGTGTATAAATGTTGCAGACTGGCGGATGGCGTGATGTAGCCCCAAGGGCGTTCGATGGCATACGAAGCGGTCAGCTTATTATACAGCCTTGCCCCACTGCGTTCAGGGGCAGAATTGTCGGTGATTGGGCGTTTAAAATACGCAAAATCACTGACCCCAGTTAATTGCATTTTTTGTAACGCCGTTGGCATTTCCCAAGGCAAGCTCTCGGTGGGAATGCGATAATTTACGGACAACTGGGGCAACCGATAATAGGGTTTGTCTTTGTCCGCCAATATCCCATTGGTCAAATTATTATCCAATGTTTGGAAAGTTTCGACTTTGGCAAGGGCGGTCAGATAATCGTTATAATAATTGGCTTGAATACGTCTGGGTAAATTTAGCTGACTCGCCATCATGCCCAAGTCATCAAAATCATCAAAATACGCCGAATCTGACACATATTGATAAATCGCATCCGCAGACAAGGTAGGATAATCGGCTGATTGCCAATGATGATTAAAAAACACACGACTGCGGTCTTGGTCGTGATATTGACGGTCACTGGGCAAATACGAAGCAGTCAAATCGCCATAGCCATAATCTTTTGTCAAATAGCGAAATTCACCTGTCAGCATGGGATTGCGATTGGTATAAATACTGGGGGTCAGCGTGGCATCATAGTTGGGAGCAAGGTTAAAATAATATGGCACCTCTATATTAAAACCGCCATCGCTTTTAAACCCTGCACGAGGCAATAAAAACCCACTGGTGCGTCTATCATCAATCGGAAAATTAAAATAAGGTAAATAAAACACAGGGGTATTTTTGATTTTAAGGGTGGCATTATACGCCTCTCCTCGCCCTGTATCGGTGTCAATGTCGATATTTTTGGCATTGATTTGCCACATTGGATGCTCAGGCTCACACGTGGTAAACATCACATCATCAATTTCATAGCGACTTTCATCGACTTTATTGAGTTGTTTGGCATAACCATGTGCCTGTAATGGCACGCTGGCAAAGGCAACATCTTTGGCAGTGGCTTTGGTAGTGTCGGTTTGATAGGCGATTTCATCAGCAATGGTAATCAGCCCGCCTTTGCTATTTTTAGGGTTAGCGGTATTAGCAGAACCTGTAGTATTCAGTCCCTCGGATTGCGAAGCATCCACCAACATCACATTGCCTTGGGCAGCCGCCACGCCCTCTTGTAAATTGACCACCACTTTATCCGCTTCAATCTGTTGGCGACCTTGATTGACTTTGACATTACCGCTTAATTCGGCATAGTTTTCACTGTCATAATAGCCATAATCCGCTTCGGCATATAGCGGAAACGCACTGTTGGGTTTATCCGTTTTACTGGCTTCAATGGCATTTTTTTGTTGATAATCACTGCTTGGATATACCCATTGCCCTTGACACATGGGGGCGGAAAGCGGTGTATTAGCCGTTGAAGTTGAATGGTTCGTCTTGGTATTATCAGTGGCTTCGGTATTTTTTTGATAATGGGTTTTTAGACGTTCAAGGCTGGCTTGCTGTTTTGCCGTGGGTGTGTAATTGGGGCGTGTGCGTGCCGATTCTTCACTGATAATAGGCGATGGGATTGGTGTTGTCCCTTGTTTGGTAATATCTAAGGTGGTCGTGGTATCCGCTAATGCTTCTGCTTCTTTTTGGGCAAGTTGGGTATTATCCAGCGATTGAGCGGTTTGGGTGTTGTCAAACGATTGAAGCGATTGGGCAAAACCTGTTTGGCTCAAGCATAGCTCCAACACGCCCACCACACCCAAGCCTAGCATTTTTCGCCCTTTTCGCCCCATGCGTTTTTTGCTCAATTTTTTGGGTGAATGTGCGTGAGATAAACAATGATAGCCCTGTTGTAAGGCTTGCGTTAAAGGGGATAAATTGGGCAGTGAAGTGGTTTTTTTTGTCATGGTCGTTGTCATAATGGTGGCGTGATGGCGGATAGCGTGGCTCATAAGAAAACCAACAAGCAAACAGAATCGCTTCATCATATCACGATAGGCAGTTTTTTTGCAAAAAACCGCTGATAAAGGTGCTATAATTGCGATTAATTTTAACAGCAACAAGACCCTTTTATGAGCAATTTTTCAGAACGTGACCAACTGCTTCACACTTGGCTGACCCAAGTTTTCCCCAACCAAAACCTACAACATCAGCGTCTTGCAGGCGATGCCAGTTTTCGTGGCTATCACCGTCTGACGGTCGGTGACAAACAGTATATCGTGATGGACGCACCGCCTGACAAAGAAAGCGTGAAAGAATTTATCGCTGTCGATAAACTCATGGCAACCCATGTCCATGTACCAAAACTTGAAGCCATTGACGAAGCCCAAGGCTTTATCGTGATGGAAGACTTGGGGGCGACTGATTTTGCCGATGTGATAGCCAAAGATGTGAATAACAGTGAGGATATGGTAAAAACCGAACGCCACTATCAACAAGCCATGCAAGAGATTTTAGCCATTCAACAAATTGACCTTAGCGAGGCGGAAAAAATCCTACCGCCGTATGACGAGGCACTGCTCACTCGTGAAATGTCGCTATTTACCGAATGGTTTTTGCCTTACATTGGCGTGGAATTGAGCGAAAAAACCAAACAAATTTGGCAAAACTTACAAGCCGAAATTATCAAACAAGTCACCGCCCAACCGCAAGTAGTCGTTCATCGTGACTTTCACAGTCGCAATCTGATGGTGCTGGACGGCACAGATGAGTTGGGGGTGATTGACTTTCAAGATGCGGTGATTGGGGCGTATAGCTATGATTTAGCGTCATTGCTCCGTGATGCCTACATTAATTTTGATGAAAATTGGGTCAGCGAACATCTCGCCAAATTTTATCAATTGGGCAATATCGAAAGCCGTTATACCAAAAGTTTAGGTGAATTTAGCCGTGAATTTAACGTGATGAGTATGCAACGCCACTTGAAAGTATTGGGCATTTTTATCCGTCTATTCCAACGTGATGGCAAAGACCGTTATTTGGCAAATATGCCCAAAGTCATGGGCGATTTGATGACATCATTGCAAGCGGTGAAAGATGATAATCAGACATTTAGCCAATTTTATCAATGGTTAAATGATGAAGTAAAAGTGAAATTTGAGCAAAAATTCTCTTAACTATAATCACATTGGTAGGGGCGTAATGCTTACGCCCTTTATTTAAAAATGACAATTTGGGCGTATTCAATACGCCCCTACAGCCCCCTTTGTTTAATTAAAAAGGCAACCCATGATTACCCAAGCCATGATTTTATCCGCAGGCAAAGGCACTCGCTTACGCCCTTTGACCTTGACCACGCCTAAGCCCCTTGTCGAAGTCGGTGGGCAACCGCTAATTGTATGGCATATCAAAGCCTTACAACAGGCAGGTGTGACCGATATTACTATTAATGTGTCGTGGCTAGCGGATAAACTGCTTGACGCATTGGGCGATGGTAGCCAGTTTGGGGTCAAGATTCATTGGTCTATCGAGGCAGGCGAGCCGTTAGAAACCGCAGGCGGTATCAAAAAGGCGTTAGATGAGGGTTTGCTAAAAGACGAGCCGTTTATTTTGGTGAATGGCGATGTATGGACACCGTTTGATTTTACCAAGTTGGTGAATTACCAACTAACCGATGGGCAGTTGGGCTATTTGTTATTGACCGATAAAGCGACACATAATCCGAATGGCGATTTTGTTCTCGATAATGGATTAGTCAAAGTGGACGGTTCGCCCAAATATACCTTTGCAGGGATGAGTGTGATTTCGCCAAGGTTGCTAGATGCGATTAATGTGGGCGATACCGCACCGCTTGCCCCTTTGCTCAAGCAAGCGATGGCGGATAATCGGATTGGTGGGGCGTTGCTCATGGACGATTGGGTCGATGTGGGAACGATTGAACGGTTGGAAAGTTTGAATAAAAAATTAGCATTAGTTTAATCCACCGTCCAAAATTTTTTGAATCATCGCATCATATTGTTCTGCAAGCGGTAGCTCTTTGTCAATGGTAATCTCTCGGCGTGTGGTTTGTGTGGGTGTATTGGTTAGGGGGTTAAAGCCCACTTTTTCCACATCAGCCCAATATAATCCGACCCCTCGTTTTTGCCAACTGGGTAAATCATTAAAATTAATGCCATTGCTAAACAACAATTCATGTTTATCAGCCAATGCTTTACCCGATAAAAAAGCAGTAGCGGTGGCTTTATCCACGCCTTGATGACGTTGTAGCCAGTAACAATGAGCATTTAGGCTGTTACGGTGAGCATCTTCTTGTCGCCAACTAAAGTAATCTGTTACTAATTGGCGTGTGGGTAATTCACAAATTCGAGCATCAAAACTTGCTAATTCACCCATTGCCAAACTAAAAAATCCACTCGCTTCACCTGCTAATACAGAAATGATTTTACGAGTTTTGCGATTGAAAGTATCTTCATTTGGGTGAAAAAGTAATGAAATTTCATCACTTTGGGTATAGCCATAGATGATATTAAATCCGCAATTCATTAAGTGTTTGGTGGTATTCGCCATCGCTTCATTAAACCGCACATCAAATGGGGCTTCAAGTTGCCAAAGTTCTTTGGTTTTTTTGGTAAAACCTCGCCCATCCAAACGCACCACAATATATACTTGGGGCGTGATACAATAGTCGTGAGCGGTTTCAAATACCCGCATTTTGGTGTCAAGTTCTTCAAATCTCATCAAGTAATTCCTGTTTTAATTCAATCAATTCAAATAAATTATCTTGCACTTTAACATAAAAAATTTGGTCAAAGCCTTCGGAAAATTGGGGCGGTTGCAGTTTTTTAGCAGTAGATTTTACCCCAACTTCAGGTACTTTAGCTTTACCTTCTCGGTGATTGTTTTGAGCAAGGGCGATAGCAAAAGGCACATCAAAATAGTAAGCGATTACGTTAAAATGCTGTTGTTTGGCGAGTGCAATCAAGGGTTGGCGTTCAGCGATAGTCGCATTGGTTTTATCAATGACGGTGGGTGTTTTGCTAGTAAGGCAAGCATGAAACAATAGCGTTTCTCGGTGTTTTGTTTTTAACATATCGCCATTTAGCCGAATATGACTATCAACCAAATGTTGTTTATAAAAAGTCGATTTGCCCGAGCCTTGAAGACCAATAAAAATAATCAGTTGCATGGTACTACCCAAATAAATTTATCCTATCATACCACAACATTTTTACCAAACTTACCTTTTAAACCAAACCCAAAAACCCCATAAATTCCTCATACTCACAACAAAAAGACCCCAAAATGCGACTACCCGAAACCTCTCGCTCTGAACGCCAACTCAGCCAACTCGCCCGCCAAATCCAAGACACCGCCGAAATCACAGGCGTGAATGCCAGTGGCACACAAATCTCTAGCAAACCCTTTGGCATGGTCACCGAATTTGAACCCTCTGGCGACCAACCGCAAGCCATCGCCAAACTGGTCGAAGGTATCGAAAAAGGCATGGACGGTCAGCTGTTGCTTGGCGTGACAGGCTCTGGCAAAACCTACACTATGGCAAAGGTCATCGCCCAATGCCAACGCCCCACCATCATCATGGCTCATAACAAAACCCTCGCTGCCCAGTTATACGGCGAGTTTAAGGCGTTTTTTCCCAATAATGCGGTGGAATATTTCGTCAGCTATTACGACTACTATCAGCCCGAAGCCTACGTCCCTGCCTCGGATACTTTTATCGAAAAAGACTCTGCCATCAACGACCACATCGACCAAATGCGACTGTCCGCCACTCGCTCGCTACTCGAACGCCGTGATGCCATTATCATCGCCTCCGTGTCCGCCATCTACGGTCTTGGCGACCCAGAAAGCTACCTCAAAATGCTCCTGCATATCGTGGTGGGCGACCGTATCGACCGCACCGCCTTACTCAAACGCTTGGTCGAACTGCAATATGAACGCAACGAACTCGACTTTGGGCGTGGTACATACCGCTTGCGTGGCGAAGTGCTAGACATTTATCCTGCCGAATCCGAGCAACTGGCGGTGCGAATCAGTATGTTTGATGATGAAGTGGAAAAAATCACTTGGTTCGACCCTTTGACAGGGAAAAACGTGCGAAGCGTGCCACGCATTACCATTTATCCAAAATCGCACTACGTCACGCCACGAGAAAAACTCGAATCCGCCAGCGAAACCATCAAAGAAGAGTTGGCAGAACGCCTTGAATTTTTCCGTCAAAATGACAAGCTCATCGAAGCCCAACGTATCAAGGAACGCACCACTTACGACCTTGAAATGATTCAACAACTCGGCTACTGCAACGGTATCGAAAACTACTCACGCCACCTATCGGGCAGACCGAGTGGCGAAGCACCGCCTACGCTGTTTGACTACATTCCGCCCGATGCCTTGCTATTTATTGATGAAAGCCATGTCACCGTACCGCAAATCGGGGCGATGTATAAAGGCGATAGAAGCCGAAAAGAAACCCTTGTCAATTACGGCTTTCGCTTGCCGTCTGCCATGGACAACCGTCCGATGATGTTCGAGGAATGGGAGCGTATCGCCCCTGCGACCATCTATGTATCCGCCACGCCTGCCCAATACGAGCTTGAGCATAGCGAGCAAGTGGTCGAGCAAGTGGTGCGACCGACTGGCTTGGTTGACCCAGAACTCGAAATTCGCCCAGTTTTGACCCAAGTCGATGACGTACTATCCGAAATCAACATTCGCAAAGCCAAAGATGAACGAGTGCTTATCACCACGCTAACCAAGCGTATGGCGGAGGATTTGACCAGTTATCTCAAGGAATATAACATCAAAGTCGCCTATCTGCACTCGGATATCGACACGGTCGAACGTATGAAAATCATCCACGAACTGCGGACTGGCGTGCATGATGTGTTGGTGGGGATTAACCTCTTGCGTGAGGGTTTGGATATGCCAGAGGTCAGTTTGGTGGCGATTTTTGATGCGGATAAAGAGGGCTTTTTACGCTCGGAGCGTTCGCTGATTCAGACCATTGGGCGTGCCGCACGTCATGTCAATGGCAAGGCGATTTTGTATGCGGACAGCATCACGCCCAGTATGCAAAAGGCGATGGAAGAAACCGAACGCCGTCGTGCCAAGCAAGTCGCCTTTAACCTTGAGCATGGTATCACGCCTACGTCTGCCAAACGTCAAATTACCGATAAAATCGACACAGGCGAGGCGGAAGTGGTGAATGATAATCAAGTGATTGTGAAAAATAATTCGTTCCCTGATGTGGATATTGCGATTTTGCGGTCGCCTGATTTGCTCGCTAAGGAAATTAGTCGGTTGGAAAAACAAATGCAGGCGTTGTCGAGGGATTTGAAGTTTGAAGAGGCGATGAAAATTCGGGATAAAATCGTGGGGTTAAAAGAGTTTGTGTTGCAATAATTTGGGGTGAAAAATGCTTGAGCCAGTACAGTTAATAGAGCAAATTAAAATTGCTTTTGCTGATGTTAAAAAGGTTGATAAAACGCTTGAGCAGTGTTTTATTACCGACAAATGGGGTATAGGTGGTTTATCTGAAGATGAATTTGGCAAAATTTATCATGAGGCGAGCAAAAACAGACCTTATCATAACTGGACAGAAATTCCAAAAGAGCAACTGGAAAAATATGACTTGCCTTTTTGCAATATGTCGAACGAAGAATTTGCCTTTTTTCTGCCTGCTTACATGGTCTATGTGGTTGAATGGTATCTCAAAAACCCTAAAACTGATTGGTGGGAAAATAAATTTCTCGTAGGATTAGCAAGGCATTTGGGGTATGACCATGATTATGAAAGCTTTATCTATAAGTATTCAAGCATGAATGACTTGCAAAAAAGTACCATACTGGATTATGCTTGTTTTATCGTTGATTTGACCTATAAAACTGTTGATAAAAAAGATTTCTTTGAAAATGAGCGAAAGAAAAATTTACATGAATATCATTTGGAATCAGTTTTAAAGGCGAAAAATAAGCTACTAAGTTTTAGAATTTATGATTAATAAAGGAAACTATGATGACAACGGCTGAATTACTCAATCAAAGAATCCAAATTTTACCAGAATCTTTGCGATATCAACTATTGGGCTATGCTGATAGCCTAATAGAAAAATGGCAAAATCCTTTCAAAAGCGACAATCCTAGTTTTGACGTTACTGAACTTAAAAATGCAAAATCAAATCCTAAAGATGAAAAATTGACCGTTGATGAGTTGTTAAATGCCATAACTATCAAAACTGATAAAGTCGCTACCATTGAAGATATGAACGATAGTATTGCTAAAGCCTTTAAAAACTGGCAGGGTTAAAGATGATTTCATTAGATACCAATATTTTGGTGCGATTATTTGCTAAAGATAACCCAGCCCAATTACAACAAGTCGTTGATTTGTTCAATCAATTAGAAACCAACAATCAGCAAGCTTTTATTCCATTATTGGTACTGTTGGAAACAAATTGGGTATTGGGTCACTTTTATAACATTGAGCGATTGCAAATTATTGTTGCTATTTAAATCGCCAATCTTGAAAGTAGAAAATGCCGATGATGTTAAAGCAATGTTATTACAAGCACGCAATAACACCTTTGATTTGTCTGATATGTTAATAGCCTGTCGCTGTGCGGTAGAAAATCATCTGCCAGTCGTGACCTTTGATAAAAAAGCATCAAAAATTGACAAATTTATTTTGATGAAAGATTTCATTTAAGGTCTTTCACTATCATTACTAAGTGTTTCTTTTAGCGGTGTCGCAAAATAAAAAATCAAAAACGTCATCAAGCTCACCAACACCGCAATCTCAAGCCGTCCCATCGCCACCGCCACGCCCACACAACCAGCCGCCCAAATCGCTGCCGCAGTCGAAGTCCCCTCAATCGAATTATCCGTCTTCAAAATCGCTCCACCACCAATAAAACCAATCCCAGTCACCACGCCATTAATCACATTTGAAATCTGTGAATCGTCATTCCCTGACATCCCAAACCCCACAAGCGTAAAGCCACAGCTCGCAAGGCTCACCATCGGAAAGGTTCTTAGCCCCATACTGAACTTACTATTTTCACGGTTCAACCCAATCGGCAATATCAACACAAAAGCAATCAGCATCTGTCCCGTATGTATCAACATTTCTTTCCAATTAAAATCAAATAACTGCGTGACACTGGTCGACATTTTTTCACCATAAACATAAAAGATTAAACCATAAAATCATAGCAAATCTTTGGCATAAACACAGCCCATACTAACACAGTATTACTAAGGTAAAACAATCGTCCGACAATTCAACGACTAATGTCACTATATCTTTTTTAAATCATCCACGCCTATGAGGTAAGCCACTACTTGACCTGAATTAACCCACATTTTTACCTCGATGTTATGGCATAATAGCAAAGAATTTTTACTTAATATTTATTACTAACTATGCAAGAAAAAAAGAGAAAATGATGACAAACGTGACTGAAACTAGCCAGACCGAAAACCCTCAACTGCTAAACACCGAAATGCCAGATGTACCCTCTCATTTACCTATGCAAGACGCTACTGCACCACAAAAAATCTATCTAAAAGACTACACGCCACCAGTTTTTTTGGTCAATAGTATCGACCTTACCATTCAATTATTTGCCGACAATGCCAAAGTCACCGCCAATCTTGACATGACAAGAAGCACGGCAGGCGATTTGGTGCTATTGGGACGTGAGTTACAGCTTGAATCCATTAGTTTAAACGGTAAAGCGTTAACCGAAGCGGATTATCAACTTAATGATGAAATGCTTGTCATTAGCAATGCCCCCAATGATTGTCAAATCACCACGGTGGTGGCGATTGTACCACAGACCAATACCAGCCTTGAAGGCTTGTATCAAGCAGGCGAGGGGGCGGACAAGATGTTCGTGACCCAATGTGAGCCAGAGGGTTTTCGCAAAATTACCTTTTACCCAGACCGTCCTGATGTGTTATCACGCTTTACCACACGCCTTGAGGCGGATAAAACCTACCCAACGCTATTGGCAAATGGTAATTTGGTTGAAAAAGGTGATTTGGCTGATAATGGCAACCGTCATTTTGCCGTGTGGGAAGACCCCACCAAAAAACCGAGTTATTTATTCGCTTGTGTGATGGCGGATTTGGACGTGTTGAGCGACCATTATTTTGTAAAAGACAGTACCACGAGTGAAGGGCGTGAGGTGTTGCTTGAGGTATATGCCAAATCTGAGAATATCGAGCAATGTCATGTCGGTATGCAAGCCCTTAAAGACTCGATGAAATGGGATGAAGACCACTACGGACGAGCGTATGACCTTGACCGTTATATGATTGTGGCAGTGAGCCAATTTAACATGGGGGCGATGGAAAACAAAGGCTTGAATATCTTTAACACCGCCTGTGTGTTATCAAGCCCAGAAACCACCACTGACCGCCGTAATTTTAATGTCAAAGCGGTGATTGCCCATGAATATTTCCATAACTGGACAGGCAATCGCATTACGTGCCGTGATTGGTTTCAGCTATGCCTAAAAGAGGGCTTTACCGTATTCCGTGACCAGTCGTTTTCTGAAAGTCTGCATTCCCCAGCGGTGCAACGCATTGATGATGTAGCGACCTTACGAGCATTCCAGTTCCCAGAGGATGCCAGTCCGCTGGCTCATCCACCACGCCCAGACCATTTTGTCGAGATTAATAACTTCTATACCGCCACTGTGTACGAAAAAGGGGCGGAAATCGTACGGATGATTGCCAATACTTTGGGTAAAGAGAAGTTCCGCCAAGGGACGGATGAATATTTCCGCCGTTTTGATGGGCAAGCGGTGACGGTGGAAGATTTGCTGTCAGCGTTAAGCGTGGGCGGTACGAATGTCGAAAACTTTATTGACTGGTACACCCAACCTGCCACCCCTGTGCTGTCTGGGCGTTTTAGCCAAGTGGCAGATAATTTAACCATTCATCTAAGCCAACAAACACGCCAAGTCACCAATTATCCTGCCCCCAAAGCCCTGCCTATTCCTGTCAAAATGGCGATTTTTAACCGTGCGACTGGGGCATTGGTCGTTGAAGATTTGTTATTGCTGGATACAGCCGAACAAGATTTTAGCTTTAGTGGCATTGATTTTGAGCCAGTAATTTCGCTGTTACGAGATTTTTCTGCCCCTGTTCAGCTAAATTTTGACTATAGTGATGCGGATTTGTCATTTTTGATGCAATATGAAACCAATGGCTTTAACCGTTGGCAAGCCAGTCAATTATTGGTCAATCGTATCTTGATTCAAGGGGCAGATAGCACCATTTATCTGAATGCCTTAAAGCAAGCACTGCCAAGCCTGTACCAACAAGATGCCATGTTAGCGACACGTTTACTGGATATCCCTGCCGAACGTGAGCTTGGCTCTGCATTTAGCCACCATTATAACCCCAACGAAGTCAAAGCCAAACGAGATGCCTTGCTAAAACAAGTGGCAACTCACCTTGCCGACTTTTGGACAACCGCTTATCAAGCCTATCCGCTGACAGCGTATCAAGACAATGCGAAAGCGATGGGCGAGCGAGCATGGCGAAACGTGGCATTGGACATGGCGTTGACTGCCAACATCGAAGATGCCAAACAATGGGCGGTCAATCAATACCAAAATGCCAGTTGTATGAGTGAGCGATTGGGGGCGTTATCGGCGGTGGTGAATCATCAGCTTGAGCAAAAAACGGTATTATTAGCCGACTTTTATCAACGATTTAGCCATGATGATTTGGCGATGGATTTATGGTTTGGGGTGCAAGCAGGGGATACCGAAGCTTCAGTTGATGCGATTTTTGGGTTGACAGAACATACTGATTTTGACCTCAATACCCCAAACCGTGTGCGTGCGGTTTTAGGTGGATTGATTGCTCAACCAACCAAACTTTGGTCAAATCAAGGATTAAGCCAATACCTTGATATGATGGTGATTTTGGATAAACGTAATCCACTGTTAGCTTCACGTTTACTGCAAAGTTTGTCCGCTTGGAATACTTTGAGCGAACCAATCAAAAGCCATGCCAAACAGCAATTATTGGATAGTCAGCCCAAAATGACCTCCAAAAATGTCAAAGAAACCTTGGCAACGATGCTCAACCAATAATGGTTTATGTTGGGTGTCATGCTTCCACCCAACCTACAAATGGCATTTTTGCGTAAGTCCTATATAAACTATTGTCTAGGATACTATGTTCTAGGGTCAAACGCATCCCTTAACGCTTCGCCAATAAAAATAAGGAGCGACAACACCACCGTCAAACTAAAAAATCCTGCCAACGCAAGCCACGGTGCATCCAAATTATTTTTCCCCTGCGAAATCAACTCACCGAGCGAGGGCGACCCAGCAGGCAAGCCATAGCCCAAATAATCAAGCGTGGTCAATGCCGTGATATTCGCCGTCAAAATAAACGGCAACTGCGACAAACTAGATGACATCGCATTCGGCAAAATATGGCGAAACATAATCTTGGCATCGCTCACGCCCATCGCCTTTGCCGAGCGGACATAATCAAAATTCCTCGCTCGCAAAAACTCCGCACGCACCAAGCCCACAAGCCCCATCCAACCAAACAACAACATCAGCCCAAACAGCACCGTCACACTGGGGCTAAACAAACTCACCAAAATAATAATCATAAAGAGTTGTGGCAAACCGCCCCACACTTCCATCAATCGCTGTCCGCCCAAATCCACCCAACCGCCATAATAGCCTTGCACCGCCCCCACGATAATGCCAATCAGCGACCCTGCCAACGTCAATGCCAGCCCAAACAACAACGACACACGCAAGCCATACAGCACCCTCGCCAGCACATCTCGCCCTTGGTCGTCCGTACCAAGCCAGTTTTGGGCGTTGGGCGGTGCAGGAAACGGCACATCACGGCTGACGCTTGGGGTTTGGTCAGCAAAGCCAATCATCGGCTCAATCATATAGCCGTGTTGGTTAATCAAGTCTTTGACCACAGGGTCTTGGTAATTGGTTTCGGTCTCGAACACACCGCCAAACGTGGTTTCTGGATAGGCTTTGGCAACTGGGAAATAATAGCTGTCTTGGTATTTCACCATGATGGGCTTGTCATTGGCAACGACATTAACACATAGGCAAATGCTAAAAATAATACTGAATAAAATCAATGAGTAATAGCCGATTTTATTGCGTTTAAAGCGTGCAATACGGGCTTGCCAAATGGGGTTTTTTGCGTGCATTAACGACTCTCAAAATCAATTCTAGGGTCAATCCAATGATAAGTGATATCGCTAATCAGTTGCAACACCAACCCCATCAGGGTAAAAATAAACAACGTCCCAAAAATCACAGGATAATCACGCTGTTGTATCGCCTCAAACCCCAACCGCCCTAACCCATCCAAATTAAAAATCACCTCAATCAAAAAATTCCCAGTAAAAAATATCCCCACAATCGCAGACGGCAAGCCAGCAATGATAATCAACATCGCATTCCGAAACACATGACCGTATAGCACTTTGTTTTCAGTTAGCCCCTTACTGCGAGCGGTCAGCACATATTGCTTATTCAACTCTTCCATAAAACTAAACTTAGTCAAATACGCAAGCCCTGCAAAACCGCCCAACGTACTTGCGGTGAGTGGCAATGCCAAATGCCAAAAATAATCTTTGATTTTGCCAAACATCGACAGCTTGTCAAAATTCTCTGACACCAAACCCTGTAGCGGAAAAATCTGCCAATAACTGCCCCCTGCTAACAGCACAATCAGCACCACCGCCAACACAAATACAGGCACGGCATAGCTGACAGCCAGTAGTAATGCCGTACTTTTATCCATCAAGGAATTATGACGTACTGCCTTGGCAATGCCGAGTGGCACGGCAATCAAATAAATTAGCAAGGTACTCCACAGCCCAAGCGAAATCGACACAGGCATTTTGTCCAAAATAAGCTGTCCGACTGGCTTACCCTTAAAAAATGACGTGCCAAAATCGCCTTTGGCATAACTGGTGAGCATCAGCCAAAACCGCTGTGGGGCGGATTTATCAAAGCCATATTGTTTTTTAATCGCCTCGACCATATCAGGTGACAAACCCCTACTACCTTGGTAACTGCTTTGATAATTGGTCGGCGTGGTAAATTGTCCGTTTTGACCGCCTTTTTGGGCTTCTTGGATTTGGGCGATTTTCTGCTCGACTGGGCCACCGGGGGCGGATTGGATAATGGCGAAGTTGGTGAGCAAAATCAAAAATAGGGTGGGAATAATCAGCAATAGCCGTTTGAGAATATATTTACCCATCATCAAAACCTATTTTTCAATTCACGCAACGCACTAAACACCGCTAAGGGCTCATCACCTGTATTTGGCAATTGCTGATTAACACTGGCAATCAGTTCATCACAATGTGGCTGATAAATGATTTGCATAAACGGATTGATTAATCGCTCATCCGCCAATGTGGTTGGCAAAGTCGGCTGATTGTTGTCACGTTTTTTGCTATCCATCTCGATAGCATGGGCGATATCCGCATTATTTGGCTGGATACTTTGGGCAAATTTCAGATTTGACAAGGTATATTCGTGAGCAGGATAAAACAAGGTTTTATCATCGTGTAACTCATTAAAACGGTCAAAACTTTCAAACAACTGCTCAATCGTGCCTGTAAACACTCGCCCACAACCCCCTCGAAACAGCGTATCACCACAGAAAATATGCAATCGTTTGTCAAAGGTCAGCAAAAACGCCAAATGATTGTCAGTATGCCCTGCGGTTTGCCATACTTGCAGTGGTAAATTTAACGTATCACCCCAAGCCTTCAATTCACTACCCTCACCCACGGTAACGCCTTGATTGGGATTCTTTAAGCCGATTTGTGGCAATACATCAGCATGGGCGAACACTTGAGCATTGGGGAAGTTTTGAGCCAGTTCCGCCACGCCACCAATATGGTCATTATGGTGATGGGTGACCCAAATTTGGCGAATGCTTAGGCTATTTTGATGAACAAAATCCAGCACAGGTTTGGCATCCCCTGCATCGACAATAATCACTTCTTGGTTCTGCTCATTGATAATCGCCCAAATATAATTGTCATTAAAGGCTGGGATTGGGTGGATTTTTAGCATGATTAATCCTTTTTGGTAATTTAACTCTCAATTTGAACCAATTTTTCTATTTTGGTAATCAGTTTTAGTAGCCCTTCTCGATTTTTTGCAGATTTTATCCAAAGTGGTAAACGGGACATTAGGCTACCATTGCCTGAGTTTTTGGTACGCTCTCGCAAGTCCGCTTGGATAAAGGCTTTCAAATCCTGTAAATGTTGCCAATTATACGCCCACAATATCCCATGTGAACAAGACATTTGTAGCAATAATGGCAACCCAAAATAATAGTCTTCACCTTGATACTTGTGGATAATCATTTTTTGTAACGTGACTGAGTTTTGTTTTTGGCATTTCTCACATTCAAGTGTTATTTTTTTTGAAAAATTATCATGTGGTGCATGAATAACATTTTGATAAAATAATGGTGAGCCACAATGATAACAGCTTTGATTAGATTTTGTGGTAAGCTGTAAATCGCCATACCAATGAAATTTATCACACTCATTTAAATGCAAATGGCAATGTAAGCAATAAAATTCTGCATTTTCTACCTTGCTTGCCTTATTGCAACGAGGACAAACAACAAGTTCATGGTCACAGATATATTGCCAAAGAAATACATTCTTATATTCAACATAGCGATTTTGTGATTCACTCATTTTAACGCCCCAAATAACGCATCACTTCGCTATATTTTTGCGGATTGACCCACCAATAATCTATCCCAATTGCATTACTCGGCAACTGCCCATGCTCATAAAATCGCCAATACGCCACATTATCCGTGGTCTTACCATAAGTCGGCACGACATAATACCCTGCTCGAAGCAGACGGTCTAACACATGGGTATATAACACGATATCCTCACGATTTTTGGCTTTGGTGAGTTTATCAATCACACTATCAATCGCCTTATTTTTAATCCCTGCTGAGTTTTGATTGCCTGCCTCATCCGCAGATTGCGACCCCCACATATAGGCTTGTTCCGACCCTGGTGAAAGACTTTGCATAAACATATCAATAATCATGTCATAATCATATTTGCGAGTTCGCTCCAAATACTGCGGTACATCAGCTTGGCGAAAACTGGTGTCAAAGCCCAAGCGTTGCAAATTGCGTAAATACGGCAAGATAATCCGAGCATTTTTTTCATCGGCAGTCAAAAACTCGATTTTGGCTGGCTGACCGTTTGGCTGATACAGCTTCATATTGCGATATTGAAAACCTGCCTGCAACAGCAATTCACGAGCCTTGAGTAAATTATCTCGATTAAAACCATCGCCATTGGATTTTGGGGCTTGCCAATTACTAACGACTGCGTTACGTTGAATCGGCTCAAGGCTTGGTAATAACGGATTTAATATATCCATTTCGGCAGGGCTTGGCGTGCCTGTGGCTTGCAATTCTGAACCATGAAAGAAGCTTTGCAAGCGTTCATACTGCCCATAGAACATGGTTTTATTCAGCCATTCAAAATCATACGCCAGTGTCAAAGCTTGACGCACTCGAATATCTTGAAAAATCGGACGGCGAAGGTTCATCACGATGGCTTGCATGGGAACAGGATTTTTATTGGCGATTTTTTCCTTCATCACCATATTGGCAGTCATCGCAGGGAAATTGTAGCCAGTCACCCAAGTACGGGCTTTATTTTCGGCACGAAACAGGTATTCCCCTGCCTTAAAGCCTTCAAATGCGACTTCGGGGTTTTGGTAATACACATATTTGATTTGGTCAAAATTATTGCGACCTACATTCACCATCACGCCTGCCTCGGGTTTTGCCCCCCAATAGTTTGGGTCACGCACATAGGTGATGCTTCGCCCTGCCTCGATATTGCCGACTTTATACGCCCCACTCCCCATCAACGGCACAAGCCCTACTTTGTCAAAATAGGCATCAATGGTTTTTTTTGACCAAATCGGCATTTGAGCAACGGTAAGTTTGATTTCTTGATTATCTTTGGATTTAAAAATAAATTTAACCGTTTGTTTATCAATCACTTGGGTTTCTTTGACATCACCCAAATAACTCCGCATACTCATCAAACCTTTGGTGAGCATCGCATCCATACTAGCTTTGACATCATCAGCGGTGACAGGCGTACCATCCCAAAATTTGGCGTGCGGATTGATATGGTAAATCACCCAACTGGGGTCGGCAGGGTCATAGGTGACTTTGTCCGCAAGTAGCGGATACTGGACAAACGCCTCGGACAGCGAACTGGTCATCAGACTTTCAAACAGATAATCCGTGCCTATCACAGGCGTACCGACATCTATCCATTTATTGATACTGTCAAAAGTACCAATTGCCGATAGGCTTAACGTACCACCTTTGGGGGCGTTGGGATTGGCATACGGCAGATGGCTAAGATTGTTAAATTGAGCGGTACTATTGTGAGCAAGGGTGGTCGAAGTGATGGGGGTCGCATTGGCTGGATTCACCATCGTATCAACAACTGTATTAATAAGCTTCTTAGTAAATGGACTATCATGCTGATTTGTGAAGCACAAACTAGCCATTATTAAAGCAACAGGGAGCAAAACCCTTGCTTTTGTGGCGTTTTTTTTCATCAAGCCAAACTCTCTATCTCACATAAAAAAAGCTTGGATTCACCAAGCCTTCTCTCAATACGCTTCTGTTAAAGCCAATACTAGCCACCATCATAGCAATTAATCATAAGTATTTCTATCATTCATTTTAGTGGTACTAATTGGCTTGATAGGTTGAATGTTAGGTACAGTCAAAATCTTACCAGCAACTAAACTAGCAGTTGGCTCTATATTATTAATTTTAGCCAAACCTGCTACTGTCGTATTATAACGCTTTGCCAAAACAATCAGTGAATCACCTTTTTGTATTTGATAGGTAGTAAAATCTAATAAATTTGAACGGGTTTCGGTGGTTGGATTTTTAGTGGCTGATTTAGCAGGTGTTTTGGTACTCGTTGAAACGGCATTGCTAGATTTTACAGTTATTGGTGTGATAGCTGTAGCTTTCGTAGTAGCAACGGTTTTGGCTTGAGATGATAACCGATCATTTTCAACTATTTTAAGGCGAGCAGGTGTTGAGGGTATCAATAGTCGCTGATCACGATAAATCAAGGACATAATATCCAAATTATTCAATTTAGCTAGCTCTCTAATACCAATATCAAACTTATTGGCAACACCTCTAAGGGTTTCATTAGATTGAACAACATACGTAAACGTTTTAACATTACTAGCCGTAGCAGGCTGTGCTTTTACTTCATCTGTTTTAATAGTCTGCATTGGCACTGTTAGTTTTGTTCCAATCCGAAATTGGCTCAAATCACCATCATTTAGCTCAGATAACGTTGAGGTAGTAGTATCAAATTTTCGTGCAATACTGCTGATACTATCACCAGATTGCACAACATAAGTCATGGTTTTCCCTTGGTAATAGATAGCTCTAGTATCATTAAGATAAATCAAATCACCAATTTTAACATCATTAGCATTTTTTAAATTGTTTATTTCTATCAATTTTTGCAAGGTAGTATCATACTGTTTGGCAATACTCGATAGGGTGTCGCCATCCTTGACACGGTAAGATGTCGCAGCGGTTGCCACCGTTGATAAGGTCATTGCCAAAATAGCAATCATACCTTTTCTTATCAGTGAAGGGTTATCCATCAATTTATTTATGATACGCATTGTTAAACTTACCTTTTTATCGTTGTATGAAATGTAACATTACGTTAACTACCTTGCTCATTGTAATGTTTTTATGATGTGGATGAAAGGGTAGATTGTCCAAATTGTTCAAATTGTTGCATAAAACCCACTAAATCATTGACAATTTGTAAATCAACTGCGTTATAAATACTAGCACGCATACCACCCACACTGCGATGCCCTTTAAGGTTTAAAAACCCCCTTTTGTCGGCTTCTTGTAAAAACTGCTTATCCAAACTACCATCCATAATGGTAAATGGTACGTTCATAATAGAACGATGGGCAGGTTTGATAGGGTTATGATAAACATTACTACCATCAATAAAATCATATAGGGCTTGGGCTTTGGCAAGATTTTGCTGATAAATAGCTTCTACCCCACCTTGGTCTAGCAACCATTCAAACACCAAACCTGACAAATACCATGCAAATGTCGATGGTGTATTTAACATCGAATCATTATCAGCTTGATTTTTATAATCCAAAATACTAGGACAAACGGCATTGGCATGACCGATTAAGTCCTCACGCACAATCACTAAGGTCAACCCAGCAGGTCCAATATTTTTTTGAGCCCCTGCATAAATTAAGCCATAATCACTAACATTAATCGGCTGTGATAAAATGCAAGATGACATATCCGCCACAATCGGTGCATCGACTTTCGGCACATCAAACATCGCCAAACCACCAATGGTTTCATTCGGGCAATAATGAAAATAATCTGCATTATCAGACAGTTGCCATGTGTCAATATCAGGCACATCGGTATAGTTACTGTCTTTGGCAGAAGCAACGACATTGATTTTACCAAGACCTGCTTTCTCATAACGCTTTGCTTCACTGATGGCTTTTTTTGACCAAATACCAGTATCCAAATAATCCGCTGTACCTTTTAACAGGTTTAACGGAATCGCAGAGAACTGTAAACTCGCCCCACCTTGTACAAATAACACCTTATAATTATTAGGAATATTCATCAAAGTGCGTAAATCCTGCTCTGCTTTACTGGCAATTGCCACAAACTCATCACTGCGATGGCTCATTTCCATCACCGACATGCCTGTACCACGCCAATTGAGCAATTCACTTTGGGCTTTTTCAAGCACTGCTGTAGGCATCGTAGCTGGGCCTGCACAAAAATTGGCGACACGATGGTCAAAATTTGATTTCATAACATTTCCTTTGGTTTTACATCAATGATGATAATTAACTCAACTAAAAACGGCACTATTATCAAAGGGCGTATGCCATACGCCCCTACAAAAACGTTTCTTATTACTATTTCAAATTAGTCATAATACTAAACCGTATATTAAAATTACTCAACTGATTGGCTTAAAATAGCCCAAAATTCACGTTTTTTTTGTGGATTGACTAACATCTCCGCCAAACTAGGGATGGTTTGTGGGATAAACTGAGCGGATATTGGCTGATGAAACAAGTCTGGCAAAGGGGTCAAATATGCCAACTTAGTGACTCTGCCTTGAGTCAAACCGTACACACCCCCCAAGAAGCTGGCTTTTGCCACCGTAGCACTTAAATGCCCTCGCATGGTAGCTCTATGATTAAATTGCTCATTGGTTTGTTGTAACAAAGGAAAATTAAATGACTGTGTTGTCAGCTTGAGTGCCATTTGGATTTGTTGCCATAAGTGGGCTTGACGAGTATCTTGTTGTAAAACCTGTTGATTAACCAATAAAAGACAATCATTCATCATGCCAATATCAATGCTAAATCGTGAAACAATCGGTATATTTCGCTCATCAACAGGCGTGATTGCCACATGAAAATTATTTGTTGATGAGGCGGTAAAAGCAGGATTAATAAAGCTTGATGGCTGATCAGCCAGTGATGCCATAGGCTCAAGCATAACAAGTGGTGCAACGATATCGTTATCATTATAAACGGGCGGTTTAAAATCAGCCTGTAATTCAAGATCAGCTTGTGGCTCAGTGATAATAGGCTGAACCGTATCGAATGATACATCAGCCGTGGTTTGCCACTCGTGAGGCACATCAATCACTGGGCTATCTTGATTCACCCAACGAGTGATGCCGATCTCGGCTAGTAGCTGATTGCGTTGGTATTGCTCAAGGCTGACAGCCATATCGGTCATTGATTACTTCTTTTGGTTTTATTTTTTAAGTTGATAAAACTAAACAATTGGTTGCAACGGTGGCACGACATCCGCATTTTGCCCACGATGGCGTAGATAATGGTCAAGTAGCACAATCGCAAGCATCGCCTCGGCAATCGGTGTCGCACGCACGCCCACGCATGGGTCATGGCGACCTTTGGTCAGCATCTCGATAGCATTGCCATGAACGTCAATACTTTGCCCTGCGGTGGTGATACTGGCAGTCGGCTTTAGGGCAATCGTAACGACAATACTTTGCCCTGTCGAAATACCCCCTGCGACACCGCCTGCATGGTTGGCTTTAAAGCCAGTTGGCGTGAGTTCATCACGGCTTTGGTGTCCAAACTCGCCTGCCACCGCCATGCCATCCCCAATCTCTACACCTTTGACCGCATTAATCCCCATCATCGCATGGGCAATATCAGCATCCAGTCGGTCAAATACAGGCTCACCCAGTCCGACTGGCACGCCAGTAGCAATAATGGTCAATTTCGCTCCACAGCTAGTGCCTTGCTCTCGACATTGGGTAATGAGTTGCTCCATTGCTGGTATGGCGTCTTTGTCAGCACAAAAGAACGGATTACTATTAACAAATTCCCAGTCAATCTCGTTTTCGTTGATGTCTTCGGCAATCACATTGCCAATTTGGGTGACATAGCCACGTACTTCAATACCCAGTCGCTCACGCAAATACTTCTTGGCAATCGCCCCTGCACCGACACGCACTGCCGTTTCACGAGCAGACGAACGCCCACCGCCTCGATAATCTCGAAAGCCGTATTTCATGGTATAGCCATAGTCGGCATGGTTGGGGCGGAAGGTGTCTTTGATATCGCTGTAGTCTTTGGATTTTTGGTTGGTATTGCGAATCAGTAAGCCTATTGGTGTGCCTGTGGTCTTGCCCTCAAACACGCCAGAGATGATTTCGACAATATCATCTTCTTTACGTTGGGTAGCAAATTTGCTTGTACCGGGTTTACGGCGGTCAAGGTCGATTTGGATATCGGCTTCGGTGAGTGGCAGGTTGGGCGGTATACCGTCCACGATTGCCATAAGCCCTGCACCGTGCGATTCGCCACAGGTGGTGACGGTAAATACTTGTCCGATGGTGTTGCCTGCCATGATTTCACCTTTCTATGTTTAATTAAATGGATTTAACAATTTAACAGGCATTTCTGCAAAATCATCAACATTACGAGTCACCACAATCAAATCATGTGCAATCGCCGTTGCCCCAATCCATGCGTCATTTTCAGGTTTTGGATTCGGTACAAACAATTTTGCACACACCTTCGCAACCGCAGTATCAATAATCAAAATACGATTATCAAACATTGGATAAACCTTGTTTAACACCCAATTTTCCAAGATGTCCGCTTGCACTTTATCTTTTCTTGCTTTTAGCAAATACCATTTTTCAAGCTCCATCAATACCACTGTATTGACATATAAATCGCTAATGCTAATGGTTTTAAACCAATTATTAAAGCCTTGATTCGCTTTGCCTTGACTGATTTTGCGAATTTCAGAAACCGCATTGGTATCTAATAAATACATCAGTCTAACACCTCTGGTGGGTAAAGGGTTTTATTACGTGGCGGTAAATCAAACTCAATATCCGCTAACCGCTCATCCATATCAAGGCTCATAACATAATCATAGGCACTAATTGGATAATCATTGGTATTATTTAAAATTTTCGCTACAGTAGGATTAACTGTCGCAACAACTTTGCCATTATTGATAATATCAACAGGCATTTTCTTTTGAATAATTTGCTGTTGCACAACTTGTGGCAATTGACTAATTTCAACAAACATAATTACCTCCCAATTTACATTGAATTGAATAAACAAACGTTATTCATAGGCAACCCTATTTTTAAGCATTCACATACTCAGCAAATAACTCACGATTTGCCATCAACTCATCAAAGTCCATCGCAAACACACCATTACCGCCCTTCGCAAACTCAATCCAATCAAACTGAATATCAGGATACGCTTGACGTAATGCCCACTCACTATCACCCACTTCACACACAAGCAGACCATCACGGGTCAAATAATCTGGGGCGTTATACAAAATATGATGCACCAAATCCAAACCATCTTGCCCAGCCGCTAACGCATGGTCAGGCTCATGCAAAAACTCTGGGGGCAAATCCGCCATCGTGGCAGCATCGACATACGGTGGATTGGTGACGATTAAATCATACTGATTTTCCGCAGGTATTTTTTCAAATAAATTCGACTCAATCAAATTCACTTGATGACCCATATCATGATGGTCAACATTCACTGATGCCACTTCCAACGCATTTTTATCAATATCACTACCATCGACCATCGCATCAGGGAATCGGCTCGCCAATGCAATCGCAATACAACCCGACCCTGTACAAAGGTCTAGAATCCGCTCTGGCTGTGCCAACTGTTTATCGTATAACCCATGATTGAAAAATTGCGAATTTGAGCCGATACGCTCGACCAAATCATTATTTTCAAAATATGGATAAAACTGCTGACGAATCATCTCGCCAATCGGTGAACGAGGAATCAGCACTCGCTCATCCACATAAAATGGCAAATCACAAAAATACGCCAAATTAATTAAATAGCTCAATGGCTTACGCTCAACAATTCGGCGTTGTAGCAAAGTCAAAACTTCTGAGCGTTCACTGGCAGTCAAACGACAGTCCAAAATCTGCTCATCTGCCGACCAATCCAGTGATAAGGTATGCAACACAATTGCCGCCGCTTCCGCAAACACATCATTCGTACCTTGAGCGACCACCACATCATACTCACGCAGTTTGGTCACGCAAAAACGGATAAAATCTCGAATTGACTTGAGTTCTTGTTGGGCTTCAACAAATTCTGCCGTCATCACTTGCCATTGCTCATCTTCAAGCATTGGCTCATGTTCAGTATGATGGCTATCATCAAAATCATTATCGTTGTCAAAAACCATTGGCATCGGATTATCGGTTTCAGTAATGTTACGCATGAATTGGCTCATTGTTAAAAATTAGACTTCCTTCCAACCTATAAACTAAATATAGTTGTTTAAACTAGAAATAAGACAGTTTCGTAGGGGCGTATTGCATACGCCCAAAATTTTACAGTCTGATTTTTGATTTAATTCACTATAAATAGCATGGGTTAACAAAGTGTTAACCACGATATATTGGGTCAAGAAGTAGGTTTAAAAAAGTTTTATTGGGAAATTATGATTTAGAAAATTAAACTAACAGGGATTATAATATAAATCACTGGTTTTTAGAATGACTTTTGCACTGATACTTTTGATTAGCAATATCCTAACCTATCTTTATGGTTATGCAAATTGCCTACTTTTTACTCTCAAGTTTTACCACCTATTACATTAGGTTGCATACCTGCAACAAATGTCATAAATTTTACTTGTCTAATCATCCCTTAACATTTATCATTGCGTTATTTATTGATTCATTTTTTAGGTTAAATTGGACTGTAAGCATGAAAAAATTAATGCTCTCTAGCCTTGCATTCGTCATGGCAAGTACCAGCTTTGCAACCACCTCTACTACTACACCTAGCAGTAGCCCTACTAAATCAGCAAAGGCAACTGCCACGGCTTCGTCAACTCCTGCAAAACCTGCCTCAGCCATTGATGAAACCACAGGGATTGACAATGATTATACCGCAGGGGCAGGTGTGGCAGGCAAAAACTCAGAAGAAATCACCGATGAGGCATCTAAAGTTCCAACCTTTGACCCTACCGCTGTTGGCACAGACCATACCGCTACCACAGGTTTTAGTAATCTTGAGGTATCGCAATATGCCAGCACGGTGAACAAAGCGACTTGGAAAGCAGGGCAAAATATCAACGCTGCCACCACCATCAAGCTACAAGCCTTGCTTGACTGGAATCAAGCATCACCTGGCCCTATTGATGGCGGTTGGGGAATGAATGCCAAAAAAGCCCTTAAAAATTTCCAATTAATGAACGGTTTACCTGCTGATGGTCGTATGAGTCAGCAAGTTTGGGATTTATTAAACCAAAATATTCCTGCAAACCAACGGGTATTGGTCGGCTACACCCTAACAGAAGAAGATGTTAAAGGACCTTTTCAAGCCACACCCAGTGGTAGTGAAGCCAAGTCTAAAATGAAAGGCTTATACTATCAAAACATTAGAGAAATGTTGGCAGAACGTTTTCACATGGATATCCGTTATCTTGAGAAACTCAATGCCAATAAAAAATTCACTGCTGGCGAAACCATCACCGTATTCAACCCATCTAAGCCTCTTGACCAAAAAATCACTCGCTTAGTCGCCAAAAAAGCAGAAAATGTGCTGTATGCCTATAATGGTGATAAGCTCATTGCTACCTACCCAACCACTGTTGGTAGTAGTGACACACCATCACCGACTGGTACTTTCAAAATTGTCAATCGTGTCAAAAATCCTTGGTATAAAGCCACCCAAGGCGAAGGCAAAGATAAAAAAGTCTTTATGTTACCACCGGGCCCAAATGGTCCAGTGGGTGTCGTATGGATGGGTCTGAACAAACCTTCATATGGTATTCATGGCTCGCCTGTACCAGAAGGCATCAGCCGTCAAGCTTCTCATGGCTGTGTGCGTCTGACCAACTGGGATGTACTTGAAGTTTATGCCAATGTGGATACAGGTACAACGGTTGAGTTGCAGTAAACGATAATCTTATCATTTAAATCTCTCCCAACCCCCTCTTTCGTCAAGAGGGGGCTATATCGCCATCAATTAGACGGAAGGTTTCTGTTTAATTCATGCCTTTCCTGCTTGTAAACTTTACAATGCACCCCAAAATACGTTACATTGACGCTAATTTTAATTTAACTATTTTGAGTGCTTGATATGTATATTTTTCTTGCTCGTGATAACGTCCAAGCAGGGCCTTACTCATTAGAACAACTTAACTATATGCTTGCTTCGAATCAAGTATATTTGACCGATTTGATGTGGCACGAGGGTATGGCAAACTGGCAAACTGTTGCCGAAATGACCCAAGGGCAATTCGTCTATCATCCGACCATTGTCGTCACTCATCCAGATAATGTCGCTCAACCATCCCCCACCGTCAATCAACCAATTATTGATGATGAACCCGATTATATTATCAATAACACGCCTGAAAAACTCAAGGCAGAAGCCGAAGCCAAGGCTCAAGCACAGGCGGAAGCCAAAGCTAAAGCAAAACCCAAAGTGGATGATAAAAAATCCCAAAGTGTGTGGGATAAATATACCGCCAATAATCCGCATAAAACTGAAAAATCAGACAAACCTAGCACTGGCTTATTTGGTAAAAAAAACCAAGGTATGGATGTCAGCCATACCAATAAACAGCTTGAGCTTGCCAGTATTGGTGGGCGTATCGTAGCAAAGCTGATTGATGCTTTTTTGCTATTTTTACCAACTTTTATTGTGTTTATTAGCGTGGCGAATAGCCCAGTCTTTGATAAAATTGTCAAACTTGCTGAGTCTAATCAATCACCTATGCTGGCTTCACAACAAATGAACCAGTTGCTACTCGAAGCCGTGCCACCACATATTTTGACCTTGACCACGTTATTGTTTTGGGCAATCATCATTACGCAAATGGTATTGATGAACCGCCGTGGACAAACCCTTGGTAAAATGGCAATGCGAATCCGTGTATTAGACAAACAATCCAATGCCATTCCGAGTTTTTCTCAAGGCGTGCTATTGCGTTCGATTGTGTTAATTGCGATGGTGTTGACGTTGGGATTAGGGCTGGCTCAGTTGCCGATTTTTATTTTAGCCTTTGATTTTATTACATTATTCACCAACCCTGACCGTCAAAGTTTGCATGATAAAATAGCAAGAACCTATGTCGTACGTGCCGATGATACCCAAACCACACCGCTTGAATTAACGCCTGATGCTTAGGTAAACGTAATTTTAAAGTAGCAATAAAACAGCTTGGTAAGGGTGTATGCTATACACCCTTACAATTAGATATTATGATGCGAGTCCTAACCCATTGTTTCGCTAATCATCATTGCCATCTCATTCGCAGATAACGCATATTCGCCCATCTTTCTTGCCAACTCATCCCCCACCCTTGCATGAAGTAAAACTGACCACAATAGGGGATAATCCATATTCAGGTTGTCAGATTGTGCCAACAGCCCTGCTACCACCCCACTTAGCACATCACCCATCCCTGCCGTTGCCATCCCTGTATTACCAAGCCCACAGATATGTAAGGCTTGATGTTCTAATACCAAGGTTTGTGACCCTTTAATCAACCATGTACCGCCATACTGCTCAGTTAATTGCTGAATTGCACCAATTTTATCATTATCAATGGCTTGGTAAGTGGTATTTAACAATCGCCCTGCTTCACTGGCATGGGGCGTTAGATAGACTTTTTGAGGGTTAAATTTGCTTAGGCTATTTTGATTTTGGGACAGTGTAACCAAATGATACAAGCCGTCCGCATCAATGACACAAATTTTGTCATGTGAAATAGCACATTGCAAATACTCACAGAATAGCGAAAAACTTGCCTCATCTCGTCCTAGCCCCATACCAATGGCGACCACATCAACATTCTTGATAAGTTCGCACACTGAGTGTTGATGGTGTAAATCAGCCGTCATCGCATTCGGCAATGCGGTGATAATGGCATTATGAAAATTGGCGTAACACGCTACCGTCACCTTGCCTGCTCCGACCGCAAACGCACTTTTGGCAGATAATAGGCTTGCTCCTGCCATGCCGTTGCCTTGGTTTTTACCAATTTCCAATTGGTTGCCACCAATAATCAAAACATGACCATAGTCACCTTTATGGCTGTTATTTAGGCGTTTGGGTAAAGTAGGGAATTGGGTATGATAAAAAATGTCAGCTTGTTCATCTATAGGAATCATCGGCAAATCAACAACTTGCCCTACATAATCCTTCGCATCTTGTAAATGTAAACCAACTTTACGAGCGATTAAACAAAGTGTGATATCAGCTTTGACAGCGAGTTTATCATATACTTTACCATCAGTGGCATTCAACCCACTGGGGACATCTATCGCAATGACCTGGCAACCATTGAAGCGACTTTTATAACCATTTATCCAATCAATCATATTGGCAAAATCACCGATTGGGGTTTTATTTAACCCAATGCCAAACAAGCCATCAAGGATGATATCCACATGAAAAGACAACGTTTTTTGAGAGTTTAAAAAATCACTCAATTGAACCACTTTACCATTAAAAAGGGCTTTGGCTTGTTGAGCATTATCCGTGGTCGGTGGGGCGACCTCAATCACACAAATTTGCCAATTCGGACAAAGTTTTGTCAGAAAATACGCCACTCCCCAACCATCACCGCCATTATTACCACGACCGACTGCTATTAGCACGGATTGTTGAGCGTTTGCAAAATTTGATTTTATCCAATGTGCCATTTGCCAACTGGCTTGTTGCATTAAACCAAAGCTATCATTGGTTTGAAACCAGTTTGTTTCCAATTCATAAATTTGGGTGGGGCTGTAGCATGGAATAGCAGTAGGGAAATTTTTGGGAATCATAGTGTTTGCTAACAAAACAAAGCCCCCTCTTTCACAAAGAGGGGGTTGGGGGAGATTTAAATAAGCATTAACAATCTAAAACGCATCAGCTGGTACAAATACTTCGCCAACCATTAATCGTCTAGCCGAACGGCTCATGGATACTTTTTTGGCTTGCCATTTACCATCGACTTGTACCGATTCGCCACCCACCAATAACGTACCTGATGGATGACCAAAACGTACTTCGCTCAAGTCTTTACCACCTGCCACATCATTGACTAGCGTGCCTTTGATGGTGGCGGCTGTGCCAATCGCTACGGATGCTGTTCCCATCATGGCGTGGTGCAACTGACCCATACTCATGGCACGAGCCAACAGGTCAATCTCTGACCCTTGTACAGTTTTGCCACTTGATGCTGTGTAGTCAGCTGGACTAGCAACCCATGCAATTTTTGGGGTATGTTGGCGAGTTTCGGCTTCTTTGATATCGCTAATCAAGCCCATTTTAACCGCCCCATACGCACGGATTTTTTCAAGTTTTGCCAAAATTTCAGCATTGCTATTAATGTCTTTTTGTAGCTCTGTGCCTGTAAAGCCCAAATCTTTGGCATTGAGAAAAATCGTGGGAATCCCTGCATTAATCATGGTAACTTGAAAGTCGCCCACGTCTGGCACGCTGAGGGTATCGACCAAATTACCTGTGGGGAACATATCGCCATCGCTGTCAACAGGGTCAATAAATTCGATTTTGACTTCGGCGGCAGGGAACGTCACACCATCCAGCTCAAAGTCGCCTGTTTCTTGGACTTGACCATCGGTCATTGGCACATGAGCCACAATGGTTTTGCTGATGTTTTGTTGCCAAATACGCACTTCACAAATGCCATTGGCTGGGACTTTCGCAGGGTCAACCAAGCCATTGGCAATGGCAAATGACCCCACAGCAGCAGTCAAGTTACCGCAATTACCACTCCAATCAATCATGGCTTTATCAATTGCCACTTGACCAAACAGGTAGTTCACGTCATGGTTCGGTACGTCAGTTTTGGATAAAATCACCACTTTAGAAGTCGATGAGCTACCATTGCCCAAACCGTCAATTTGTTTACCATAAGGGTCTGGGCTACCGACCACACGCAATAAAAAGTTATCTCGGGCTTCACCTGCCTGTTGGCAACGCTCTGGCAGGTCGTCCAGTTTAAAAAACGTACCTTTTGATGTACCGCCACGCATATAAGTGGCTTTAACAGCAGTTTGGGGGGCAAAATTCATCATCATATCCTTATGTGGGTCTAAATTAATAATTAATACTGCTCATTTTTTTCTTCAATGGTTAATTTTAAACCATCATCAACAGGGTTGGTAAATTTATCTTCACCACTATGTGCTTTTGGCTTAGTATCCGCTTTATTGCCACTTGACTCGCTAGGCGTAGAAGTTTTCGCTGTGTCTTTTGGTGTTTCCGCAGGGACTTCTTTTGGCTTTTCAGTCGATGGTGATGGCGTGGTTGTGGTGTTGGTCGATGTTGTGACTGTTGATGTTGTAGCTGTGGTATTAGTCGTTGGCTTTGGTTTAGGTGTCACATGAGCTTTTGTCGTGTTGACTTCACGATGCTCAGTGCGTTTGGCAGGTGAGGCTGGCGTTAGGGTCACGGTATTACGCTGAGTTTGACTTGTGCCATTTTGCCCCGCTTGGGTTAAAGCAGAATCTGCAAACATTTGCCCTGCTGTAGCAAATAAGGCGTTGGTATTTAAACCCTCAACTTGTAAGCCTGCATCCGACTGCTTCACGCTAAATTGTTGATTGTCCGCAACCAAGGTATTACCTTCCAAACGATAGCCTTTTGACATCAATTGGTTGGCAAAGTTCGGTTGGTGAAGACGTTCATAAATACGATTGGCATTGTCGATATCGCCTTGTGGTAGCGTGATTGCCACTTGCGATTGACATTGTCCGTTGCCTGCTTTACTGGTTTGTAGGCTAACGCTGGCTTGCACAATCGCATTTTGTAGATACGTGGTATTCGGCTGAACCCCTGCTTGTTGGGCAACTTGCTGGGCTTGGGTAAGTGCCGTTTGGGTCAATTGTTGGGTAACATAGTTGCTAATGGCAGTGTTAACAGGTGTCGCAACACAGTCCACATCTGGCTGGGTTTGCATTTGTGTTTGTGCAGGTTTTGAGGCAACTTTTTCTGCTTCGGCAGGCTTTTCTGAGCGACTACAACCGACCACACCAAAAATAGAACAAGCGACAGCAATTGATAAATACGTTGTTTTTGACATAAAAAATGATTTTGACAGCATAACATTTTCCCAAAGGATTCGTTTTTTTACAAAAATTTAGCATATAATTTTGGCATTATAAAGCATAATTTTATCAAATGGCGAGGTATTGATAAGATTTTTGTAGTCATTTTTTACTGATTAACATTTTTCCAATTTAAAATCATCACTGCTGTCAAGGACTTAGCATGGAAAGCAAGAAAAATACCGCCTATTTACTCGGACATCGAGGGGCAAGAGCCGAATGGTTAGAAAATAGCCAGATGGGCTTTGAATATGTGCAAACATTACAAAATCAAGGCTTGGATGGCGTTGAATTTGACGTGCAAATGACGGCTGATGGCGAATTTGTAGTGGTACATGACGAAACGTTAAGACGTTTGGTGGGTGAACAAAGTTGGGTGATGGATAAAGATTTGGCTGAATTAGGTCGATTTAAGCAATCGGATAATGCACGTTTTCAAGCGACTTTTGACAAAAAATTTTGGGGTCAACCGATTTTATCATTACAAGATTTATTGCCGTATTTGCATGGCTATCGCCATATTGAATTGGAAATCAAAACCCATGCCAAAACCAATCCGCAAGCTTTGGTAAAGAATCTACTTGACTTGTTATTGAATAAAAAGTTGTCAAATACAGATTGGCAAAATTTACCCATCACATTGACCAGTTTTGACACAGATATTTTAGTTGAATTACAAAATCAACAGCAATTTAATGCTGTTAAATTCCCCATTGGGCTATTGCTTGAACACAATGCCCCACTTGCTAGCCAAATTAAGTTTTTGCCGTTGCCAAATCCACAAGGGAAAAAATTGATAAATGATACGTTTAATTTTGCCTGTCAATTGGGCTGTGTACAAGTGGGGGTTTATTATGCGTTAATTACGCCAAAAATGGTCGAAACCGCCCATCGCTTTGAGCTAAAAGTGACGGCTTGGACGGTGAATGATATTGAAGTGGCAAAAAAACTGATAAATATGGGCGTGGATTGTGTGATTACTGATTTTCCAACGGAATTTCTATCAAGTTTTTAACAGGAGCAAAACTTTTACGGTGCATTGGCAAAACCCCATGACTTTCAATCGCTTGCACATGACTGGCAGTCGGATAACCCTTATGCTTATCCAAGCCATAATTTGGATAAAGCTGTGCCAATGCCACCATATCACGGTCACGAGTGACTTTCGCAAGGACACTCGCCCCACTGATGGTAGCGTGCTTACCATCGCCTTTGACAATCGCTTGCTCAACCGTAATCGCCTCAAACTGCGGTAAATCCGCCAAATACGGCAATTTATTACCATCGACCATCACGCTAAACGTGGCAGTTGGGTCGGTCTGTAACACCTTTGCCATCACGCCTACCACCGCTTGGCTCATGCCCCATAAGGTCGCTTGCAAAATATTAAGCTTATCAATCATAATTGCCGATACTTTGACAATTTGTGAAGCGACAGCGGTCTGTAAAATGAGCGGAAATAAGGCTTCTCGCTTTTTTTCAGTAAGCTTTTTAGAATCGGTCAATGCGGACAAGGCATGATTGGGAATCAGTCCAACGTTATCGGCTTTGGCAAGTTCAATAAATTCTACAGACGTATCATTGCTTAGGCTATTTTGTTCAACGGTTAAAATATCATTGGGTAAAACCAAAGCACACACCACCACGTCACCAATCAAGCAACCTCGTCCGACTTCATCGACACCGATAATAAAATGCGACATTATGTATCACCCCAATTTTTCCAAGATTTCACCACAAAATAATCAACCGCATTATAGCCAAATTTTGCTACAATAACAGCATTTTCACCCAATTGATACTAAGAGGAAACCCCATGAACATTCTAGTCATCGGCACTGGCGGACGTGAACACGCCTTAGCATGGCAATGTGCCAAAGATAGCAAAGTCAACACCGTATATGTCGCCACAGGCAATGCAGGTACAGCCCTTGAGCATAAATTGCAAAATGTTGATATCAATGTCAAAGACCACCAAGCGGTAATTGAGTTTTGCCAAACCAATGACATTGCCTTTGTCCTTGTAGGCCCTGAAGCCCCATTGGTCGCAGGTCTAGTCGATGATTTGAGTAAAGCCAATATCAAAGCATGGGGGCCGACCGCTTATTGTGCCCAGCTTGAAGGCTCAAAAGCCTTTGCCAAAGACTTTATGATTCAACACAACATCCCAACCGCCAAATACCAAACCTTTACCAATGCTGATGAGGCGATTGCCTATGTCAAAGCTGAAGGTTCACCGATTGTCATCAAAGCGGACGGCTTGGCAGCAGGCAAAGGCGTGATTGTGGCAATGACCGATGATGAAGCCATTGATGCGATTAACGATATGTTATCTGGCAATAAATTCGGCGATGCAGGTAGTCGTGTGGTGGTTGAGCAGTTTTTACAAGGTGAAGAAGCCAGCTTTATCTGTATGATTGATGGCGACAATATTTTGCCGATGGCGACCAGCCAAGACCACAAACGCATTGGCGAGGGCGATACTGGGCTAAACACAGGCGGTATGGGGGCTTACTCTCCTGCCCCAGTCGTGACCCAAGACGTGCATGATAAAGTCATTGAACGAGTGATTCGCCCTGTCGTGGAAGCGATGAAAGCCAGTGGCAATCCTTATACGGGTTTCTTGTACGCAGGGTTGATGATTGATGAAAAAAATGACCCGTATGTGATTGAGTTTAACTGTCGTTTTGGCGACCCAGAAACCCAACCAATTATGATGCGTCTAAAAAGCTCTATGGTGGAATTGATTGAAGCAGGTCTTGCAGGAAATTTACCAAGCCAAACTGAATGGGACAGCCGTCCTGCCCTTGGTATTGTGTTGGCAAGTAAAGGCTATCCAGAAAGCTCAAGCAGTGGCGATGTGATTCGTGGTTTACCGACATTTGATTCGCAGTTTAACGCAACAAATGCCGATGTTAAAGTATTCCATGCAGGCACAAAAACTGGCGAAAATGGCGAAATCCTAACCAATGGCGGTCGTGTGCTATGTGTAACTGCTCTAGGCGATGATGTGCAAGATGCTCAAGTTAAAGCCTTGTCAGCGTGTGGCACGATTAGCTTTGATGGATTGCAATATCGCCGTGATATCGGTTGGCGAGCGATTGTAAGGTAAATGTTTTCTCTTTTAAGCAAGGAGAAAAATGGGGGCTATCAGATATCAAAGGCAAAATCCTTTATCGTGCTAAGGTTGATGAATTGTATATTCCAACGATACAATTCAACTCTTTGAAGATACTGCTGACATAGAAATCAATGGCAAAAAACATCTAATTAATAGACAAGGCAAAATTATCAAATAAACTTATATCATTCGTTTGAGCATTGGAATTTATCTGATAAATTCCAATTTCTCATAATGATAACACAAATAATCATTTTCTATTCATAACCCAAATCACCTAGCATAGCCAAAATAGCATAGCTTATTTCAACCCTTATCTAGGTGATACCCATGACCCCTTTATCAAAACCCACTTCCCAACTCGTCCCACCACACGGTAGCCCTGTGTTAAAAGACAAACTACTTAAAGGTGAAGAATTAAAAAACGCTTTAGAAAAAGCCAAAACCCTACCAAAAATCCAAATCAGCTCTCGTGAGGCAGGCGATTTAATCATGCTCGGTATCGGTGGCTTTACCCCACTGGACGGCTTTATGAGCCAAGCCGACTGGCACAGTGTTTGTGACAATATGCACCTCACTAGCCAAAAAAATGCTCACGGCAAAGGCGTATTTTTCCCTATTCCGATTACCCTATCTACCGACACAGCCACCTCAGAAACGCTACAAATCGGTGACGAAATTGCCCTTGCCTACAATGGCGAGGTGATGGGGATTTTGACGTTAAGTGACAAATACACCATTGATAAAGCCTTTGAATGCGAAAAAGTCTTTGGCACTACTGAAAACGCCCATCCGGGGGTAGCAATGGTCATGGCTCAAGGCGAGGTGAATTTGTCAGGGGATGTGGTGGTATTAAGCGAAGGCGAATTTCCGTCTAAATATGGCGAAATCTACCTGACGCCCGCCCAAACTCGTGAGATTTTTGAGCAAAAAGGTTGGAAAACCGTGGCAGCGTTCCAAACTCGCAACCCAATGCACCGCTCACATGAATATTTGGCAAAAATCGCCATTGAAATCTGTGACGGTGTGCTGATTCACTCGTTACTGGGTGCGTTAAAACCGGGGGACATCCCTGCTGATGTCCGCCAACAGGCAATTGGTACGCTGATTGATAATTACTTCCGCAAAGACACCGTGATTCAAGCAGGTTATCCGCTTGATATGCGATATGCTGGCCCTAGAGAGGCATTGCTTCACGCCTTATTCCGCCAAAACTACGGTTGTAGTCATCTGATTGTGGGGCGTGACCATGCAGGCGTTGGCGATTATTATGGGGCGTTTGATGCCCAGCATATTTTTGACACGTTAAGCGATGATGATTTAATCACCAAGCCACTCAAAATCGACTGGACATTTTGGTGTGATGCCTGTGATAGCATGGCTTCGACCAAAACCTGTCCGCATGATGAACGTTTTCATGTCAAAGTATCTGGTACTAAGCTACGCAAAGCCTTATCCGAGGCCGAAGAAGTACCAAATAACTTTAGCCGTCCAGAGGTATTAGCGGTATTGCGTGAGTATTATCAAGGGCTTGAAGAACATGAAAAACATAAAGTAGAATTAAAGGGTCATTCGGCTAAATAGCAATCATTTTATCGTTATTTAAACGAGAAATAAGCCAGTTTAGTAGAGGCGTATTGCTTACGCCCAAAATTTCAGAGCCTTATACCTAACTGAATTCATTATAATATGATTGTTGCAAAATGTTGTTTTTTGTCAAAAAGTGTGAGTATGGTAAAGTTTCATCTTGTTATTGGGTTATTTTTAGTTAGTATAGGTCATGGTAAATTTTTTTACCAAACATTTTTATACTAAAATACGACTTGGCATGATTATCACTTTCATCATGCTCACGATATTAAGGCAATTTTATGACAACCTTGACGACACTTGCTAAACGCTCCCAATATGCTGAAACTAGACTGACCAACACCCCTACCTTACGGCTTTTAGCAAGCATGGCACTGGCTACGGTTGTATTGACCGCTTGCTCGACCACCCCTAGCAATCATCGACCTGTGGTTGTCAAAGGTGTACCCAGCTATTATGTGGTGCAAAATGGGGATACGTTAAGTAAAATTGCCTCTCGCTATAGCTTAGACTATCGCCGTATTGGAGCGATGAATGGACTCGATAGCAACTATACCATTTATAAAGGTCAACGCTTGGTACTGGTATCTAATGCCAATAGACCTACCCAAACACCAACACCTAGCCCAACAATCAATACATTTCCCATTAATACTCAACCTGTCAACCACGCTAGCACAGTCAACCCCAGCGTACCAAATATACCCTTACCTACCTCACAAAACTGGCGAGTACCTGTGAATGGTAGTGTATTAAGCACCTTTAATCAAACCACTGGCATTGTTGGTACATGGTATACCGCCCCAGAAAATAGCCCTGTGATGGCAAGCCAAGCAGGAAGCGTGCTGTATGCAGGAAGTGATTTGCCCGAATATGGCAAAATGGTGATGATTCAACACACCGATGGCTATGTATCTGCCTATACACATTTGGGAAATATCAACGTACGAGAAAGCCAAGTGGTTCAAAGTGGGCAACAAATTGGTAGTATTGGTATCGTTCCTACCCTCAAACAACCTGCCATGCAGTTACAAATCCGCCATCAAGGTGTGTTAGTCAATCCTAACTTGTTGATTAAATAAACGTCAACAAGTTAATTCAATCAACTTTATCAAAAATTTTTGAAAGGATTTTAGGATAAATCAATACCGCCAGTTATAAATCAAATCCACCGAGTTATTCACCGCTGATTTGGCTTCGACATACAGTCGGCGTGTGAGTTGATACCGCATACTTAACTCTGGCTGTGCGGTGAATACCCCCACCCCATAGCGAATAAACAAATCTGGGGTAATGTAGCCTGTGATGCTGACCAGTGTGTCATTCCCTGTCCCATTGGCATCGAGGGTGAGGCTTTGTAGACCAAACGCTCGCCCAATTTGGTTGGTCAATCGGCGAGTACCACTCAAACCATAACTTAACCCTGCCGCTGCTAGAGTGTTATTGACTCGATTGCTAAATTCTTGCTCGTTGGTGTTTTGTCCTGTGGTGTTATTTAGGCTACCTGTGACCAACGCATTCATGGCTTGTTGTTCGGACAGCCCCCCATTGTTAAACACCAATATGTCAGGTTTACTGGTTTTGCCTTTGACTTTTAGACCCACTTGCACGCCTTGTACTTCTTTGACAGCTTGAATATTGAGTGTGGGTTGGGCAACATTGCCATTAAACCGCACTTGGGCAAAGTCAAGGTTTAGGCTTTGACCAAAGATTTCGACTTTAGAGCGTTTGGCAACTTGTACCACCCCTTGAGCCTGCATACTGCCCTGCCCTTGTTGGGTCAAATGTAATGCCCCTGCCAATGGCAACCTTGCCCCAAAGCCTTGAAAACTAATATTATCGCCCAAATCCACACCAATATCTGCATTAATCGACCAAGGCTGTGCCACTCGCAAGACTTCATTAATCTGTCCCAATAGACGGCGGTCGATGACATTGACATCACTGGATTTGGTGATGACATTGGTGGTGGCTTCAGGCGGACGAATGGTGGCTCTTGGCACGTCAATCACGCCCACGATATTGACATAACGCTGGGTCGGACGCACAATCACATCAAAAATCGGATTGATTTCTGCGGTGACGGTGGGCGGTTGGCTAACAAGCAGTCGCTCGCCTTGTAGTTTCAGTTTGGCTTGCAACTCGCCTGCCCAGTTCACTGTGCCTGTGATAATGCCCTTACCATCACCTGCACTGACAAAGTCGCCTGTCACTTGGGCTTGGTTGCCTTCGACATGGCTTAACACGTTAATTTTGTCAAACCGCATGGGTACGCCTGTAATCCCCAGTGAGGCATCCAATAATTCGATATCCCCAACAAACTTGGGTTGGTCAAGCGTACCATCAATTTTACCTGCCACCAAACCTGTGCCTGTCAGACGCTCAAATGAGGGGAAAAACGGCTTTAGCACGGCAAGGTTAATATCTTGGAACACCACCGTGCCACCGATGGGTTTGTTTTGACCATACGGATTGATGGTGGCATCAAGGTAGCCATTGCCTGCTCCATTGGGGGTTTTGACATCGGCACGCAGTTTTAGTCCATCTGGCATCGAGCGAGCGATGATACTGATACGCTGATACGCCACGGTGGTTGGGTCTTCTTGTGGGTCTTGAGCCGTTGTGCCAATAATCCCATTATCACTATAAAAACTGGCGTTGACGGTGGGGCGTTGGTTCTTTTTCCAGTTGATTAGGGCATTGCCATTAAGCGAACCTGACCATACGATATCGTTGGGCATGACCACGCCAAAAATACGGCTATCCAGATTTTTTACCACCAAATTCACTTGCCCTTGGCTAGCGGAAGCGACAAGGTTATCTTGTAGGCATAAATTGCCTTGTTGACCGACCATTTGCCAACAATGAGATGCCAATTGGATGTGCTGTTTTTGCCAATTTAACAATAATTGGGCAGGTTGAAGCTGTTGGAGTTTGGCATATTTTGTGCCGATTTGCCCATTACCGACCACGCCTTGCCATTCAGACTTATTCAAGTCAATGCGTCCTTTGAGGGTGGCTTGTAGCTGACCTCGACTGCTGTCGGTTTTGACGGTCATGGTATGGCTGGCTTGCGTCCCATCAAAATACAGTTGCAACGCTCGTAACGGCTGATTGGCGATATTGAGTCCTGTGGCGTTAAGTTGCAATTGGCTAGGCGATTTTGCCATATTAACCAGTTTGCCCTTGAGTGTGGCATCAAGTACCACAAAATTTGGCAATGCAATATTACGTGCAACTAAATCAACATAGATATCTGGCAAGGCTTGGGATTGATTGGGTTGACTCAGCACCAATCCGCCTTTTAGCGTGCCTTTTAGCTTGGCATTAAGCTGATTGAGGGTGCTAATATCAACACTGGTAATCAATTGGTTTTGATTGCCATTGGCGGTAAGGCGATTATTGCCCCATGCCATCACCAAATTATTGGCTTGCAGTTGTTCAATAAAGCGTTTGACTTGGTTATATTGTTGATTTTTTGGGCTATTGAATAAACTTTGTCGCACCGTTTGCAAGTCTTTGGGCAAATGTAAGCGTGCGGTCAACTGTCCTGTGGCAGAGAGTGGTTGATTTTTTAGCACCCCTTGCAAATTCATGTCATTGATATGAATGTATTGCTCATCATCACGCCAATGACCATCGGTATTGATACGCCCAGAGATACGACTGGGCAGGCTTGGCACAAAATAACTGGCATCAAAGTTATTCATATTGGCATTGATTTGCCATGCAACCCCACGTGTCAAATCAAGTTTACCCTTCGCATCAATATTGCCTGTCGCACCTTGATGGCTAAATTGGTTGATTTGTAGATTTTTTGGCGTGCCTGCGATGTCAACTTTAAATGCCCCTGCTGGGACATTGGGAGCGTTTAAATTACCGTTAAATTTGGCAGTCATATAGCTCAGTTGATTTGCCACCACATCCAGTGTCACGTTTCCAGTACCTTTGATGGCAAGGTTTTTATTGCTGTTATTTTCGCCCAACAGTGTGCCTGTCATGTCCACTTGACGAATCTGAATCTGATGCTTGGTGAGTCGTACGCCTTTAGCTTGGCGGACATGGTGCATTGTACCATTGGCATTGAGCGTGCCTTTGAGGTGGTCAAAGGGGATATTATCCAATATTTGATGGGCATTTAGACCGTGGGTATTGGCGTTAAGTTGCCAGACCAAAGGGCGATTGGCATACGCCAGTTCGATTTTGCCTGTGCCTGCCAAATCCCCTGCTTTACCTTGGTAATTGACCTGTTCAAGGTTGATAATTTGCCCCAATTTATTGAGTTTAACTTGATAATCGCCTTGCGGTGCAATGTTAAGCTGTAAGATATTGGCTCGACCGTCCACTTGTAAACGAGGCGGTTGTTTACCATTTGATGGATAATAGTTGACCTTGGCATTACCATTGGGGCTGTTCAAATCGCCGACATTCGGCAAGTTTTTACGAATCAAATGTTGCCAATTGGCGGTGATTTGATAAGGGGCGGTATTGGCTTTGGCTTTGCTGATGTCGGCATTCACCACTTCGCCATCATTTTGACGCAGATTGGCACGCAGTTGCATGGGCAGTTTATCAGTGGCGACATCATACACCACGGCTAGCTTACCATTTAGCACCGCAGGGGCATAAGGGGCGATATCACTCGACAATAATTTTCTAATATGAAAGTTTTGACTGGTATTGGTCAAGGCGATGCGAGTGTGATTTTGCCAATCAATCGTACCTTGGCTGACCAACTGCCCTTCTGGTAGGGTCGCCACCAGTTCTTGAATGTCCAATTTTTTGCCGTTGGTACTGGCTCGCCCTTGATAATGCCCATCTGGAATATCTTTGGCAGTCAAATCGGTGTCGACCTGCAATTGAATATCATCAATCGGGCCAGAGGCAATCAGTTCGCCTTGTTTTAGGTGAATATTTTGCTCACTGGCGTAAGGCAATAGCACATCTTGCCATTGAACTTTAGCATCAAATGGCACGCCTTTTTCCAGTGGTCTGGTGGTCAAATGCCCTGAAATATCGGCATGATTATAGCGACTTTTTAGTTCAGCGTTTAACTGCTTTAAGCTACCTGTGACTTTGGTGTTAAGCGTGTCAAAATGCACTTTATTAAGGGCGTGAATCGCAAGGTCACCTTGGGCGGTCAGTGGATAATCATGTTGTAAATCAATTTTGCCCTTGAGATTATCAATGGTGAATAATTCGTTATAGCCGAGTTTTGCATAGCCGACCTGAATTTCACTATCCTGCCAACTAAAATCCTTGATATCCGCTTGTTTAAAATCAATGGGTTCACGAGTAACTTGCTGATAACGCACCAAATTTGCTGTGGCTTTGTCCACGGTCAAATTGACAGGCAAGGCGATTTTTTTATAATCAAACGGGCGGTTTGAAGGCGGTTTTTTGTAAGTAATCACCATGTTGTGAATGGTGGCTTCTCGCAAATGCACCTGTTTGGATAAAATCGCTTTCCAACCCACTTTCACATAGGCTTGGTCAACCGTCACTTCAGTATAATTTTTGGGTGGGGTGGCAGGAATTTTGAGGTCATAAACCCACAGCCCATCACGTACATTACCTTTGCCATATTTTAGGCTAATGCCTGTTTGGTCAGTAACCGTCTTGATTAATAACTGCGTCCCCCAAGGCGTGCCAAGGGCGTAATAGATGGCGATGACTGCCAAAATCAATAATAAGACAATCACCAAGCCAATTTTGGTGACAAACCCCAGTGGATACCAACGGCGAAGCCAACGTGCATCACGTTCAGCAGGGTCTAACCCATCCACGATTTCGGTATTATCGTGGTTTTTTGGGTCATCTTTGTTGGGGTCTGTTTGATGGGTCATATTTTTTTAATAAGGTTAAGTGTCACAATAGCAGGCATTTTAACAAAAGTTTGACGAGAATAGAAATAATGTTGTGGGAGATTTGGATATCTTTTATAAAGGCGACCCAATAAAGAAGTGAATCCGTATCGGATTGCCCTCTTCATTAATCCCTGATGCCACATCCAACCGCACCGTCCCAATCGGTGAAGCCCACCGCACGCCTGCCCCCACAC
Organism: Moraxella sp. TY6; assembly: GCF_048551375.1. Taxonomy (NCBI): domain Bacteria; kingdom Pseudomonadati; phylum Pseudomonadota; class Gammaproteobacteria; order Moraxellales; family Moraxellaceae; genus Moraxella; species Moraxella sp. TY6. Next base: position 343,548 of record NZ_JBLYZJ010000001.1, on the reverse strand, counting down.
CGAATTTGGTGGAATTTTCGCTATCGCTGTTGGCAAAATCATAGGCGTTCCCAAAATCGGTAAATATCGCCCCTCGCAAGCCCTCACGAAACTCATAATTATACTCCAATGAGCCAACTGCCAAGGTATCGCCACCCACCAAAAACCCACCATTGCCCACGGTTGGCGATAAGGTGTCATTGCCATATCCTCGAATACTTTGGTCACCGCCTGCAAAAAAGCGTAACCGATATGGCACATCATTAAAATGGTCGCTATAAATATAGCCCAAATCAGCACGCCCTAACACTTGGTGTTTTCGCTCATCGCCAAAGCTGTACAGCCCTGTGAACCCTGCCCGCATAATTGCCATATTGGCATCACTTAACAAACCATCTGCCCCTAGCTCTAGCGAATAGCGTTGACTATAGCCATAACTGGGGGTTAGCCGATTATCAGCGATCGTTTTATTGAGTGCATAGCCCATCAATAAAGCTTGTTGATTAAAACTTGTGCCATAGCTGTTAAATGGATAGGGCAAGGTCGTGACATCATAGCGACCGTCCGCAAAGGTCAGCTCATCATTGCGATAACGTAGCGAATACGTACGATTCCAGCCACTATCTCGATAGATATTGCGAGCGACATTGGCATACAGTGTTTGGGTCTCAAAGGTATTGGCAAGATCGGCATAATTTCTATGTTGATACCCCAGTGACCCTGTGATTTTATCATTCAATGGGTGCTTATAAGGGATACTGCCTGTGACTTCTACAGATTGGTCAACTTTGGAAATAGCAGTGCTAATCCCTGCTTGATAGCCATTACGATTGACAAGGTTATTATTGACCTTACCAATGACACGCACCCCAACATCCGTTTCATAACCAATCCCCACCTGTGCTTCACGAGGCTTGGTGGCATTCAGCACCACATAAGTTGGCACGGTTTTTTGTTGATAAACCTCACTAGGGGTCAGCTTATCAATGGCTTGACCATCCCTCGGCTGAATCGGCAGGTCTTTATGATTGTCAATTTTTTTCGCCACATCACTGATAGCATTGGCGACTTTGACCAGTGGGTTTTTGCTATTATTTTTTTGATTGGGGGCAAGCTCGATATCTTCTGGGGCTTGTAGTAAATTTTGGGCTTTACGTTGAATCGCCACCAAACGCTCTTGGGTGGTATCATCAACGTTAAACTCAAGTGGGGCGATATCTTGAGGGTTTTGCACTTGATTGGTAGGCAGTTGGGTAGAGCTATTTACATCACTGGTAATATTGTTAACATTAGCATTTTCTTCCAAACTTTGAGGGGTCAACGTTGGCAACAGACTTGGGGTTGTGGCTTTGTTAGTAGCGGTGCTAGCTGTGGCATTGGTCGTATTGTTAGTATCAGCAGTGGCAATCTGCGTGGGATTTTGATTGGCAAATTGTAGCGGATTGCTCACCCCTTGACTCGGCAAAATCACGTCCACATCAATCCCATTAAAATAACGAGTGGTGGACAGATTATTGGCAAATTCCGTGACAAATGGCTGATAATAGGGGTCGCCTTTTTGGTAGGGCATCAGTTGTTGTAGTAATTCTGGCTTGATGGGTAATTTATCAGGGTCATCGCTTAAATTACCTTGTTTATCAATCGTATAAACTTTGACATCACCAAAGTGATAACGTTGTTGGGTATCATACACCAAGTCTACTTCTGCCGTTTTATCTGGTAAAATAATATCGACTGAACTGTCTAGCCATTTGGCATCAAAAAATCCATTGGTTTGTGCGACCCCTTCAATGGTGGCTTTGGCATCCTTATATGTGCCATGATTAAAAGTATCATTCAGATTCGGCGGTAATGAATTTTCAAGAATTGGGTAAATCGGCAGGGTTTTATCCCCTTTCCCACCCTCACCTCGCACATCAACAATGCGATTTTTCACCGTCACAGGTTGCCCTGCATCAAGGGTGACTTGAATATTATCACCACCCAAATGTTTAAAGCTCATTTTGGCATCATAATACCCCACCGCTTGTGAGGCTTCGAGGGCAATTTGACGCAGTTTATTGACACTGGCATTAAAATCACTCACCGAGTCAACCGTGACTTGCTCAAGTGCGGATTTGATATTTTTGGCAGGTTGCTGTGTAGCATCGGCATTGGCAAAACTAACATCAATATAATCCGCCCCATCCATACGATTCATAAGCTTATTATATAGTTGCTTCACGGCATTTTTTTTATCTGCTGTGACTGTAGAATTTTGTTTTGTAATTATCTCATCGGTATCTTGTTGTTGATAAGCAGGCAAATAATCATCAGGATTGATAACGTCACTCACTTTGATATCTTGATTGGCTTTAACCTCTTGGCTGATTTTAGCGTCTTGATTAACCTTAGTATCTTGATTAATTTTAGTGTCTGGATTCACATCTTGATTAACTTTGCTATCGGGGTTTTGGGTAATCAGATTTTGCTGTTGTAGCGTGGCAATTGGCTGATGAAAATTGTCATAATCGGTCAAGGTTTGATTATCAAGTTGCAAGCCAATTTTATCTTGGATGGTTTGATTAGTATCAAGGCGATACTGATAAGGGGCGGATGGTGCTAATGATGGCTCATTTTGTGAGGGTAAAGTTGGCACTGGTGATGCTAAAACTTGGGCTTGTGAAACTTGCATCTGTGAAGGTTGAACTTGCGAAAATTGGGCTTGTAATTGAGCTGGTACTGCCACCGAAGTTTCTGCCCATGCCATGGTTGGCATCACAATGGCTGTCACGCCTGCCATACTGGTCATCAGCACCCAGCCAATGGCTTGGTGTAGCGATGAAATGGCAAACAGGGGCTGGGCATGATTTTGACACACCATTTGATGATGATGACTTATCTGATGACCCACTATTGGCATCAAAAATGGCACAAACAAAGGTTTCATTTTCCAATCCTTACCGCATTACCTAGCATATCGCCTAATTTGACTAAAAATGTCATCTTAACATTTTCTTCAGCATTATTTTCATCAAAGCAACGCATTTTTTTGTTAAGTTTGTTAAGATAACCCTCAACGTGCTGTTTGCCCCATAGGTCGATTTATGAGTAACCAATTTGCCCTTTTTAAAACCAAACGCTTTGCCCCCATGTTTGCCACCCAGTTTTTGGGGGCGTTTAATGATAATGTCTTTAAACAAGGTCTGATTCTCGTCATTACCTTTATGGCGGCAGCCAAGCTTGGTATGGCAGTCAGTTTGCTCAATAATTTGGCGGCCATGTTGTTTATTTTACCCTACTTTTTATTTTCAGCATTGGCAGGGCAACTGGCGGATAAATATGACAAAGCCCAATTAACACGTCTGATTAAAGTGTTAGAAATCGTCATCATGTTGATTGCCAGCGTGGGGTTTGTACTGGAAATTTATTGGTTATTATTTGTAGCATTATTTTTGATGGGGGTGCATTCGACTTTTTTTAGTCCTATCAAATATGCCTACCTACCCCAAGCCATGCACGAGGATGAATTGGTTGGGGCAAATGGGCTGTTTCAAATGGGGACATCACTGGCGATTTTGACAGGAATGATTTTGGCAGGCGTGTTGACCCAACAGACGCACATGCTATGGTGGCTATCTGGGGCGGTGGTGGTGGTCGCTTGTTTGGGGTATTTGACCTCACGCTTTATCCCAACCATGCCTGCCCCACAACCTGAACTTACAGTGGATTGGAACATATTTCGCACCAGTTGGCAGACCATTGCGTATTTGCACAGCTTACCATTGATGTGGTTTACCATCATGGGGGTGAGTTGGTTTTGGTTTTATGGGGCGACTTTTTTGACCCAAACCCCGGAATTTAGCAAAACCATTTTGCATGGCAATGAATCCGTGGTGATTTTCTTGCTAACTCTGTTTTCGATTGGTACGGCACTGGGGTCGGTACTATGTAAGACGCTCACCAAAAACCAAGTCAGCCTAAAGCTGTTACCCTTTGGTATTGCAGGATTAACGATATTTGCCGTGGATTTATGTTTGGCATTGTCTGGCTTGCATATTGACGTAGCCAATGACGTACATTATGGCATCGCTGAATTGCTAAAAATTAACGGCTCAATTCGTGTATTTATTGATTTATTCTTGCTTGGGTTTAGTGGTGGTATTTATATCGTACCTTTATATGCCTTTATGCAAGCCTATGCCCCCGAAAGCCACCGTGCAAGAATCATCGGGGCAAACAATATCTTTAACTCGCTATTCATGGTCACCTCCGCTATTATGGCAATTGTGCTATTAACCGTGATAAAAATCAGCTTGCCCATGCTATTTGTGGTGGTTGGGGTGATAAACCTAGCATTTGGAGCATGGGTATTTGTGAAGTTGAAAAAACATCAGCAATAGGACTTTTACCCTAGGAAATGTTGTTGTTTGGTGAATATTCACCCACTTTTTGCAAACACAAGTGTAAATTACGTATCTTAGTGGTAGAAAAACACCTAAAACCCCCTAAAAACCGCATAAAACCGCTTGTTTACTGGGTTAAGTTTACTTATAATCAATCACATATTAAAAACAGCTGGATTATATCGTATTATTTGTTAATACAGCGTCTTACGCTCAACCAAAGCCAATCATGCGATACCCATTTGACTGTTTTATGATATGACACTAACCTGTCAAGATATGAAGTATTACTTAATTAACTAATTATTTAATATAAAATATCAACTATACTAACCATCCATTTCTTTTGAAGGAATTTACCATGAATAAATCAGAACTTGTAGACAGCATTGCTAAAAAAAGTGGTTTAACCAAAGCCCAATCAACTGAAGCCCTAAATGCCTTTATCGCTACCATTGGCGAAGCCATGAAAGCCAATGACACCGTATCATTGGTTGGTTTTGGTACTTTCAGCGTGAAAGAGCGTCAAGCACGTGTTGGTCGTAACCCACAAACCAAAGAAGAAATCCAAATCCCAGCTAGCAAAGTACCTAGCTTCAAAGCTGGTAAAGGTCTAAAAGACATGGTTAACTAATTTGCTCTGCAATGAGAGAGTGATTTAAAAAACCATACGATTTGGTAGTCGCGTATTGCATACGCCCTTTACCCAAGATATTCAGTATTTTGAATCAAGCTCACTATAAACCATAAAAAACGCACTAAATTTAGTGCGTTTTTTATTGCCTGTGCGTCCGATTATCGCATCGGTACAGTTACCGTTTGTCCAATTTTGAGTTGCGTTGACCCAGTCATGTTATTTAGACTGGCAAACTCTTTTGTAGTAATGCCATAGCGACTTGCTAATGAAATCACAGTATCACCCGATTTGACTTTATAGGTGGTGGTTAATTTTGGCACTTTAATGCTTTGTCCACGTTGCAGGCTTGCCCCTGCTTTGAGGTTATTGATACCTGCTAGCTCATTACCTGTAATACCGTATTTACCTGCAAGACTATTTAAGCTTTCACCTGCTTTTACTTCATAGCTTTCGGTCGCACCACGATATTTACTCACTGGTTTATCTTCTTTTGTAGATTTAGTGTCAGTTTTGTTATCAGCTTTGTTGGTAGATTTATTGTCGGTCTTGGTATCCACTTTGGTGTTCGTACTAGTTTTAGCCACGCTACCTGCTTGAGGGATGGTGAGCTTTTCATTGGCTTTAACCCCTGCAGTAGGTTTGAGATAGTTGGCTTTGGCAAGCTCGGCGATGGTAATACCATAGGTATTGGCGATGCTATTGAGGCTTTCACCAGATTTCACCACATGAATCACATCTTTGCCATTCAGGGCATAACTGACTTTATTGGGTGTGGCTGGCACAGTAATAATTTGCCCACGTTGTATACGGTGAACTTCGTCCAAGTCATTCAAATCAGCAATATCATCAACCGATACGCCCAATTTAGTAGCAATGAGAGTTAAGGTATCACCAGCTTGTACAGTATATTTACTGGTTGCCCCTTGATATTTACGGTAATTGGTGGTTTTGGGTTTTAGATAACTGACTTTATCAGGAATCAGCCATAAGGTTTGTTTGGCTTTGACTTGATAGTCGGTCGATAAATTGTTGTATTTGGCAAGCTCACTGATACTTAGGTCAAATTTATCAGCAATACTGCTCAAAGTATCGCCAGATTGTACGGTGTAACTATCTGGATGTTTGGTTTTTTCGACTGGTTTAATTGGTTCGACAGGCTTGGCATTGTATAAATACAGCACTGAACCTGCTAATAAAGGCGAGCTTGGGTTAATTTGATTCCACTCTGCCACATCTCGCCAGTTCACTCCCATACGGCTTGAAATACTTGCCAAAGTATCACCACGTTTGACTTGATAAGTGGTACGCACCCCTGCTGGACGTGGTTTTTTGACCACAGGTTTGTCAACACTCGCCGTGGTTGGGGCTTTGGTATTTTTTGGTGTAGCAGGAGCATCTTCATAGGTGAGCTTTTTGGTTTCACCTTTGGCAGCTAACACACTTTGTTGAGTTTGAATCGCATCTAACTTAATATTACCATCGGCTGGATTAATGGCTTGTTGGACTTGTGGTGAGGTTTGCTCGATTTGTTTGGCAATCAAGTCACGTTCTGCTTGACTTAGTGGTGGTTCTTGAACGATGGTTTTATTAGAAGTTACGACAACTGATGTCGTTGGCAATGTATTAGCAGATTGCATTTCAGCGTTGACTTGTGCGGTCACTTGACGCTGTTCAGCAGGACTTAATGGCGGTTCTGTGCTGTTAGTAGCGGTAACAACAGGGGCAACATAGGTAGTGGTTTGGTTTTTCACCATACTTGATGCCATATTGGCAAGTTCAGCACTGTTATTGGGTAAAGTAGTATTTTGTTTTTGGTTAATGGCTTTTTGGATAGCTGTTAACGCTGGATTAGTGGTAGTCGCAACAGGAGTATTAGTATTGGTGGCAGTATACATTGAGGAGCGATAGCCATCGCCTTTTAGCTGACCGATTTTTTTATCAATGGTTTCATTAACATCATTGGGAATCAATAGTCGGCTAGGGCCTGACATATCAACCGTACCTGCTGTTAGTCCGCCATTTAACGCACGCAATTCATCATAGCTCACGCCTGTTAAACCACTGACTTCATACAAACTTACGCCCACATTGGCAGGTACACTGCGGAAATGCTGACGGTTAGCAATCGCTGGTAGGTAAACATTATAAGTGCTAGGGTTTTTAACAATTTGAGCCACTGCCATAAAACGAGGCACATAGTTCATGGTTTCAGTGGGTAATTTTAATGACCAATAATCCGTTGGCAAGCCTCTGGCTTCATTATAATTAATCGCTGACTGAACACGCCCTGGCCCTGCATTGTAGGCTGCCAATGCTAATTCCCAACTACCAAATTGATTATACAATGTCGTCAAAAAGTCATAGGCTGCACGGGTCGATTCAATCACATCACGGCGACCATCAAAGGTAGACGTTTGGTTCAAACCATAAATACGCCCTGTACTTGGAATAAATTGCCAAAGCCCTGCCGCAGCGGCATTACTGGTGGCATTTGGGTCGTATGAGCTTTCAATCACAGGCAATAAGGCAAGTTCGGTGGGAATATTACGGCGTTCTGCCTCACGGACAGTATGGTATAAATAACGGCTGGCACGAGCGGTCAAACGATTGAGATAATCTTGGCGACTGATAAACCAGCTTTTTTGGGCTTCGATGCGTGGGTCATACACATTGCTATTCATCTTGAAATTAACCCGCATTCTATCCCACAAGTTACCATAACGTTGCACCAATAACGCATTGTTTTCTACCATGGTCATATCTGTGGCTTCTAACAAGCCTTCCAATTCATCCAAACTATCCATATCTAATAAGGCAGGATTATCTTGAGCTGAAAGGGCTGGTTGAGAAGAAGATTGAATGGTGCGAGTGGGTGCTTTTTGGGTAGTCGTAGGGGTACTGCTACACGCCACTAATAAAGCACTCGATACAGCCACAGATAAACTGGTTAATGGTAGTCTTATTGTTGCACGTTGGCGGTCTTGTAGGTTAACATCTGACATAAGCCTTCCTATTATTTTTAGCAAATATTTGTTAGATTAATAAAATTATGTCAAAAACCTGCTAATATAGACTGGACTCAAAGTCAACCTATAGCGGTTTTGTTGAATAATTGATAGTTAACTTCAGTTATTTTAGCAAACTAAAATAATTAACCCTTCCAGTTTACCTCAAAATAGTCAAGATATAAACGTAAATATTCTCAGTGGTAAATTAATGTTGCTCAATTGCTAATTGACTGATGGCACGTGTCAACACAACCCCTGTGGATTCTTGCTTAAAAGTTGCCCGAGAAGTCGTCACCAAGCTTATGGCTTGCCCTTGTTCGGTCAGCATCTCAATAGTCACCACATCGGCTTTGGCTTGATTGCCTGCCACCACCACATTATTAATTTCGACTTGATAATTGTAATTACTGGCTTTTGACCAGTTGTTTTGTAGTAAATTAAGGTAGCTTGTCTTATTAAGTGTACTTGTTTTACCTTTTCTAGATACCGATACCAGTGCGTCATCTGCCACCAACTTACTGACCTGTTGGATGCTTTTGCTATTCGCTGCCACACTCATACGAGTCGCAAAATCTTGAATATCTGCCATATTGACGTCAGCTTGAGCCATCATGGGCAGAGCTAGCCCAATATTGGCAAGGAATATACTAATAAAAATTTTGGGAATAAAGCGTTTCATAACATGTCCTATGCACAACCTCAAAGGGGCTTTAACTAATGATTGAAATACTTTGTTACAAGTTTAGCATACCATATTTCTCAAAATTTGCGTTGCAAAAATGTAACACCCCTGTGCGTCATTGGTGAATATGACAAAAATTCATTGAAAATCATATCCGCTAACCACCAATTGCAATAAAATCCCTACCACTAAGCGTTTAACGATTTATTAATACGCCCAAATCGGTTATCATAATAAGTTGATTTTTGAACGATAATGAATTTGTTTGAGGATAAAACTTGATTTTATCGGACAAATCCCCCATTTTGAGGGGATTTTAGGTGTTTATTCTGATTAATTATATTTTTTTTAAAAGGGTTGATTGTTATGTTGCCATTATTTATCCAAACCGCTTATGCTGCCGAAGCCCCTGCTGCCGCTTCACCAAGCTCAGTATTTATGCAATTATTATTGCCTGTTGCATTTTTTGCGATTTTTTATTTTATGGTAATTCGTCCTCAAAGTCGCCGTGCCAAAGAACACCGCAATATGATTGACTCAATTAAAGAAGGCAATGAAGTGGTATTTGCAGGGGGACTGATGGGTAAAGTCAAAAAAATCCAAGGCGATTATGCCGTGGTCAACCTCAACGCCTCACAAGAAGTCATGGTACAACGTGCCTCAATTATTTCGGTATTACCTGCTGGGACAATTGATAGTTTAAAATAACCTATCATCGTATAAATTAGAAATAAAACATTTTTGGAGGGGCGTATTGTATACGTCCAAAATATAAAAGTATTATGCCTAATGTCATTCACTGTAACATTTAAAATAATGCCCAAATCTAAAACTCACCAACCATTGCGATAAAAGAAGTCAATATTATGCAATATCCTGCTTGGAAATATGTTTTAATTGCGATTGTGTTATTGTTTAGCACAATTTATGCGTTACCCAATCTTTATCCTGACAAGCCTGCAGTGCAAATTACAGGGGCTTCGGCAGGTACGACTTTGACCAATGATGTGTTGGTACAAGCCCAAAATATCCTACAAGCTCAAGGCATCGCCACCAAAAACAACAGCGTCACGGATAAATCCGTGTTGCTTCGGATTGGCGATGAAAGTAGCGAAACCCAAATTAAAGCCCAACAAATTTTGCGTGAGCAATTGGGTGATAATTATGTGGTGGCGTTAAACCTTGCCCAAACCACCCCACAATGGCTTCGTAATATCAGTGCCAATCCTGTCAAACTAGGGCTGGACTTGCGAGGCGGTGTGCGTTTTGTGCTTGAGGTGGACATGAGTAAAACTGTGGGGCAACGCCTTGAGTCATTGACCACCGAAGTCCGTAATGAATTGCGTAACCAAAAAATTGCAGTCACTGGGCTACAAAAACAAGACAATGGCTTACAGTTGGGTTTTGCAGACAATGCCTCTCGTGATCAAGCATTAAACGCCCTTCGCAATCGCTATGGTACGGTGTATGAGTTTCAACCTGTGTTGACCCAACAAGGGGCTTCACTGAATATGAACATGACCCAACAAGCCATTAGTCAGATTTCCCAAGATGCTGTGACCCAAAACTTGACCACTTTGCGTAACCGTATCAACGAATTAGGCGTGGCAGAAGCCGTGGTACAAAGCCAAGGGGCTAACCGTATCGTGGTCGAGCTACCCGGTGTGCAAGATACCGCAGAAGCCAAACGGGTCATCGGTCGTACTGCAAATCTTGAGTTTCGCATGGTATCTGAACAAAATGGTGCATATCAAACCAATCCAACAGGTGTGCTACCTGCTGGTACAGAAGCCTATCCATTTAAAGACTTAAATAATCCACAACAAACCTTGGTCATGCGTACCCCAGTCGTCACAGGTCAAAACGTACAGAACGCCCAATCAGGGCTTGACCAAAACGGCATGCCACAAGTGAGTATTACCCTTGACAGTGCAGGCGGTAAACTCATGCAAAATACCACTGCTCAATCAGTTGGCAAACAAATGGCAGTGCTATTTATCGAAAATAAACAACGTGTGACCTTTGAAAAAGACCCAACTACAGGGCAACCCAAAGAAGTACGTACCCCCTATGCTGAAAGCCGTATTATTAACCAAGCCACCATTCAAGGTGTGTTTGGCAATAATTTCCAAATCACAGGGTTAGACAGCAATGCCGAAGCCTCTGAGTTGGCTCTATTGCTACGCTCTGGTGCATTGGCTGCTCCAATGTATTTTGTCGAAGAACGTACCATCGGGCCGTCACTTGGACAAGACAATATCAAAAAAGGTATTTTCTCTACGCAAGTTGGTTATTTATTGGTTTTCTTATTTATGTTGGTGTTCTATCGCTTATTTGGTTTGATTGCCAATGTTGCGTTAGCATTTAACTTGATGATGATTTTAGCAGTGATGTCATTGATTGGCTCTGCTTTGACCCTTCCTGGTATTGCAGGGATTGTATTGACCATTGGTATGGCAGTTGATGCTAACGTGTTGATTTTTGAGCGGATTCGTGAAGAACTTGCCAATGGTGCAAGACCCAAATCAGCGATTGTGGCAGGTTTTAACCGAGCCTTTACCAGTATTTTTGATGCTCAAATTACCACATTATTGGTCGCCTTTATTCTATTCGCCATCGGTACAGGCCCAATTAAAGGCTTTGCGGTCACGCTTGCCATTGGTATTGCCAGTTCGATTTTCACCTCGGTCACTGTGACTCGTGCCTTGGTACAACTGGCTTATGGCTATCGTAAATCTGTCAAACGTTTGAGTATTGGTTAAGGAGCTGACAATGCGTGATAAACATGATATCGACAATGCAGAGGACAGCTTAGAGCCAATCGACCCTCAGCAAAAATTAAGTGAGCTGGGTGTTGCTCAAACCTCTGACCATCAAAGTGTCAAAAAAAATCGCCGTACCCCACGCCGTAATGGTCGAGGGGTCAATCAAAATTTACAAAAAACACCCCGTGTTACCACGGCTGACAATATTAGCAATGCTAACACGACCTCAGTGCCTGCCTTAGCCACCAGTCATATAGATAACCTTGGCGGTGAAAATTTAAATAGCGATAGCTTTGGCGGTGAAAAACAGTTGGCTGGCAGACGTATCATCGACTTTATGAAATTTGCCAAGCCATTTGCGATTTTCTCGGCAATTTTGACCCTCGTTGCCTTAATAGCGATTGTCGCCAAAGGGCTAAACCTTGGTCTAGACTTTACAGGTGGGGTATCTGCTACCGTAGTATATGACCAACCTGTACAACAAGTTCAAGTACAAAACACCTTGACCTCACATAAGATTGATGACAGCGTGGTGCAATACCTTGGTAGCAATAAAGAAATCTTGGTACGCCTACCACCCCAAGAAAAAATCGAAGGGTTAAGTGATACGCTAGATAAAGCCTTAGACCTACCTAACAATAACGCCACCATCAAAAATATTGATGTGGTGGGTAGCCAAGTCGGTAATGAGATTTATCTCAGCTCATTTGGAGCGACTGCACTGGCGTTGTTTTGTATGTTTATATATGTCACGATACGCTTCCAATCAAAACTTGCCCTTGGTGCGGTATTGGCATTATTCCATGACAGTATCATTACCGTGGGGTTATTTGCCCTATTTGGCTGGCCGTTTGATTTGACGGTGTTGGCGGCAGTATTATCTTTGATTGGTTATTCGATTAATGATACCATCGTGGTATTTGACCGTATTCGTGAAAACTTCCGCCGTGTACGTGGCATTAGTCCTCGTGAGATTGTGAATTTATCTTTGACCGAAACCTTACGCCGTACCATTATGACCATTTCTACCGTATTATTGGTGGTATTGGCGATGATTTTCTTGGGTGGCCCAAGCCTATATTGGTTTGCGGTGGCGTTGTTTATCGGTCTGATTTTGGGAACATTCTCATCGGTGTATATTGCCAGTGCGATTCCACTATGGATGGGTATGAGTCGTAAAGACTTTATTGTCGAGGTCAAACCTGAGTTTGTCGAAGAAGAAGTGCAATTCCACGACCGCAATGCTCCAGTGTATGAAGATGACTTAGAGGAAGCGGTGACAAATCTACCGAATACGACTTTGGTTAAAAAGTAATATTCAGTCAGTTAAATTTACCCTGTCGCTTGATGGGGTATTTTTATGGCTGTGTTAAAAGCTAAAAGGGAACGCTATGACAACCCACCCAACAATTTGGCAACAAGCCTTTAAATTATCGCTACCTGTGGCGATGGGCTATATCCCAGCAGGGCTTGCCTTCGGCGTGCTATGGGTCGCAGGTGGACTACCTGTATGGGGGGCGATTTTCAGTAGTATGTTGCTGTATGCAGGGGCGGCACAGTACGCTTCAATTCCGCTATTAGCCAGTGGTACAGGCTTGATGACCTTAGCGAGTAATACCCTTGCGATTAATTTACGCCATATGTTTTATGGCTTGCCCTTATTGCATGAACTTCGAGCGTTACCTGTGTGGGTACGCTGTTATTGTCTATTTGCCTTGACGGATGAAACGTTTTCGGTATTGACCACCCTTGAGCATGAACAACGCCAAACCTTATTTTTACCGATTAGCCTGTTTAACCAAAGTTATTGGGTGATTGGCACATTATTTGGGGTCGTAATTGGGGCAGGGTTAAATCAGCTTGTACCACACCTTGATTTTGCCCTTGTGTGTTTGTTTGCGATATTGGCGTATGAGCAGTTTCGTAGTTTGACACAATGGTATCCCATCATCATTGCGGTGATTACCTTTGCTGTGGCGATGGCATTTTTTGGGCAATGGGTATTATTATCTGCGATTGCGTTGAGTATTTTATTGATTATTGGGCATTTTTGGTTGCAATCATCTTCACTTAAATCTATAAATAAGGGCTAATGCTTTATGATAACCAATAGTTATTTAGTCATAGGTGTATTGGTAATGGCAGGGGTAACGATGGCAACTCGGTTTATGCCCGTGATGTTGCCAAAACGCTGGTTAAATTCACCTTTGCTATTGGCAGTGAATAAAGGGCTACCGCTTACGGTGATGAGTTTGTTAATTTTAACGTCATTACAATGGCTGGATAAAGAGCAACACCTTGCGATATCGCCATTATTGCTATCACAAATTTTGGCATTGGGCGTGGTGTTGGTAAGTTATCATATTTGGCGACAGTTATTTGTCAGTATGGTAATTGGCATTGCTTGTGTAAATGGTTTTTTGTATTTGTTAAGCTAATGAATCCCTTCCAACCCCCTCTTTTAGAAAGAGAGAGCTTTGTGCTATCAGACAAAATCAAAGAGCCTGCATTAAAATATGCTCTGACACCGCCAAATCATTACGGCGGTATTCACCCAACTGGGTCATGCCATGTTCTTTAAGTTGAATCACTACCGCTTGCACTGCCTCTTGACCTAGCTCCACATCCGTCAAACTCACTGGTAAATCCATTGACTTGAAGAACTCAACGGTTTTGGCAATTGCTTGCTCAATAATCTCATCATCTGTACCTGTCAGACCCCATACTTTTTGACCATATTGCACCAACTTGGCATGCTTGCTGTCTTTTAGCACCGTCATCACCGCAGGTAACAAAATCGTCAAAGTGCGTGCATGGTCGATACCATATAGCGAGGTCAGCTCATGCCCGACCATGTGGGTCGTCCAATCTTGCGGTACACCTGTGCCAATCAAGCCATTAAGTGCCATGGTCGCTGTCCACATAATATTTTTGCGAGTGTCCATGTCGTTGGGGTTTTTTAACACTGCTTCACCCTCTTCAATGAGGATTTTTAGCAGACTTTCGCTAAAGGCATCTTGCACTTTGGCATTCACAGGATAGGTCAAATATTGTTCCATTACATGAACAAACGCATCCGCCACGCCATTCACCACTTGGCGAATTGGCAAGGTCAAAGTTTTGGCTGGGTCAAGAATCGAAAACACAGGATAGGCATTGGGGTTGCCAAATGGTAGCTTGGCTTGTCGCTGAGTGTTGTTAATCACACCGCCACTGTTCATTTCTGAGCCTGTGGCAGGAATGGTCAACACCGTTCCCATTGGCAAGGCAGTGTGGATATCTTTGGTACGATTGAGCAGGGCTTGCCATGCTTGCTCGTGGTCGGTATCGTCTTTGAGGGTGGCTGTCAAAGCGACAAACTTCGTGCCGTCTAGCACCGAGCCACCGCCCACCGCCAATAAAAAATCAATGTTATGGGCGTGCACCATGTCCACCGCTCGCATAAGGGTATCAAATTCTGGGTTGGGTTCGATACCACCAAACTCAAACAAGGTGCGATTCTCGTCTTGCAGGGCGTTTTTGACTTCATCGAGTGTACCTGTTTTTTTGGCAGAACTGCCCCCATAAGTAATCAAAACCTTGGCATTTTTGGGGACAAGGTTGGCAAGTTCTTGAATTTGCCCTTCGCCAAATACAATACGCACAGGATTATAATATTGGAAATTATTCATGTTATGACCTTTTCATTAAGAAACTAGTAAATTTTTACATTATCAAAAAGTTCATAAAAAAAGCAACTTACGAAAAGTTGCTTTTTGTGTCACTAGGCTTCGGCTTGCACGCCCACCATATCCACAGAGGTATCGGCTATCACTTGCACCCCAGATGTTTTTTGTTTGGCTTTATCACTGCGTTTACGTTGTAGCTCGTCTAGATAGGCTTCATCAATGCCACCAGCGACATATTTACCATCAAATACTGAGCAATCAAATTGTTTAACCAAGCTATGCTTATCTTGCACGGCTTCAATCAAATCGGCTAAGTCTTGGAAAATCAGGCGGTCAGCACCAATGATTTGGCACACTTCTTCAGTAGTATGCCCTGACGCAATCAATTCTTTTTTGGCAGGCATATCAATGCCATATACATTGGGGAATTTGACAGGTGGGGCGGCACTGGCAAAGAAGACGTTTTTCGCCCCTGCATCACGTGCCATTTGGATAATTTCATTACAAGTCGTGCCACGTACAATCGAATCATCCACCAACAAGACGTTTTTATTTTTAAACTCCAGTGGCACGGCTGAGAGTTTTTGACGCACGGATTTTTTGCGTTGTTGTTGCCCTGGCATGATAAAGGTGCGTCCGATATAGCGGTTTTTCATAAAACCTTCACGGTATTTTACGCCCAAATGCTGTGCCAACTCCATCGCTGAGGTGCGAGATGTATCAGGAATCGGAATGACCACATCAATGCCATGGTCTTCGCCCCATTCTTTGATGATTTTTTGAGCCAATGTTTCACCCATTCGCATACGGGCTTTGTAAACAGAAATATTGTCGATGATTGAGTCTGGGCGAGCAAAATACACATATTCAAAAATACAAGGGGCAAATTCTTTGGATTCAACACATTGATGGCAAAATAATTGGTTATTTTCATCAATAAAAATTGCTTCCCCCGGTTTGACATCACGCACGATGCTAAAGCCAGAAGCCGTCAATGCCACCGACTCTGAAGCGACCATATATTCTGTGCCACCGTCTTCCGCCAAACGCTCACCATAAATCAATGGACGAATGCCGTTGGGGTCACGAAACGCCAAAATCCCGTTACCAGTAATCATGGCAACGACTGCATACGCCCCTTCAATACGCTGATAGACAGCCGTCACGGCTTTAAAAATATCATCAGGAGTCGGATATTGAATACCTAAGTTTTGCATTTCATGTGCCAGCACATTGAGCAATACTTCCGAATCCGAATCAGTATTGATATGACGCATATCTTCTTTATACAAGGCTTCGGCAATGGTTTCGGCATTGGTCAAATTGCCATTGTGAGCCAAGGTAATACCATACGGTGAGTTGACATAAAACGGCTGGGCCTCGGCACTGCTAGACGTGCCTGCAGTCGGATAACGGACGTGACCGATGCCTTGATTGCCCACCAATCGCATCATGTGACGTGTCATAAACACATCACGCACCATGCCATTTTCTTTGCGTAAAAACAACCGCCCATCTTGACAAGTGACAATACCTGCCGCATCTTGCCCACGGTGCTGTAGCATGGTCAGTGCGTCATACAACATTTGATTGACTGGCGTATGAGCAGCAATACCGACAACTCCACACATATAAAACCCCTTCGTGCTGTGAAATAGAATGTGTTATAAAACTTTAAACCTAATACACCACCAACCCCTACGGCTTGGCGACTTTATCCAATTGATTAACACCCTCATGGGTGCTTTCGCTGACACCACTGGCAATACGTTTGGACAAATTCACCGCAAATGGCATATAAGGCACAAGGGCTTGGGTGATGGCGGATTTTTGCCAAAAATCACGTTGGGCAACAAATGGCATGATTAAATTTAACATTAACATCACGACCAATAAATTTTTGCCACAAGCGAACACCGCCCCTGCTAATTTATCAACAAAGCTTAATTTTAGCCCTTTTAGCGTGCTATTTAACACCCATAGCACCACTTGCAAAATGACAATCACGGTCAATGCCACTGCCAAAAATGCGATTACCACGCTCAAAATCGGAGAATTGACCACACCCAAAAACATGGGAGCTAACGGCTTGGCAAACACACTGGCACACACCAACGCAATCAACCACCCAAATAGCCCAACCAACGAACGCATTAAGCCATTGTTAAAGCCTTGCCACAGCCCAATAACCAAGGTGGCAAGAATGATAATATCCAAACCTGACATACGTTTGCCCTATGCTGAGGGGTGGGTTTGGCTAAAACGATAGCCGTCAATCGCCTCAACGCATTGATGAATCAAGGCAGGGCCTTCATAAATCAAACCACTATAAATCTGCACCAAACTCGCCCCAGCTTCGATTTTATTGACCGCTCGCTGACCATTGTCAATGCCCCCTACCCCAACCAACGCCACAGATGGTGGCAGACGCTCGGCAAACTGGGCAAGCACTTGGGTACTCATGTGACTCAGCGGACGACCCGATAAACCGCCTGCTTCTTGGCTTGTGGCATAATCCTCTACCCCTTGACGGCTCAACGTGGTATTGGTGGTAATCAACCCATCAATATCAAAACGCACCAACTCTTTGGCAATATAATCAATTTGCTCTTCATCGAGGTCTGGGGCGACTTTTAGCACCAATGGCACATAATATTGATGTTGGGTGGCAAGCTGGGTATGGCGATTTTTAATGCCGTCAAGCAAGCGAGTTAAGGCTTCGCCACTTTGTAAATCACGCAAATTTTTGGTATTTGGTGAAGAAATATTCACCGTAATATACGAGGCATACGGATACACTCGCTCAAGGCAATACACATAATCATCAAGGGCGTTTTCGACTGGGGTCACGGCATTTTTGCCAATATTAATCCCCAAAATACCTTGATATTTGCTACGTTTGACCTGTTGAATCAGATAATCCACGCCTTTATTGTTAAAGCCCATGCGATTGATAATGGCATTGGCTTCTTTGATACGAAACAAGCGTGGTTTGGGATTGCCGTCTTGCGGTTTTGGGGTAATCGTACCAATCTCAATAAACCCAAAGCCCAATGCCGATAACGCATCAATATACTCACCGTTTTTATCCAGCCCTGCCGCCAAACCCACAGGATTGCTAAAATTTAGCCCCATACATTCGGTCGGCAGTTCTTGTTTGCCATAGACAAGCCCTAAAACCCCCATTTTTTGGGATTTTTCGAGCATGGATAAGGTCAGTTCATGGGCTTTTTCGGGGTCGGTGTGCAATAAGAAAGGGCGAAGTAAAGCATACATAGGCGAATTGCTACTCACTTAGACTTGATAAGAATGATAACAAAAACGCATTATACCAGTGTATCCGCCAAAAAACACTCAAAATCATGCTAAAGCCATGTTTATGGCACTGGCTTACGATTGGCTAATGCAATCCAGCCCCGAGCCATACGGTATAAATGCCAAAATAAAGTAAAAGCTAACACCACACCGCCCAACACACTCAGCAACAAACTACCGCCCATCGCCCCATTACTATCTGCCATCGCCCCAACCAATATTCCCCCTAAGCCAAAAAACAGCATCACACCGCCAATCACACCAAAAAAGATACTGTACCAAAAGGTCTTAATTTGCCAATCAAAATGACTATATAGCCATGTTCCTCTTGCCTCATCACGCTTGAGGTAATTCATCACAATCGGCACAATCCACGTCAACCCTGCGGTAAAATAGCTAAACACCGCCAACGCATAAGTAATATGATTATAGCTAATCAAACTATCACTCACACCATCAGTACGGCTCAACGCATGATTGCTACTGGCTTGTGGTGCGGTATAAGGATTGTGTGAAAAAGGGGGCAAATCCATCGTGGGTGGTTGTGGATTGGGATTTGTCAAATCTGGTTTTTCTAAATTCATGGCAATCCTCAGAATAGCTAAGTCATGGAGCTGTTTGAAAATGGTCTTAATGTAAGGTGCGTCATACGCACCCATGATACACATTTATTTTAAATGGTGCGTAGAACGCACCTTACGAATACAAATCTATTTAATATCAAACTTAGGTTAAATATGGTGCAAGCCACCCAATTTTTAAAGCCATCGTTACCATTAAATAACGTTAAAACAATAAATACGGCTCTCGAATGACCCATTTTTGATGTTTATCATCACTTCCTTTATCTAACCCAAAAATATCTTGCATCGCTCTATCCGAAAAATTTAGGCTAAACGCAGGCTTAGGCAATGCTAAGGTATCAGCAGTTTTTTCAACATTAACTAACTGGGCGACAGGTATCGCATCAATCGTTTGGATTATAGCATTGCTATTGGTATTTTTGTCTGTGTTAACACTGGCATATACTAGCCATTGACCATCCGCAGAAAAAGTCATGGCATCGGCATAGCCATCATTTCGCCATGCGTTACCCTGCCCTGTTGCAAGCGACTGCACACGATACACAATATCACCTTGGGCATCTTTGGCGATATAGCTTATCCATTGTCCATTGGGGCTGATTTTGGCATTACTACTATATCTATTTTGGGTAAGGGCTTTGATTTTGCCAGTGCTGGTTACGGCGGATTGATTAGGTTGGTTAGTTTGGCTAGATGATTGAACCACCTTGTCAAAGGTATATTGATACAACTGCGGTCGCAACTTGCCTGCCCTATCCGAAGTAAAAATAAACCCACTGGCATCAGGCAACCACACTGGGGCGAAGTCGGCAGCCGCATCATGGGTCAAGCGTTGGGGGTCATTGCCTTGGTTATCGGTAAGGTAAATTTCTGGGTTATCGTCCAAACTGCTTGAGATTAACAGTTGTTGATTATTTGGTGACAGATTACCGCTAAAATGATTGTGCCGTTGGGGGGTAATCAATGTGGTACGCCCTGTGGCAATCTCAAGGGTAAAAATATGCGGAAAATCATTCGGTGATTGGGCGGTAAAGGTGGCATAGCGTCCATCACGACTGGGCGATAGGCTAAATATCGTGCCAGTGCGTTGGGTCAAAATCTTACTATGTTGACCATTCATATCCGTCAGCACCAAAGAACTAATACGAGATTTACCAGTGCCTTGCTCGACAATAAATAGCCACCGCCCTGCCTGTATTTTGGCGGTCGGTGAAGTAACTTGTGTTGGTTGGGTGAGTTGGGTAATAGGGGCAAATGGCGAACCTTTTGAAGCCATCGGCAAGGTGCTACATGCCGTAACGCTGACGCATAGCACACTTAGGAGAAATAAAGGGGAAATGGACATTCTAAACAATTCTTTAGTAGGGTGGATTAGCGATAGGTTATTTTAAGAAACTGTATTCAAAATAAAAAATATCACTGTAGGGGCTTATTGCATAAGCCCAATTACTAAAATTTCAAACAGGGCGTAAGCATTACGCCCCTACAACCCAATAAAATTCAATTATTTCACCATACTATTATTGGCATCTGGATTAAGCCAAATTGGACCATATACCGTGCCTGCTGGGACACCGTTTTGGCTAGGGCTAATACTTACCGATTTACCATTGGTCACGATGGTGACGACATTCCGCCCCGAATAGATATAATGCTGTCCATTGGGCGAGATGCTAGGGGCTTCGCTCATGCCGACATTGTTGACCCCTGTGCTACTACGAGAAGCCAAATCCATCACCATGCCTTGATTTGTTCCTGATAAAAAGGACATTTTTTTGCCATCATTGCTGATACGTCCCATTGAGTTGAGTCCGCCATAGGTGAGTTGTTGCTCACTACCAGTCGATAAGTTATAACGGTAAATTTGTCCACGGTTACCACCTTTTTTGCCCCCTGCTCGGTCTGAGGTATAAACGAATGAATTGCCATCTGGCGACCAGCTGGGATAGTACGCACCCACAGGGTCATTGGTCAAACGTTGGGGCTTGCCACCACTACGAGATAGGTAGATTTGGTTGGTGTTGGTTTCAAAATCGCTACTAAACAGCACGCTTGAGCCGTCTGGCGAAATCGCACCACCTAAGTTATTGGCTTTAAATGGGGTTAGTAGGCTACTTGTACCACTCACCACATCTGCCATATAGATGACAGGTTTGCCATTGGTTTGTTGCACCATATAGCTAAAGGTTCGACCATTGGCAGAGGGGGTCAATGCACTGATACTGCCATTGACTTGTTGGACAATTTTTGGGTTATAGCCATCAACATCCGACACCACAAGATGCGATACTCGGTTTTTGCTTACCCCTGTTTGTACCACATAGGCGATTTTGCCCGAAAAGTCGCCTTTTATCCCTGTCAAAATCTCATAAATACGGTCAGCGACTTTATGCCCTGCCATGCGTAAACTTTGTGGGTTGTTTTTGGTGATGACTTTTTGTGAGCCTTGCATGACTTGCCCTGTCGTTACATCAATGACATCAAAGTTAATTTCAACATCGCCTTTGTTACTACGAGTATTGCCCACCACAAGGTAAGGGACGGCGTTGTGTTGCCATACTGGAAGCGTCACTTCTTGGTAGCTGTGTGGGCGTTCTGGCAAGTTGCTATCGAGGGTGTATTGTCCAAGGTTGGTCAAATCATTGGTGATAATATTGGAAATACTTTCCGCCCCTGCAAACGGCACAAGGGCAATCTGTAAATTAGAACGTGGGGCTTTTTTGACCAACGTAAAATCAACGTCTTGGGCATGAGCCAAATTCGATAAAGGTAGGCTTGCCATCAATGCCATCAGCACGGTTTGGAAATAGATTTTATTCATATTATGACCTATATTTTTAAGTTTAATCGGCTTTAAAATTACCTGTAAATGTTCTTGTACCATTGGGTGGTGGCGGTAAAGGACTGGAAGATTGAATGGCTTTGACCAAACTGGCTTTAAAAATCTCATCACCTGCACTTTTAATGCTAATATTACTAATACTACCATCACTTGCCACAGTAAAGGATGCAATCAAAGATTTGCCCATGCTATTTGTTGGGGGTCGCCAGTTGGCATCAATGATTGACATAATTTTATTAATATAACCCGCCGAATCACCCCCTGTCGCCCCCCCTTGCCGTGGGCTACCATTGCCCCCTGTGCGAGCTTGACTGGTACTGGTGCTAATCCCTTTGCCATGCGTTGCCAAATCCAAATTTTGCCCCACATTGTTATCTGTTTGTTTGGGTTTTATGTCTTTTTTATAGGCTTCGCTCGTGGCTTGAATTTCAGCACGTATTTCATCAAGATTGTCTTCGGCATGGCGATAATCTTGTAAGGTTTCTTGTTCTTCGGCTTGCTGTTGGTCAAGTTGCTCAACCACTTGTTGTTGTTCGGCTTCGACTTCACGGTCGATTTGTTCGGCAAATTTGGCTTGCTGTTTGAGGTATTGCTGTTGTTTATTGGCAATATCATTCATCATGGCTTTGGCTTGTGGGCTAGGCTGGTGACTGGATTTGGTGGTGGGCGAGGTCATGCCCCCACCTGCCATTTCACCTGCCATCATTGCATTATTTTGTTGGTTGGCTTGGATTTGCCCTTCAATGGCAGAAAACTGCTCTGGGGTAATTAAGGTGGTTTCCATTGGTATGGGCGGTGGTGTGCCACGATAAAACCATAACCCACCCAACAACACCCCATGCCCAATCAAGCTTAGGATAATTGCCCATGTTTTGTAATCTGGGGTTTCGACAGGGACATAAACAGATGTAATCTGACCTGATGTCACAATGGGGTTTCCTCTTGAATGGTTTATGTTGGGTGTCATTCTTCCACCCAACCTACAAATGGCATTTTTGCGTAAGTCCTAACTTAATGCTTACTTTTGGGCGGTGCGGTCAGTAGTCCGACTTTTTCAATGCCTGCTTGTTGCAAATTTGCCATTAGTTGCATGACTTGACCATATTCATTATTTTTATCCGCATTAATCATCACATTGACATTGGGTTTGCCGTCCAGTTGGTATTCTGGTAGCCCTTGCAACGTATGTAAGGTGTCAATCAACTGCGATTGATTCATCGGTTCATCGGTTTTATCTTGATAACTCAGATAAAGATTACCATCGGCTTTGAGTGACACAATCACAGGCAGTTGTGTGCCTTGGCTCAATGCCTTGGCTTGGGCTTTGGGGAGGTCGATATCCACACCTGTGGTCAGCATGGGGGCAGTGACCATAAAAATCACCAACAACACCAACATCACGTCAATATAGGGAACGACATTCATATTGGCGTTGACTTTACGGTTTGTGCTACGGCTATAAGGATTGGCTTTCATCACACTGAACCTGCTACCGCATTGGATAACGACTCATGTTCACCACGTGTTTCACGCATCAGCATCCCTGTCATCTCATCACAAAATAACGCACGGCTTTGATAAACCTTGTCACTTTTGGCAGTAAAATGGTTAAACGCCAACGCTGCAGGAATGGCAGCAAACAAGCCCAATGCCGTGGCAATCAATGCCTCAGCAATCCCCGGTGCGACTGCCGATAGCGTGGCTTGACTGGAGGTTGACAGCCCCATAAAAGCCGTCATAATTCCCCACACTGTCCCCAATAAACCAATATAAGGCGACACGGACGCAATACTGGCTAATAAAGGCAAACCTTGCTCCAGCTCCAACTGCTGACGACCCAAGCCAACACGCAGTTTTCGCTCGACACCATCCAATACATCGGCTTTGGGCTGACGATTACGCAATAACTTCAAAAACTCGGTAAAACCAATAAAAAATATCTGCTCAAGCCCACTGCGGTCTGGGTTGCCTTGCACGCCTTTATACAGCATGGGCAACTCAATCCCTGACCAAAAGGTCTGCTCAAAATGATTATCCGATTTATTGGCACTACTCAAACGGCTACTCAAACGAAAAATCGTCACCCAACATAATAATGACGCCAAAAACAATAGCCCCATGATAATTTTGACAAAAATACTTGCTTGTGTCACCAAGCTCACGATATCGACTGAGCCGTCCATATTTTTTCCACATTAATAAAGTCATAAAATTTGGGCATATTGTACCTAACTGTGACCCAAAAGTGATAGCGTCACTGAGCAATTAATAACAAAATCACTATAATTCTGCCAAATATTGCCTTGCTTCGTCCATCGCCATATCTTGCATTTGCTCAAGCCACGGTTTTATCAAGTCATCTTGATCACGCAAATACCGCTGAATCCGCACCGCAATCGCTGTCGGCAAGGCCTCAAACCCTTGATGAGTCGACTGTTGCCATACATTTACTAATGGATGCGGATTATCAAGTGTCAAATCCGATGCGGTATTGGCTTCGACTAACTCAACTAGACTGGCAAAGAGGCTGACATTGGGATTTTTATTGACCACTTCCACCCCATCTACCCATTGCCAATGGCGGAATGCCTGTGTCACAGCGGTTTCAAGGTCAGACTGATAACCCAATTCAAATGCCTTGGCGGTGTTTGTCCAATGCAATCGCAAGGCAATTTCTGGCTGATGGCAAAACACCACCAATTTACCGCTAAATTTTAATTGCCACGGCATTGCCACTTGGGTCATATCTAGCCCAAGCAACTCAGCAAACTGTTGGCGTGTCAATAGACGGTCAAAATGCTGGAGCAATGCCCCTTGCAATGGGTGGGCAAGTTTTAACGTATCAGTAAGCGTTTCATAATGGTAAAGAAATTTTATGGGGGCGTGTTGGTCAATGATTGACGTGGTTAATTGACAGCGGTGAACTTGCCATGTTGGCAAAGTCGTACCGATACAAGTCAATAAATCGCAGGGTTGTGAGGATTGTGTTGATGAAAGGTGGTTTATTAAATTTGACAAAATCACTCCAAAAATCATCGGTCGCAAAGTGCGTAATATAACATGATTTCGGGTGGTGAGATATGTCAAACAGAATATTAACTATTCTTTAAACAGTTATTTAGGTTAAGCAGTTATTTAGGCGGTATAAATAGACGTAATCAATAAACCCATCGCCACCAAAAAACACACGATAAATACCATGCCAAGCCATTGGCGATTTTTTTGCCAAGGGTGTTTACAAGGGTCAGATTCAGATGATGGCGTGTTATCCGCTTTTTTTGACTCAGTGGTATTTTTAGATAGTTTAGATGGTTTGGTCGTTGGTTCATTAATAAAGCTAAATGACAGCGGATTCTGCTCATAAATTGGCACACCCACAATGCGAGCAGTGGGCAAACAAGCTTGGGTGCTATGCCGTGATGGTTTCATAAGAGATTCCTTGGGATTTGATAGCCTACATTATAAAAAATCCCTTAGTATCATTGTGCTATTTTTCACGGTGTTTTTGTTATCAAACTAATAATTAGTTTAGTTTTTGTACAAGGTTGCAAGATTGGGTAACCCATTCTTACCAACTTACTGCTAAATCTCCACTTTCGCTCCCATTTCCACCACATTGTTACTGGGTAGTTTGAGGAATTCCGCCGCCGTGCCTGCATTGCGGTGCATATGGGCAAACAGTTTTTCACGCCATAACGCCATACCTTTGACCGTTTCACTGGCGACAACCGCTTCATGCGACAAGAAATAGCTCACTTTGGCAGGGTCAAAGTCTAAATTAAACTGCTGAATATGCTTGAGTGATTCTGGTACATCAGGGTCGTTCTTAAAGCCAAAGTTTAATACTACTTTCCAACAGTTATGCCCAAGATAGGTGACATCACTGCGCTTATTCATGCCAATCCAAGGCGTTTCATGGGTATTGACGGTCACAAACACATTGTATTCATGTAGACATTTGTTATGTTTTAGATTTTGTTTAAGGGCAACAGGTACGATATCCTGTTCTGCCACCAAAAAAACCGCAATACCTTTGATTTTTTTGATATTTTCAAATAATAATTGGCATTTTTGTTGGCGAATGAGCTGGTCTTGTAGCACTTGATGTTGTTTTTGCAATTCAGCACTGGTTTCACCAATTTGCTGTTGCATATCTTCGCTGACCGCCTGAAGTTTGGCTTGGGTCGCTTCAAGGGCATTCTGTAGTTTTTTGGTGTTAAAACTGCCAAACAAATCATCCAAAAATGACTTCAACCCCATTTGCCCTGTGGTATGTACGATATGTACCAAGTTTTTGCCATCACGCCATGTAATCATAATGATAAACATGATTGCCCCTAGCATCAGCGGAAACCAACCGCCTTTGAATAGCTTGAGCAAATTGGACGACCAAAATAAAAAGTCCACCACAAAAAACACGCTGGTCACGCCAAAGCAGATATACAGCGGATATTTCCACGCATATCGCACCACAAAATAGGTCAAAATCGTGGTAATCAGCATATCAGTACACACGGCAATCCCATAGGCGGCCGCCAAAGCTTCGGAGGATTTGAACATCACCACGGCAAAGGCAATGGCAATAAATAGCCCCCAATTAATCGCAGGAATATAAATTTGCCCCACTTCTTTGACATTGGTATAAATAATCCGCATCCGAGGTAAAAAGCCCAATTGTACCACTTGTTTGGTGATACTAAATGCCCCAGAAATCAAGGCTTGCGAGGCAATCACTGTCGCCAAAGTCGCCATTACCACCATTGGGATTCGCATGATTTCAGGAATCATTAAAAAGAACGGATTCGCCTTGCCTGCTGGATTCGCCAGTAAAAATGCCCCTTGTCCAAAATAATTAAGCAATAATGCAGGCATCACGATGGCAAACCATGCAATACGAATCGGGGTTTTACCAAAATGCCCCATGTCTGCATACAATGCCTCACCGCCTGTCACACACAGCACCACCGCCCCAAGGATGATAAATGCCAACGTGGGATTAGTCATAATAAAATCAAAGGCATATAAGGGATTGACGGCTTGTAAAATCTCGACATTATGCTGAATATGATAAATGCCAATGCCTGCAATCAAAATAAACCACAACACCATCACAGGTCCAAACAGCTTACCAATGCCTTTTGTGCCGAATTTTTGGGCAAAAAATAACACAAATAAAATCGTCAAAGTGGCAGGGATTACCACACCGTGCATGGCAGGTGACACCACAGTCAGACCTTCAACCGCAGACAACACCGAAATGGAAGGCGTAATCACCCCATCGCCATAAAATAGACACGTCCCAAAAATCCCCACCAATAAAATCAGTGAGTGTAATCGTGGGCGATGACGTACCGCATTGGATGCCAATGCTAACATAGCAATCAGACCGCCCTCGCCTTTATTGTCGGCTCGTAGCACAAGTGAGATATATTTGACACTGACAATGATGGTAATTGTCCAAACAAATAACGACAAAACCCCAAAGATATTGGCAGGATTGAAGGCGACATGACCTGCATTGAAAACTTCTTTCATGGAATACAGCACGCTTGTGCCGATATCGCCATAGACGACCCCAATTGCCCCTAACGTCAAAGCAGGCATTGAGGTTTTGGTGTGTGATTGACTCATAGCATCGCTAGATTGATAAAGATGCCCTATTATAAAGCTTATTACATTAAAGTAACATATAAATAATTTTTGTAACAAAGCGTGATTGTTATTGTAGTCCTATCATTTTTGTATTATAAACCAATGCGTTGCTTGATTGATAACTGTCTAAAATCAATGATGAAATGGCGGTTTTGCCAACCAAATCAAGCCAATTAACAATAAAAAAAGCATCCCAAACCCATAAAACACATCATTTGAGCCAATAATCATGGATTGTTGGGTAATTTGTTGGTTTAATAATACCAATGCCTGCTCTTGACTCATGCCAGATGCCTGCATTTGAGCCAACCATGCTTGAGCATTTGAGCCTAATGTCGCTGTTTCACTCAAATACGCATGATGCTCAATGCTTCGCCGTTCCCACACCGTCATCACCAATGAAGCACCGATACCCCCTGCCAATGTACGAACAAAAGTAAACAAACCTGTTGCCGATGCCATTTTTTGTGGTGGGACATTGGATAAAGAAATGGCGGTCAATGGCATAAAAAACATCGCCGTGCCTAGACCTTGCATAAATTGAGGCCAAAACACATCCCAATAATCCATCTGTGGGTTAAAATGACTTCGCCACCAAAAAGTTGACCAATACACCAAAAAGCTCAGTGTCACCAAGATTCGCATGTCCATATTACGAGCATATTTACCGATGATGGGGGTCAATAATACAGGGAAAAATCCAATCGGAGCGGCTGCCAAGCCTGCCCATACCGAGGTATAGCCCATCGTCTGTTGAAGCATCACAGGCAACAACACAATCGCTCCCATATACACCAAAAATGCCAAGCTAATCACCAATGTACCAATGGTAAAATTGCGGTCTTGAAATAACGATAAGTCCACAATGGGATGGGTTTCGCCTCGCTCCCAAATCACCAAATAACCTAGGCACAAGATGCTAACTGTTGCCAAAACAATGATTTCAGGGGAGGCAAACCAGTCTAACTCTCGACCTCTATCCAGAAAAAACTGCAATGCTCCCACCCCAATCACCAACAACATCAGCCCAATTTTATCAATATCAGTTTTGACAATAGGAGTTTCTCGGTCTTTAAGCTGTTGCCATGCCAAAATAATTGCCACCACACCAATCGGAATATTAATAAAGAAAATCCAACCCCAATGATAATTATCAACCAAATAACCACCCAAAATTGGCCCTAAAATTGGGGCTGTCACCACCACCATCGAAAACAAGCCCAAGGCAAGGGCCCGTTTTTGCAGAGGAAAACTCTGCATCAGTAGGCTTTGGGACAAAGGAATCATCGGGCCTGCCACCGCCCCTTGAGCCATACGTGCAATAATCAACATCGGCAAACTATGCGATACCCCACATAGCCATGAGCAAAAGACAAACAAACTGGCTGACCATAAAAATACTTTCACCGAACCAAATTGCCTTGCCAGCCAGCCTGTTAGGGGAATCGAAATTGCATTTGACACGGCAAACATGGTAATCACCCATGTGCCTTGTGAAGTCGCCGCCCCCAAATCACCTGCGATGGTGGGTAATGCCACATTAGCAATGGTCGAGTCCAGTACCATCATAAACACTGCCATCGACAGGGCAAAGGTGGTAATCGCTAACGGCATACCTGACATGGGTTGCAGGTGTTGATGAGGCGATTGGGCAGGTTTTGCCTGTTTGGGGGATGCGGACGCTGTATCAGACGGCACGCTGGGGTTTATTGCTTCTGCCACGGTCGCCCCTTATGATTGATTTTCTTGGAGAATTTGTTGGATGATTTGTTTTGCCCCTGTCATGTTGGGGGTCAAATCAACTGAGGCAACAGGCTTGGCATTGGCGGTGGTGGTAGCGACTTGAGGCTTGCCTGCTTGGTCACGACTGTCAATGGATGCGTGCATACTCAAGCCGACTCGTAAAGGATGTGCCAACAATTCTTTACTATCTAAGGCGACACGTACAGGGACTCGCTGGGTGACTTTAATCCAGTTACCTGTGGCATTTTGGGCAGGTAGCACCGAAAATGCACTGCCTGTACCTGCGGATAAGCCGACAACTTTGCCATGATACACCACGTCTTCCCCATAAATATCTGAGATAAGTGTGACCGTTTGCCCCAATCGAATATCTTTGAGTTGGCTTTCTTTAAAATTGGCATCGACCCATAATTCATGTAATGGCACAATGGTCATCAAAGCCGTGCCTGCATTGATTTTTTGTCCAAGTTGCACACTGCGTTTGGCAATTTGTCCATCAATGGGGGCGATGATTTGGGTGCGATTGAGATTTAGCCACGCATTTTCGATATTAGTGATGGCGGTCTGCACCACAGGTTGGGACAGTACATTTCTATCCCCCAAATTGGCAATCGTGGTATTACGTTGGGCTTTTGCAGTATCGACAGCGGTTTTGGCAGTGGCTTGACGTGCCAATGAGGCATCCAGTTGAGTTTTGGCTTTATTGACCGCATCCATTGCGTGTTGCACTTCTTCTTTGGATACCGCATTTTGGCTCAATAAGGTGGCTCGGCGTTGATAATCCGCTTGTGCTGATTGTAGTGCCACTTGTGAGGCTTTGATTTGGGCATCCACTTCATTCATGGCGGTTTGGGCTTGAATGATAGATGTGTCCGCTTGGGTGACGTTGGCAGATTGGGTTTTGAATTGGTGAATGGCGGTTTTGAGTTGGGCTTTGGCAGTTTCGAGGGCTAGGGCATTATCGGCTTGATCAAGTGAGATTAATAACTGACCTGCTTTCACCACATCGGTGTCATTTACGCCAATAGCTTGCACCGTGCCTGTGATTTGTGAGGTAATTTGCACCTGATTACCATTGACATAGGCATCTTCGGTTGCCACTTCGTATCGCCATTGCGTCAGATAAAAAAAGGCTAAAGTCGCCATGATAGCCAAAACCAACAAGGTAAATATCAGTAAGTTTTTACGGCGTGATGATTTTTTTTGGCTATCATCAGTGGTGGTGGGTACGGTCGTTGAAGGCATATCAGACATGAATTATTCCCTAAGGTCTAAGCCAAAAAATCCGTCTGAAAAACAGACGGATTTTTGACTTAACACAACATACAAAAGCATCTAAAGCGTTATTTGACAATATAGGGGCTATTATAAGACATTCTAAAGATTAAAACCATGTGTGATATGAGGAATTAACCAAAATCATTGACCCACCAAATCAATCACCCAAATTTCTGCCTGTGACCCCAATCGCAACGGCACGCCCCAAAAACCGTAGCCAGAGCTGACAATCACATCTGTATCATTGATACGTTCATGCCCATAACCCAACCGATTGATGGCTTGCACAATAAAATTAGCAGGAAACATTTGCCCATTATGGGTATGCCCAGATAGCTGTAAATCAATGGGTAATTGAACATTTTCATCAATGCCATTGGGTTCATGGTCAAGTAAAATAATCGGTTTATCAATCACTTGAGGCAATAAATCTTTGGTGTCTTTGCGATGACTGGCATGATTATCCAACCGCCCAATCAACCAAAACCGCTCATCCACCAATACCCCACTATCTGCCAATAAAGTGATATCCGCCTGTTTAATCGCTTCACGAATCGCAGACTCATGCCCATACATATCATGGTTGCCCAACGAAGCATAAATCCCCATCGGCACAGCTTTGGCAAGCTGTTGTAATGCAGGTTGCATTTTTTCGCTCTCATAATAGTCGGTGTTATCATCCATCACATCGCCTGCCATCAGCAATAACTCAACGCCTTGGGTTTTGACCAACTCCGTCAATTTAGTCAACTGACGATTACCGACCAATACCCCCAAATGCAAATCTGACACCATACCCAAGCGAATCGGCTTGGCTAGTGGTTGATTAGTATGCACTGTGACATGACGTACCACAGGCGTATAGGCATTGTAGACACTCAGCCCAATCAACCCTACCCACAGCAAGGGCAATAGCACTCGCACGCCCCATTGAGCAAAGCCGATTTTGATGGATAATTGAGAAAATAAGTGCGTCATCCCCCAATTTAGCAAGCCGACCACTGCCATTGCCATGATAAATAGCCAGAGCAAGGTCAGCCAAGTCATACTCACTTTTAGCCAACCACTGCCTAGCCGTACCATCGCCAGCACTAACAAGCCATTACCAATGGCAAATAGCGTCCATTTTAGCCAATCAATGGTCTTGAGCGACAATAAATCCCTACCCCACCACGCCAGCCCACGCCACACGCCATAGGTCAGTAATTCAAATAAAATGATAATGACCGCTAAAAACAACCAACGCATAGAGCAACCTTTTGATAAAAATTGATTTTATAATCTAAAGGATTAGATATAATGGTTTAATTTTATTTTACAATATTGTAGATTGGCTTAAATTGTTACTGATAGGTAAAGTTTTTATGCATTAAAAAACCCAGTTGCGAGAACAACTGGGTTTTTGGATATCGGCTCATCCGATGGGCGGTATTTTGACAGGATTTTGGGTTTTTAACAAGACTTAATTTTAACAAACTGATAATTAGTTAACGCCATTTGATAATCAGTCCCATCATCCGCCAAAATAATTTGCCGTAAGGTGGTTGTAATAGATTGGTAAAATTAGGACGTACCTGCTTAAATACCGCTTGGGCATGAGAAAACGTATCAAAACTATAATGCCCATGATACCGTCCCATCCCTGATGCCCCTACACCACCAAAAGGTAGACTTTGTTGAGCAATATGATATAACGTTTCATTGATACACGCCCCACCACTCACCGTTTGGGTCAGCACCTGTTGTACCTCAGTATGATTTTCCCCAAAAATATACAATGCCAAAGGGCGGTCACAAGCATTAATATACGCCACTGCGTCATCAAGCTGATGATAACTGACCAAGGGTAAAATAGGGGCAAAAATTTCCTCATTTAGCAATTTGGCATGTGGGGGTAAATCCGTCACAATCATCGGTGGAAAAAAACCTGTATTAATGTTCACATGATGAGTCGTCAGCGGATGCAAGGTTGCTCCTAAACTTTGGGCTTCCTCCAAATAACCTTTCACACGTAGGGCTTGCTTGCGATTCACCATAAAACTATAATCTGAATTGGTCTGTAAATTAGGATAATGCTCATTGAACCACTGTTTTGATTGGTCGATAAATAACGCTTGTTGTGATGGGTTAATCAGTGCATAATCTGGGGCAATGCAAGTCTGTCCTGCATTCAAGCTTTTACCTGTCCACACTCGCTTGGCGGTATAGGCAATATCCGCACTTGGCGTAATCACCACAGGGGATTTTCCTCCCAATTCTAGAGTAACAGGGGTGAGATTGGCAGAAGCGGATTGCATAATCTGCTTGCCTATGGCAGTCGAACCTGTAAAAAATAAATGGTCAAATGCCAACTGGCTAAAGGCTTTGGCAACCTCAATATCACCTTGTATCAAAGTCACCTCATCCGCCGAGAAATACTGAGGCAATGCCATCGCTAGCCACTGCTCAAAATATGGGGTTGCCTCAGACACCTTGAGCATGGCTCGATTGCCTGCGACCAACGCCCCAGCCAAAGGGGCAATCACCAAATACAACGGATAATTCCAAGGGGCAATAATGCCCACTACCCCCAAAGGTCTAGGCTGAACATAGCTGGTAGCAGGTAAAAACCACTTACCTGTCCGCACACGCTTAGGTGCTAACCATGCTTTGCCATGACGGATAGCATGTCGTACCGCTTCTAAACTGGGAAAAATTTCTAGCATGGTGGTTTCGGCAGGCGAGCGAAAGCCAAAATCTTGACTGATAGCCTCAATAATAGCCGATTGGTTGTCGGCAACAAGTTTTTCAAGCTGATTCAGCCGTTGCAAGCGAACCGCCCAAGTGGCTTGTGGGTATTGGCGACTAGCGTTACGCATAAGGGAGAATTGCTTATCAAGCATTGTCAATGGCGTATTGGCATTGGGACTAATATCATTTGGCATGCGTATTCCTTGCATATTTCAAGCACATTGGTAAATATAGACGGAAAACCATATTGAATCTTGCTCACTGACTTATAAAAAATCCTGTGTTGGCAAATAGGCTTGGCATTGTCCGTCTTTTAATATCAAAATATGTTGACATAATGCCTTCACCACTGCCAAATCATGGCTAATAAAAATATAGCTTAAGCCAAACTCGGCTTGAATTTCCCTAAGTAATTTTACCACCGCAATTTGGGTACTGCTATCAAGGGCGGAAGTCGGCTCATCCAATAACAAAATCTTCGGCTTCATCACCAACGCCCTAGCCAATGCCACACGCTGACGCTGACCACCTGACAATTCATGCGGATAACGATGAATAAAATCTCGTGGCAACCGTACCGTGTCCAATGCGTTTAGCACCGCTTGCTCTCGCTCTAGCTTGCCAATGCCTTGCACCATCAAACCTTCTTCAATGATTTCAAACACGCTAAAACGAGGATTGATACTCGCATATGGGTCTTGGAAAACCATTTGGATTTGACTGCGATACGGCAAAAAACCTTTATTTGACAAGGGTAAAATATTGGTAAAATCTTGCGTTTGCTCTGAGCTTGTCGAAGGATGATTAGCATTGGCAACGTCATGGTTCGATAGGCTTACCACAGACGTTGATAAATGCGGATTCAACAAAATTTCGCCTGTCACTTTGGCAGAATTACCCAATAATTTAATCAAGGCTAACGCAGTCGTGGTTTTGCCAGAACCACTTTCACCAATAATTCCCAAACTTTGCCTTTGTCGCACCGCAAACGATAACCGATTAACGGCGGTAAAATACTGGGTAACTTTGCCAAAGAGATTGGTTTGCGTGGGGAATTGTAGGGTTAAATCATTGACTTGTAGCACAGTAGGGGCATTGTCAAGCGTTGGCAGACTTTTGCCAAAATCTTGATAAATCAAGGATTTAGTATATTCATGCCTTGGATTGTCAAAAATCGCTTGGGTCGTCCCCTGCTCCATTACTTTGCCTTGTTGCATGACGATGATATGGTCGCTGTAGCGTTTGACAAGGTTTAAATCATGGCTAATCAATAGCATCGCCATGCCACGCTCACGCTTGAGGTGGTCAAGCAAGCCCAAAACCTCATGGCGTAAGCTGACATCAAGGGCAGTGGTTGGCTCATCGGCTATCAAGATTTGCGGATTTTGTGCTAATGCCATGGCTATCATCACCCTTTGGCGTTGTCCGCCAGACAGTTCATGCGGATAGCGACCGAGTTTGTTGGCTGGGTCTGGGGTATTGACTTGGGTGAGTAAGTCAATGGTTTGCTGTCGCCAGTCTTTTTTTGCCACGCCTGCCATAGCAAGCGATTCAGCGATTTGTTTGCCAATGTTGTGCAATGGGTTTAAGGCGGTCATTGGTTCTTGGAAAATCATACCAATGCGTTTGCCTCGGATTTGTTGGAATATAGTTTCGTTAGATTTTGATTTGCTTAGGCTATTTGGTAATAATCCTAATAAGGCAAGGCTTGAGAGGGATTTGCCAGAGCCACTTTCACCGACAATGGCGAGGGTTTCGCCTTTTTGTAAGGTGTAAGACAAATTGTCCACTAGGGTTTGGGTAGTGGATTTTATGGTGAGGTTTTGGACGGTTAGCAATTCACTCATTCAACATTTCCTTGAATGGTGGAATCGCCAACTAAAACGCCTAAATTTCCCACAAAATAATTATGATTGTCTGCAATTTCTAATTGATAAGTTGTAGTAGTAAAAAACCCTTGTCGCTGTTGGCTTTTACCATCAATAAAATTTTGAATAAATTTAGCAACTAAAGGATATTTATCAAACTTGAAATCATTGTTATAAATATAGCCACTTTCTTCAATGTCATCGCCATCAACGTAGATTGTACCTTGTGCCATTGTCGGAAAATTTTGAGCAAAATAAACTTGGTCAAATAAATCAAACATAAAATAGCTTTGATTGTTTGCATTAAAATCAATCAATAATTCAGGCGTGCTATCCCAAGTATCGACAGTAAAGGCGACATTTTTCAAATGTGTGTTAAATGTAGGCGTAGTATGGCTAATCACACCTATGTTCACCCCTATTAAATTTACGCTACTGGAAGTTTGCATTTCATCATCAGCTTTTGTCCAACCAATTTTCGTGCCTTCATAGCCTTCTGCATCGCCATTCACCCAAATATAAGTATCACTACCCACAAATAATAAATACTCATCTTCTGAACCCACACTTGGTAAATACTCAACTTTCCAAATTTCAGCATTTTGAATTGTTGAAACATTTTGAATGGCTTTTAAAGATTCCGTATTTTCTTTTAGCGATTTCGACCAAACCAAATCCCCAACTTGTAAATTTTGGATAGGAACTAAGCCTCTATCCGTATGCACCAACGTCCCTGCCACAAAACCTGCATTCATATTTTATCCTTTAACCAAATCAATAACTGCACTCAATTATAGCTAATTAGCATCTTTTATCGCCATTTAAACCAAAAATAACACAGGTTTTGTCTTGATTATTGTAGTTTTTTGCTAAAATTCATCACCAACGCTAGAGTAATCCGTAGCCAACAGGTATTATAAGCCCCATTAGCCGTCTTTCAAAAACAATAAGGTAATTTTTGGACTTATCCATGCGTGATGATACCACAACAACTCGCCCAAGCATTGACTCAACTCCCAATGCCAATGCCAACATCAACCCAAACAACAGTATTGACCAAAACCTAAACCACTTGAGTCAAAATGCCCTCAGCGTACTGTTAGTCATCATCGAAACGTTACTGACCTTGTTATTACGTTTTGATAGCGAATTGCGTCAAACCGTCTACCCACTAGCCCAACAAAATACCGTGGTAGCCATCCGCTCGTATGTGCCTCACACCACATTTTATGCCACATTTACGGTCAATGGGATTCTACTCGATAGCCAGTTACAGCCTAGCCAACAGGTCGATGTCACTATCAATGGCTTTACTTGGGAGTTGGCACAGGCGATTTTTACCCATAAAGTCGCTGGGGTCGAAAAGCTACAACTATTGGGTGAAATGGAAAAAGTCGCTCAAGTCAAACAATTTTTATTGACCGTGGGTATCAGCAAAATTGTGCAAAATATCCTACAATCCGTGAGCGGTAAAAAACCCAACAGTGACAAGTCTGACAGTGAAAAAACTGCCAAACCCAAAACCACGGTTGCCGAATACCGTCAACGCATAGATGAGCAAAAATCCCAAATCGCCCAATTTGGTATCACTGAAGCCGAACTCAAAGCCCAAGTGAGCGAATTGACCAGTAAAAACAAGCTATTAAAAAACTGCCTACTCATCG
The DNA here is from genome assembly GCF_048551375.1 of Moraxella sp. TY6. Taxonomy (NCBI): domain Bacteria; kingdom Pseudomonadati; phylum Pseudomonadota; class Gammaproteobacteria; order Moraxellales; family Moraxellaceae; genus Moraxella; species Moraxella sp. TY6. Next base: position 306,748 of record NZ_JBLYZJ010000001.1, on the reverse strand, counting down.
CCATTGTACTATTTATTGTGTGTTTGGTGGGATGGATTATCAAATAAATAAGCTTTAATTTGACCAAGTTTTAATTTAACTTCACAGAGAACTTATGTACCCTTTTTTACGTCTTGGCACGCACGCCATCAAAAGCCTTGTAAAACACCAACAAGGGCAAAACCTCACCCTTACCGATACAGGTGAAATCACCCTTACCGCCAATATCAATGACATGGACAATTTTTTGGAAATGAATAATGGGCGGATTTTTACCCTATTTGATTTGGGTCGCAATGACTTTGCCATCCGTTCAGGATTGGCAGGGAAACTGATAAAAAATCGTTGGGGATTGGTAGTGGCAGGTAGTACCATCCAATATCGCAAACGCATCCGCTTGATGGATAAAGTCACAATTAAAACCAAAATCGTAGCAATTGATGATAGATGGATTTATGTTGACCAAAGTATGTGGGTCAAGGGTCAGCCAACTTGCCATGCCCTACTCCGTACAGGCGTGACCAATATCAAGACAGGCAAGGTTATTCCGACTGTCGATGTGCTTGAGGCGATTGGGGAAAAGGACTTTGTGCTACCACCAAATGAGTGGGTCAAAGCATGGGCTGAGGCGGATAAATTACGTCCGTTTCCACAAGCTGAAAAATAAACATTTAGGACTTACGCAAATTTTTAATTTATCCTGTTAAATAAAGACGCTAGACCCCTGCCTACGCAGGGGTGACGAGTAAATTAAAAATACTCAGTCATTCCTGCGAATGCAGGAATCCAGTGTCTTTTGCGTAAGTCCTAACATTTACAAGGGCGTATTCAATACGCCCCTACCATTATACAAGCATTGCAAAAACTATGAAATTATCCGATTTTGATTATCATTTACCCGAAAATTTAATCGCTCGCTATCCACTTGCCGAGCGGTCTGCCTCTCGTTTGCTGTATGTGGCAAAGGGTGGGCAAATCAGCGATAAACTGTTTACCGACTTGCCAAACCTGTTAAATCGTGGCGATTTAATCGTTTTTAATGACACCAAGGTGATGAAAGCCCGCCTATTTGGACAAAAACAAAGTGGCGGTGCGGTCGAAATTTTGGTTGAACGAATTTTGCCAGATGACCCCACAACTCAGCAAACAAACACTGCTCTTTGCCATGTGCGAGCCAGTCGTAGCCCAAAAGTCGGACAGACCTTGAGCGTTGGCGATGGGTCGATTACTATCACTATGTTGGGGCGTGAAGAAAATTTGTTTGTGTTGCAATTTGACCGAGCGATTTTACCGATTCTTGAGCAATATGGCGAATTACCGATTCCGCCCTATTTTGAACGCCATGCCGATGACAATGATGAAAACCGCTATCAGACGGTATTTCACGACCCTGCCAAACTCGCCAGTGTCGCTGCTCCTACCGCAAGTCTACATTTTGATGAGAATATTTTGGCACAGCTTAATGCTAAAGGTGTAAACACCGCCTTTGTCACGCTCCATGTTGGTGCAGGGACATTTGCCCCTGTCAAAACGGACGATATTTTGAGCCATAAAATGCACTCTGAATATGCAGAGTTACCACAAGCTACCGCAGATTTGATTAACCAAACCAAAGCCAATGGCGGTAAAGTGATTGCGGTGGGAACGACTGTGACTCGGGTGTTAGAAACGGCTTATTTGGCGGTAAAAAGTGGCGATCAAAGTCAGCTTGGAGCATGGCAGGGCGATACCGATATTTTTATTTATCCATCATTTCAATTTGGCGTGATTGACCGTTTGATTACCAATTTTCATTTACCCAAATCGACCTTATTGATGCTCGTTTCGGCATTTGCAGGGACAGATGCGATAAAACAAGCCTATCAACACGCCATCGAGCAACAATATCGGTTCTTTAGCTATGGCGATGCGATGTTATTGGATACTTGGTAATGTCAAAAACTGTTTAATCATTTGCCAGCCCTGTGAATACAAGGGGCTAGTGTCTTTATTCATAGAGCTTAAGCATGTTGTCCAATTACTGATAAGAGTGTTTTATGTTATCACTGCCCGTTCGGCAAGATTTACGTCAATTATTTATGCTGACGATTCCCATTTTGATTACCCAAATTTGCCAGTCTGGTCTAAGCTTGGTTGATACACTGATGGCTGGGCAAGTGTCTGCGTTGGATTTATCTGGGGTCGCAATTGGGGCTGGGCTGTGGATGCCTGCATATTTGTTGGCAATTGGGGTATTGATTGCAACTACGCCTCTATTGGGCGAAGCCATTGGACAACAACGTCCACAAGATATTCCTTTTATTACTCAGCAGTCATTATGGTTAGCGTTATTGACAGGAATAGTCGGATTTTTGTTGATTAATCAGCTCCATTATCTGTTTGATTATATGGGCGTACCTGGTAATATTCAGCCAATTGCCAAAGAGTTTATTTTTGGTATTTCATTGGGTTTCCCTGCAGTTTGTATTTATACCAGTCTACGGTGCTACACCGAAAGCCTTAAACAGCCTGTAGTAGTGATGGTGATTAGTATTATTGGGTTGCTATTGAATATTCCGTTTAATTATGCATTTATTCACGGTGTGCCTAGCATTGGGCTACCTGCTTTGGGTGGTGCAGGCTGTGGCTATGCGTCTGCTTTGACATTATGGGTGGATTTTTTATTATTAATGGGCTATTTAATTGGGTCAAAAAATCCGATTTTTGCCAAGCCACGATTTTTTCACCAGTTTAGTCGACCTAGTTTATCTCAATTATCCAATCAGCTAAGAGTAGGTATTCCGATTGGGATGGCGATATTTTTCGAAGTCAGTGCATTTAGTCTGGCATCATTGATTATTAGTCCGTTTGGTGAGATTGCGGTGGCGAGCCATCAAGTGACACTGACGATTTCGTCACAGATGTTCATGTTACCATTTTCGGTATCCATGGCACTGACAATTATGGTCTCCAATCGTTTTGGGGCAAAAGATTATCAAGGACTTCTGCGTATCAAGCTATTGGGCGTCATGGTCGCTAGTGGGTTGGCGTTGATGACCATTTGTCTAACAGTGATTTTTCATCAGCAAATCCCTCGTTTATTCAGTGATAATGCGGAAGTAATTGCCCAAGCATCTGTGTTATTGTGGTTTGCTACGCTCTACCAACTGTTTGATGCATGGCAAGTGAATTTTGCTGGGATGTTGCGTGGTATCCAAGATACAACTTTACCGATGTTTATCACACTGTTTTGTTATTGGTGCGTGGCAATTCCGCTTGGAACATATTTGGTACGCTTTGTTGGTATGGGGTCAAAAGGTGTATGGATTGCCTTGGTAATGGCACTGGGATTGGCATCTGTGCTATTAGGTGCAAGGGTTTTACAACAGCAAAAAATACTCAAGCAAAACTGGAACATCATTTGACAAATAATATAGCGAAACGGATACGCTTTCAAAATAGGACAAATTGTAGCGTGGGAATGTTGGGTTTCGGTTTCGCACGCTCAACCCAACTTACATGTTATGAAAATGCGTAAGTCCCAATGTACTTTGACTGGTCAATCAATAGCATTAACTAAAATTTTCCCCATCAAATACCCCATCAAACAACACACTCGACAAATACCGCTCCCCACTGTCTGGCAAAATCACCACGATGGTTTTGCCTTGCATTTCTGGACGGCTTGCCAATTCATAGGTTGCTTTCAGTGACGCACCACATGAAATCCCCACCAACAAGCCCTCTTCGGTCATCGCACGTCTTGCCCATGTCATCGCATCGTCACTGGTCACACCAATCACTTCATCCAGCAAGTCCAATGCCAAATTTTTAGGGATAAAATTCGCCCCAATGCCTTGAATTTTATGCGGTGCAGGGGTCAAAGTTTCGCCTTTTAGGGCTTGGGCAATCAGTGGCGATTCGGCAGGTTCGACTGCAACGGTATAAAGTGACTGTTTTTTGTTTTGTTTAAAATAACGGGCAATCCCAGAAATCGTGCCACCTGTCCCCACGCCTGCCACCAGTGCATCAATCTTGCCACCCAGTGCCTTATCAATCTCTGGGGCGGTGGTTTGGACATGGGTTGCAGGGTTAGCAGGGTTATCAAATTGTTGTGGTAAGAAGTATTTGCTAGGGTCACTGTTGCGGATTTCTTCGGCTTTATCGACTGCCCCTTTCATGCCTTTGGCAGGTTCGGTCAATACCAAATTTGCCCCCAATGCCGTCAAAATTTTACGGCGTTCCATACTCATCGAAGACGGCATGGTCAGCGTAATCGGATAGCCTTTGGCGGCCGCCACAAATGCCAATGCAATGCCTGTATTGCCACTGGTCGGCTCGATGATGTGCATACCTTGTTTAAGCTGTCCTGTTTTTTCGGCATCAGCCACCATGCCTGCCCCAATGCGGTCTTTGACCGAGCCTGCCGAATTACGGCTTTCGACTTTGGCAAGCACCGTCACGCCTTTTGGCATGATACGATTGAGGCGTACCAATGGCGTGTTGCCGATTGCGTCAGCGTTATTGGCATACACATTGGTACTGGTGTGAGGGTTGGCATGGGCGGTAAATTTTGGATCGGTTTGTTGTAGCATGGTTGTTCCTTTAAGATGTTATATTTTGCATAAATCATTATCAATCATATTAATCAACTTACTATACGATGTCTAATGATAATCATTACTAAGTTTATGCGTTTTTTGTAAAAATGAATTTGCTAAATATCCCCAAATTAGCGACAATAGGCGATAATTGACGCAATCTGATATAACAGGAAGGAATTTTTATGTCAAACTTACAAAATTTACAGCAAATTATCGAAGATGCTTTTGAAAACCGCACCACCCTCAACCCCAATGATGCCAACGACCACGTTCGCACAGCCGTTAACGATGTATTAGCTCAATTGGACAACGGCACATTGCGTGTTGCCGAGAAAAAAGATGGTGAATGGGTCGTTAATCAATGGGTCAAAAAAGCCGTATTATTATCATTCCGCCTCAATGACAACCGTATTATGAATGGCGGTCGTGACGTACAATTCTTTGATAAAGTCGATACCAAATTTGCTGACTGGGGTGATGAACAGTTCGCTCAAGCTGGTGTGCGTGTCGTACCGCCTGCGGTCGCTCGCAAAGGCTCATACATTGCCAAAGGTGCGATTTTGATGCCTTCGTATGTCAATATCGGTGCGTATGTCGATGAAGGTACGATGGTCGATACTTGGGCGACTGTTGGTAGCTGTGCGCAAATCGGCAAAAACGTGCATCTATCTGGCGGTGTCGGTATCGGTGGCGTACTTGAGCCATTACAAGCCAATCCTACGATTATTGAAGATAATTGCTTTATTGGGGCAAGAAGTGAAATCGTTGAAGGTGTGATTGTTGAAGAAGGTTCGGTGATTTCGATGGGCGTGTATATCGGTCAATCCACCAAAATCTTAGACCGTGAAACAGGCGAAATCACTTATGGTCGTATCCCTGCTGGCTCGGTGGTAGTGTCTGGTAACTTGCCAAGCAAAGATGGCTCACATAGCTTATATTGTGCGGTGATTGTGAAAAAAGTCGATGCTCAAACTCGTTCAAAAACGTCAATTAATGAATTGTTAAGAATGGATTAGTTTTTCTAATAAAAAACCAATCTTAGTTCGTAGCGTGGGTTAGCGAAGCGTAACCCACGACAATTGAGATTATAATTTAAAATTGTTCAGCTACTTAGCTTTTTCAATTTAGATTCTTTTTGATTTTTGGAATACAGGCTACAGCATTGAATACATAGTCTTTTTCTACTTTAGATACAAGTATTATTTCATCGTTATTTTCATTTACAGTAATGACTTTGCTTCCTATAGGTACATTACTACAGCGTGAATAAGTTTTAGCCTCAAAGTTATAAATAAAAAATTTCGCTGTATTCGTTACAAAATCTTCGTATGGCTTTTGCATATTATGATAAGTGTTATTTAAAACACTCAAAGTAATAGCATAGATTATTATCCTTGTAACTATAGAAAATACTGGGTATTTCTCATGAGAGATAGATTTGATTCCAAATCTTTTCAAAACATCAAGAACCATATGAAAAATTAATGCCAATAAAGGTGAAATTATCAATACTACATATAAAACAATCCCTAAAATAAGAAATAAAAACGGAGTTAATAAAATTGCAGTAAAAGCAACTGAATAATTCAAGCTTGACGAATCGAAACCAACAATTTGATTGATAGTCTGACTAGACAAAGCATAACCTATTGTCGTTATTAGCGGTGTTATCACTATTAATGCAATTTTTCCAATTAATGTTGCTATAATTTTATGAGTAACATATAGCATATCTGAAATAATACCAAAAACTATCAGCAACAATCCAAAATAAAATAAAACTGGGTTACTAAACAGCCTAAAAACAACATAACCTACGAAGCTAATAATTATACCAAAAAAATAATATCGTTGGCTTCCATTCAACTCCGATATAAAATCCATAAAATTGATTTTTCGTATTTTACCAATAAAATTTTTTAACTTATCATTGAGTTTGGATTTCAAATCATTCATTTTACTTCCCTTAATTATGTCAGAAGACTTGCTCATTCATTATATAATAAAATCTATTTTTACTATGAATTTTTAGTTTAATTCCATATACTATATTGAATTAAACTAAAAAACCTAAAAATCATGTATATTTATCGCCACCTTCAACCCCTTATCAACCAACTCAAACAACAATTCCCTGCCTTACTGATTACAGGGGCAAGGCAAGTCGGCAAATCCACCTTGCTACAACACATCGCACCCGATTACCAATATTTGACTTTTGACGACCCTTTGTTACTTACCCAAGCCAATGACGACCCACGGCTATTTTTCTTAAACCACCCCAACCATGTCATTTTGGATGAAGTGCAATACGCCCCCAACCTATTTCCACTATTAAAACTGGAAATTGACAGACAGAAAGGCTCAGGGTTATTTCTGCTCTCTGGCTCACAAGCCTTTGAACTCATGCAAAACGTCAGCGAAAGCCTTGCAGGGCGAGTGGCGATTTTGCAACTAAAGGGCTTATCACTGCGAGAGATTCATCAAGTTGAATTTTATCAGCCATTTTTACCCAATCGTGACTATATCACCAACCGTGAAGCCAAACTTACCAATTATCCTAATATTTGGCAACGCATTCATCAAGGCGATATGCCGAGGCTTTATGAGCGAGAAATGAATTGGGATGTGTATTATACTTCATACTTGGCAACTTATATCGAGCGAGATGTAAGGACATTGTTAAATGTCAATGATTTGCAAGCCTTTACTCGCTTTATGGTAGCGGTGGCATCACGCAGTGGCGAACTGGTAAATTTTAGCAATATCGCCCAAGAAGTCGGCGTGTCATCCGAAACCATCAAACGCTGGCTTGGCGTGTTGCAAGCCTCTGGTATTGTGTATTTATTAGCCCCATTTCACAATAATCACCTTAAACGTGCCATCAAAACGCCCAAGTTATACTTTATGGACACAGGGCTAATGGCATACCTTACCAAATGGCTGACCGCAGACACCATTCAGCATGGGGCAAAAAGTGGACAGTTTTTTGAAACACTGGTGGTATCAGAAATCATTAAATCCTTTACCAATCAAGGCATTACCCCACCCTTGTATTTTTATCGAGATACTAACCAAAAAGAAATTGACATCATCATCGAACATGGACAAAGTCTATATCCGATTGAAATCAAAACCACTGCTAGCCCTAATAAGGCAATGGCAAAAGCGTTTGGGGTATTAGATGAATTGGCTGAAACAGGGCAAACTATTGAGCAAGGAACGATTATCTGTCAATATCCTAATAAATTGTATTTAACCGAAAATTTGGTTAGCTTACCGATTGATTTTATTTAACCGAAATTTTGTGTAAAAAATATGGGTTGGTTTATAATATCAGTTTTGATTATTTATCGCTTAATATACCGCTTTTACAACTTTTTGGATAAAACATGAAATCACTTTTTTTAATCATATCTGCGTCAATAACTTTAATTGCCTGTACTCAGCATACCAAACCTATGCCATCAATTTCCAAAATAGCCAATCCTGCCAGTGAATTTTGTGTCAAGGTAGGTGGAAAATCTGCTATAAAAACAGATACCAAAGGCAATCAATATGGTGTTTGCCAATTCAGCAATGGACAAGAAGCCGATGAATGGGAATTTTACCGAGAATCAGCAAAAATTATCGTTGAAGGCGATACCATACACAAGGGAAGCAAATAAAAATGCCACAACAAGATTACCAAAACGGCTTAACCGTCCGCAAGCAAGTGATGGGCGAGGCTCATGTTGAGCGTTCCATGTCGCAAGTCACCCCTTTTACCGCCCCACTACAAGACTGGATTAACGAACACGCTTGGGGGTCAACTTGGCAACGAGAGGGCGGAAATGGTGAAGGCATTGACCGCAAAACTCGCTCATTGGTGACGATTGCGTTTTTGATTGCCCAAAAATCGCCAACAGAGCTAAAAGGTCATATCCGTGGGGCGATTAATAACGGTGCTACTGTGTCAGAAATCCAAGAGGTGTTATTGCATAGCCTACCTTATTGCGGAGCACCAGCGACCCAAGAAGCCTATCGCTCTGCAGTGGAAATTTTGACGGAAATGGGGCTGATTTAACAAACTAAATAACTTTAAACCACGCAAACCATCACCAAAGTTTGAAAAATTAAAATCCCAAAGTTCCAAATAGATTTGTTAAAATTGACTTTTCATACTAAATAAAAATTCCTATGCCAATTAATCATCAAATTCCTTTAAGAAACACCGCCATTCCCACCACCGACCCGGAGGCGGGGCTAAAAGTCACCGAGATTTTTTACTCCCTGCAAGGTGAAGCATTGACCGCAGGGCTACCCACCATTTTTATTCGCTTGACAGGCTGTCCGCTTCGCTGTGTGTATTGCGACACCGAATACGCCTTTATGGGTGGCGAACGCATGAGCCTTGATGAGATTTTGGCAAAGTGTCAAACCTTTAACTGCAAACGCATTTGTCTGACTGGTGGCGAACCCCTTGCCCAACCCAATGGCATTGCCTTGATGAAAATATTACTGGATAAAGGTTATGAAATCTCATTAGAAACCGCAGGGGCATTGTCGGTGGCAGATGTGCCAGTCGCTGTGTCCAAAGTCATGGATATCAAGACCCCAAGCTCAGGTGAAGCGGATAAAAACCTATGGGAAAATATCGCCCACCTCACCCAACATGACCAACTCAAATTTGTGATTATGAACCGAGTGGATTACCAATGGTCAAAGCAAATTTTGGTGGACTATCAACTGGATAAAAAAGTCGGTGTGGTGTGGTTTTCACCGATGTTTAATATTGACCAAGCCCATAAAGGCGATGTGCCAAGCCTTGCGACTGAGTTGGCAGAATGGATTTTGGCGGACAATTTACCTGTGCGATTACAGTTACAGCTACACAAAATCATTTGGGCAGATGCCAAAGGTAAATGACTTTTCGCCCCCTTTTCGCTATAATGCGAGCAATTTTTTATTGGTTTTTTGGTTTATCCGTTTAATTTAAGGAATTTTTATGAATACCCTGACTGCCCTTTCCCCCATTGATGGTCGTTATTCGTCAAAAGTTGACAGTTTACGCCCATTTTTATCTGAATTTGGCTTAATTAAAGCCCGTGTTACCGTTGAAATTCGTTGGTTACAGTCACTTGCCAATAACCCTAATATCCAAGAGCCTGCCCCTTTTGATGCCGAAACCAATCAATTTTTGAATGCAATTGTTGATAATTTTAGCGAAGCCGATGCCCAAGCGGTCAAGGATATCGAAAAAACCACCAATCACGATGTGAAAGCAGTGGAATACTTTATCAAAAATAAATTCAAAGACAATGCCAAATTGGCAGATAGCCTAGAGTTTATCCACTTTGCCAAAACCTCTGAAGATATCAATAACTTATCGTATGCGTTAATGTTAAAAGACAGCCGTGATGTGATGGTCAGCACCATGCAAACCATCATTGACGAAATCGCCAAACTTGCCAAAACTTACGCCAGTCAGCCGATGTTATCACGTACCCACGGACAAACCGCCAGCCCAACGACTTTAGGTAAAGAAATGGCAAATGTTGCCTATCGCCTTGCTCGTCAGCTTAAACAAATCAAAAATGTTGAGTTATTGGGTAAAGCCAATGGGGCAGTGGGAAATTACAACGCTCACTTTTCTGCCTATCCAAGCATTGATTGGCAAGCCCATTCGCAAGATTTCATCGAAAATAGTTTAGGTTTAAGCTTTAACCCTTACACCACCCAAATCGAACCGCATGATTATATCGCCGAATTATTTGACGCATTTAAACGTTACAACACGATTTTAATCGACTTTAACCGTGATGTTTGGCAATATATCTCACTGGGATTCTTTAAACAAAAACTAAAAGATGGCGAAGTTGGTTCATCGACCATGCCTCACAAAGTCAATCCGATTGACTTTGAAAATTCAGAGGGTAATTTGGGCGTTGCCAATGCGGTGATGGCTCATTTGGGCGAAAAATTGCCGATTTCTCGGATGCAACGTGACCTATCTGACTCAACGGTATTGCGTAACATTGGCGTGGGTTTTGCACAAAGCTTAATTGCTTATGAAGCCTGCCTAAAAGGTATTGGCAAACTTGAAGTCAATCCAAACCGTCTAAACGAAGACCTTGACAATGCCCAAGAAGTGCTTGCCGAGCCGATTCAAACGGTAATGCGCCGTTACCGTGTGGCAAATCCTTATGAAAAATTAAAAGCCCTTACTCGTGGTAATGCCATGACTCGTGAGATGATGGTGGATTTTGTCAATGGTGATGAGCTTGATGCGGTCAGTGATGCTGACAAAGCTCGCCTGCGTGAGATGACCCCTGCCACTTATACAGGTAATGCCGAACAGCAAGCCTTGGCAATTGATGAATGGATGGCGAAAATTTAATTTTAAGGCTTACGCAACATGTTATTTATGGCATGTTTGCGTAAGTCCAATAAAATTGCAAATGTTGGACTTAAAAAAAGAGATAATGTATTGCTCATTATCTCTTTTTTTAGTTATTATTATTAATATTTATTTTTTATGAAGCTTTATTACCTGCAATCCCAAGGGTTTGCATTTTTTTGGCAACAAAATAAGCAATTGGTACAGATAACACAAGTCCTGCAATACACACCATGATAATTTGTGGAATTTCATCGAATCCTAATACCAACGCAATGGTCATTAATACACCAATCGTTGTCCCTGATGCAATAGTAAATACCATGCTAAATAATGGCCAATTCATACTAACTCCTTAACCTCAATCAAATGTAATATCTTTAGGTATAGTTATACGCCAATTCCACATTGATAACAAGGAAAAAATATATTTGACTTTTGTCAATTCCAAAACCTTTTTTTATGAGTTTTATTGCTGTATTTATGTTAAAATGTAACGTTACGTTAAAAAAGCATCTACTATTATTCCAACTGCAAAGTATTATCTTTTTTGCCCCATTTCTGCTAAAATTTTGGCATTTCAAAAAGGGCGTAAGCATTACGCCCATACGGTATTAAACCTTGAATTTGATATAATTTTTTTGTTGTTTACAACTATGTAAAACCTTTAATTTAGGAATTTCCTATGACGCTACCTTCTCAAAATAAGCCTTTCTCTAACCCCAAATACGCCACTGCCAATCAACTTCGCCAAGGCTTTATTGATTTTTTTGCCTCAAAAGGTCATACCCCAGTTGCCTCAAGTTCGCTTGTACCGCACAACGACCCTACGCTACTATTTACCAATGCAGGGATGAACCAGTTTAAAGACACTTTTTTGGGCTTAGAAAAACGTGATTATAACCGTGCCGTGACTTCGCAAAAGTGCGTGCGTGCAGGTGGCAAGCACAACGACCTTGATAATGTCGGCTATACCGCCCGTCATCATACATTCTTTGAGATGTTAGGAAATTTTTCGTTTGGTGATTATTTTAAAGAGCAAGCGATTCCGTTTTGTTGGGAGTTCTTGACCTCTGAGCAATGGCTTGGTTTGCCAAAAGATAGACTGTACGTCACCATTTATCATACCGATGATGAGGCGTTTGACATTTGGCATAAAGTGGTCGGTCTTGCCCCAGAACGCATTATCCGCATTGGCGATAATAAAGGCGGTGAGTTCCAGTCAGACAACTTCTGGGCGATGGGCGACACAGGCCCTTGTGGTCCTTGTACCGAGGTCTTCTACGACCACGGCGACCATATTTGGGGCGGTTTACCAGGGTCGGCTGAAGAAGATGGCGACCGCTTTATCGAGATTTGGAACAACGTGTTTATGCAGTTTAATCGCCAAAAAGATGGCACGATGGAAAAACTGCCTGCCCCAAGTGTCGATACAGGCATGGGGCTAGAGCGAATCAGTGCGATTATGCAGGGCGTGCATAGCAACTATGAGATTGATATTTTTAGCCAACTCATGACCCAAGCCGTTGCTATTATCGGTATGCCAAGCGATACTGATGTACAGAATCAACCGTCTTTAAAAGTGCTTGCCGACCATATCCGTTCGGTGGCATTTTTGATTGCCGATGGCGTGTTGCCAAGCAATGAGGGGCGTGGCTATGTACTTCGCCGTATCATCCGCCGTGCGGTACGTCATGGTAACAAACTGGGAGCGACTGAGGCGTTCTTCTATAAACTGGTCGCACCGCTTGCCGACATCATGGGCGAGGCGTATCCACAACTGCGTGAGCGTCAAAGCCATATCGAACAGGCGATTTTAAAAGAAGAAGAACAATTTGCCAAAACCCTATCGCAAGGCTTACGCCTACTGTCGCAAGAGCTTGAGGGGCTAAAAGCAGGTGATACATTGGCTGGCGAAACTGTGTTTAAACTATACGACACTTACGGTTTCCCTGCGGATTTGACTGCCGATATTTTGCGTGAAAAAGACATTGCCATTGACGAAGACGGCTTTGAAGTCAGCATGAATGAGCAACGTAGCCGAGCCAGAGAGGCAGGCAAATTTGGCATGGACTACAATGTCTTGATTCAAATTGACAGTGCTACCGAATTTTTGGGCTACGACACTGACAACGACAACAGCACCATTACGCATTTGTACCTTGAGGGCAAAGCGGTTGAAAGCTTAAACGAAGGCGATGAAGGCGTGTTGGTACTTGCCAAGACCCCATTCTATGCCGAAAGTGGCGGTCAAGCAGGCGAATTGGGCGAAATCCAAACCGAGTCTGGCGTATTTGAAGTATTAGACACTAAGAAATCTGGACAAGCGATTATTCATCATGGCGTGGTCAAAATGGGTACGATTACCCAAGGTCAAGCCAGTGATGCCAAAGTCGCTACCCAAGTGCGTGCCTCAAGTGCCAAAAACCACTCCGCCACTCACCTACTTCACGCCTCATTGCGTCAGTTATTGGGCGATGGCGTGACCCAAAAAGGCTCATTGGTGACCAGCGATGTGTTGCGTTTTGACTTCTCTTATGACAAACCTTTGACCGAAGCCGAAGTTTTAGCCGTTGAAAACCTTGTCAATCAACAAATCCTTGCCAACCAACCTGCCACCGCAGAAGTATTAAGCATGGACGAAGCCAAAGCCAAAGGGGCGATGGCATTGTTTGGCGAAAAATACGGCGACACCGTGCGTGTGCTGTCGATGGGAACAGTCGATAAAGACGGCAAACCGTTCTCAATCGAGCTGTGTGGCGGTCTGCACGTGCAACGCACTGGCGATATTGGCTTGTTTAAAATCATCAGCGAACAAGGTATCGCCTCTGGGGTTCGCCGTATCGAAGCCGTGACTGGCATGGGTGCGGTAAAATATGTGCAACAGGGCGATAAACAACTGAATCACCTTGCCAATCAGTTTAAAGCCAAACGCCATGAAATCGTGAGCCGTGTCGAGCAGTTAAATGATAAAAACCGTGATTTGGAAAAACAACTGGAACGCCTTAGCCAAAAAATGGCAAGCTTACAAGCCCAATCCTTGACCGACAATGTGCAAGATATCAAAGGTCAAAAAGTGCTGATTGCTACGCTACAAGGCATGGATGGTAAGGCATTACGCACGCTATCGGATGATATGAAGTCTAAACTGCACGATGGTATCGTGGTGCTTGCGAGTGTCGATGGCGATAAAATTGCGATGACCGCAAGTGTTGGTAAGGATTTGATGGGTCAAGTGAAAGCTGGCGATATCATCAAGCATTTAGCCGAAAGCTTGGGCGGTAAAGGCGGTGGTAAGCCTGACTTTGCTCAAGGTGGGGCGAGTGATGTGGCAGGATTGCCGAAAGTGATGGATGAATTAGGGAATTGGATTGGGGATAAGTTGGCGTAAATTAACTGCTAATTTTTGAAAAAACTGGATAGCGACAAGTTATCCAGTTTATCCCTGTTATTTTAAAAGGAAATCTATTGAAAATATTTTCACCTGATAATGAACAACCAAACACGTTAAAAATTGGTGTCCTAGGCTTATGATTTCAAGAAATGATGCCCTTGATTTTTTGCAACGATTAAAGGGCAATTATTCAAACCAAGAAAAAAACATCAACTTAAACATTTATGGTTTAGGTCACGGTGTAATTTTAGAAGCTAATCAAAACAGTAAAACTATCTTATATGGAATGATTGCACTCAAAAACCAACATTTAGAAGGTTGTTTTTTAATTGGATTTCCCAATATTATTCATTCAATGGGTAAAATGGAAAATACAACAAGTTTGAACTTTATTTCCCTTTCACCTGCTATTGAAATTAAACTTTCAGCAGAAAAAAACAATCAAATATTCTTATCATTTTTACTAGAAGATAAAAACTGTCTTGAAGCTAACCTGTTAAAATTATTATAAATTTAACTAAAAAGTTACATTTAATATCACAACCTAATTAAATATCAATTCCTCATACCAATAAACACCAATTCTGGATGATTAAAGAAGCGTGGGATTTTGGTACTTTCCCTCGCCAGCCCTCGGCTGACGATTAAATGCGTGGTTTTACCTCATCCTTTTACAAAAGCCCTAATATACCAGTTTCTTTAAATCAATAATGTGGCGGTCTATCACTCAGCAAGTCAAACGGCTGAATTTGCGAGCCATTGGTTTGGCTTTCTAGCTTTTGATAAACTAATTGTAATTGGCGTTGTTGGTTGGCAATCAACTGGCTCTGCTCCGTCACAATCGTATCCAGTTTTTCAATGTTATCTTCCATAAATGCCACTTGGGTTTGTAAATCCACCAATTGCTGTACCAATTCCGCTATTTTTTCTACCGTCATTTTTCTTCCCCCACCCGTCAAGTTTTGCCCAAATTTCTGCTACAATAGGCTCAATTTTTCTTTGCACATTAGACCTCTTTCCAAATTACGAAACTTAATCAGAAGTTTTATTTTACCCCTCCCCAACCCTCCCCTTAACAGGGGAGGGAGTATTTCTCCCCCTGACAAGGGGGAATTAGAGGGGGTATGGAAAGAGGTCTATTATAACCTTTATTGAGAATTTTATGGCGTTAATTCATTTACGAGATATTCATTTGGCATTTGGGATTGCACCGATTTTGGACGGTGTCGATTTTAACATCGAGCAAGGCGAGCGTGTGTGCTTGATTGGTCGCAATGGCGAGGGCAAATCGACCCTATTTAAAGTCATTAGCGGACAGGTCAAGGCAGACAGTGGCGAGTTTCAAATCAGTGGTGATATCAACATCGCCATGCTTGAGCAAGACATTCCCGAAACCACAGGCAAGGTCGCCGATATCGTGATGGCAGGGGCAGGCAATGTCGCCAAATGGCTCAAGGACTACGACACCGCAAGCATGGGCTGTGCCAACGGCAATATGCAAGCCTGTGAATTGATGGCGGATTTACAGCACAAAATTGATGACGCACACGGTTGGGATTTACAACGTGAAGTGCAGACTTTGCTGTCAATGATGGGACTGGATGGCGAGGCGGATATCAGCGAATTGTCTGGCGGACGTAAACGCCGTGTGTTGCTGGCTCGTGCGTTGGTGAACAAGCCTGACGTTTTATTATTGGACGAACCGACCAACCATTTGGACGTTGAAAGTATCGAATGGCTTGAGCAATTTTTGCTGAGTTCACAGGGTTTGACCTTGCTATTTATTTCGCATGACCGCCAATTTATTGACAAAATCGCCAATCGCATTGTCGAGCTTGACCGTGGCGAATTGCGGAGCTATGACGTAACGCAAGGGGTCAAAGGTTACGCACGCTATCAAGAACTCAAAGAAATGCAACTGGTTGCCGAAGAAAAAGCCAATGCCAATTTTGATAAAAAACTTGCCGAAGAAGAAGTGTGGATTCGCCAAGGTATCAAGGCTCGCCGAACTCGTAATGAAGGGCGAGTGCGTGCGTTAAAAGCATTGCGAGAAGAACGCAAGGCTCGCCGTGAGCAAGTCGGGCAAGTCAATATCAGCATGAATGATGGCGATAGCAGTGGTAAATTGGTCGCCAACGTCAAGCATTTAAACTTGGGCTATGGCGGTAAAACTTTAGTCAAAGACTTTAATGCCAGTATCATTCGAGGCGATAGAATTGGGATTATTGGTAAAAATGGTGTGGGAAAATCAACCCTCATTCATGCCATCTTTTCACAAGAGCTGGGCTTAGACCAACCCGATATCACCAAAACTGGCTCGGTAAAACTTGGCACAAATTTACAAATTGCGTTTCTTGACCAACTGCGTGACCAACTTAACCTTGAGGCGACAGTGGTACAAAACGTGGCAGAAGGCTCAGACTTTGTCGAAGTGGGCGGTAAAAAGAAACACATCATTGGCTATTTACAAGACTTTTTATTTGCCCCAGAGCGAGCCAGAACCCCAGTCAAAGCATTGTCAGGCGGTGAGCGTAACCGTGTATTGCTTGCCAAACAACTGCTAAAACCTGCCAATATTTTGGTACTGGACGAACCGACCAACGACCTTGATATGGCGACCCTTGAGCTACTTGAAGAGGCGGTTGATAGCTTTAATGGTACGATTTTGCTTATCAGCCATGACCGTGCCTTTATGGACAACGTGGTAACCTCGACTTGGGTATTTGACACCGACAGCGAGGGTAATGGTATTGTTAAAGAATATGTCGGCGGTTATCAAGATTACCTTGAACAAAAAGCAAGAGAAACTGCCAATAAACCCAAGGAAACCAAAGCCGACAAAGCAAAAGCTGAAACGCCAAAAACAGCAACGTCAACCAGCGAAACCGCCACGCCTACCCCAACGTCAGATAGCAATACCAAGAAAAAGCTAAGTTATAAAGAACAACGTGAACTAGAAAATCTACCCAAGGAAATCGCCCAACTCGAAGCCGAACAAACCGAGTTGCATGATAAATTAGCCGATGGCAGTTGGTTTACCACTGACCTTGAGGGGGCGACCAAAGCCAGTGAACGCTTGAGCGAAATTGATGATATATTGATGGAAAAATTAGAGCGATGGGAAGAATTGGGAAACTAAAAACACCATGAAATCAATCTGTTATATTTTTATCTTATTATCCTTAAATGCCTGTACCACTGTCCATAACCAGTGGTACGACAGCCCTATTCCTGTGGCTGTTACCTTATCCGATGCCAATCATGTTCAGTATTCGCCTTAAATACTATATTCATCGCCCAATTCTGGTGCATGATTGGCGTTATGCACGGTAATATGGCGTGTTGGTAACGCATTATTTAGCCCAACTTCGCTCATCATCTCCGCAATTTTCAAAATTAATTCCGTTTGTTTATCATTAAAATCAATCACCCCTTTCGCCTCCATATAACATTTGACCTCCACCAGATACGCATCTTGTTGTGTGCCTGCGATACGCACTTGATTTAGCACACTATTGGTAGCGGGATGATTGGTGATAAAAATCTGTACCTGTTCGATAAATTCACGAACTTTTTGGGTATCACTGTCACGAGAAACAAAAAAATTATGATTAAAATAAAACATATCACGGCGACTGAAATTCTCAATGCTCATTGATGAAAAACTACCATTGGGAATTGTGACAATGGTGCGGTTCGAGGTACGAAGCCGAGTCGAGCGAATACCAATATCTTCTACTGTGCCTTCTTGCGTACCGAATTTACAATAATCGCCCACACTGACGGGCTGATCTGCCACCAACGACACACTGCCGACCAAGTTTTCGATGGTTTTTTGAGCCCCTAATGCCAATGCCAAACCACCAATCCCCAACGCAGCAACCCCAGTGGTTAAATCAAACCCCATATTGCCCAAAATCACAAAAATCGCCAATGCCAAGAACAGCACTTTGAGGACTTTTTTAAGCAAGTTAAGAACAGACAAGCGTTCTGGGTGATTGTTTTTACTGGCATATTCTTCAGCACGGCTAAACGTCAAATCCAAAATTCGCAATAATAACCACGCCAACGCCACCCATGATAAAATATCTGCCAAGCGTTCGACCAAACTACGCACAACAAGATTTATGCCGACTAATAGCATTAACTCCTTAATAATCACACCTGTGATAACCATTGCCAATGGTACAATTACTCGCCCATCAATCGGTAGCTTACTCTCAGCAGTTTTATCCTTACCAACCAAACGATACAGCAATTGTGCCAATGCATACAACAGCCAGCTAATAACCAAAGACATCAGATAAGTAGCGATTAACAACACACACACTGCCACCAAATGCCCAACACTATAGCCCTTGATATCTTTATCCAGCAAATCACTTGGCAAATATTCATCTACTAAAGTTGGTCTATCACTGGTTTGGATATGATTAATCTTTTGTAACGTTGCACGAGAAAACAACCAAATTTGACTATTATCCGATTGTTTAATACGCTCTAAGGTAATATCAATTTTGCCATCTAGCCCTTGAATTTCACCAACTTTATCAATATTGGGTGAAAGCTTGTCATCCAAATCCCCTGTAGCGGTGTTGTTAATTTGCAACTCACTGTTAATCTTACCCCCACTATCTAACACCGCTTTAAAATCTTCCACAACCTTAGTAGCGTTGCTATTATTGCTAACATTTAGATAACGGCTGGCTAATGCCACATCATTTTTTGCCAATGCTTGCAAAAACCCTTGCACTGTGCCACGAGGCGTATCACGCCCAAAGGTATCTTGGACTTGAGTAGTCGCTGGCGTGCTGGCAGGGGGCGTATCCAGTAACGCATTCGCCATGGGTGAAAAAGCAAGGCTCACCAATAGCAATAAGCTTGAAAATACAAACGTTATCAGTCGATGGGAAAATAAAACAAACATAGCATCATCAAATATCGGTTAAACATTGGCAGTATTTTAGCGAATTTCATTTATGAATACCAATGACTTAAAAAATCATCACCATCGGCTGATTTATTGGTAAGTTTATGACTTTGTTTGCATAAATTGTTTCACTTTTTTGCTGAGAAACTGCTAAAATACGAGCTAATTTTATATCTTAAATGAATTAGATGACAATTATAGTTTTTATTAATTAATACCTTTTAATTTTTAGTTTTTATTAATATTGATGAGAGATTATGTTTAACTTACATCCCCAATTAGCAAAAGATACATTTTTGGTCGGCGAATTCCCCCTATCAACCTGTCGATTAATGAACGATTGTCAATTTCCTTGGTTGATTTTAGTGCCTCGTGTTGCAGGTGTTAAAGAGCTGTATGAGCTATCTGCTAGTGACCAAGCCCAATTTTTACGTGAATCTAGCTGGCTATCCAGCCAACTGGCAAAAACATTCCAAGCGGATAAAATGAACATCGCCGCCTTGGGCAATCAAGTGCCACAATTACATTTTCATCATATCGTCCGTTATCACAATGACTTAGCGTGGCCAAACCCTGTTTGGGGCAATCCTGCGATTCCTTATACCCCACAAGTCCTCAATCATATGCAACAAACATTGATGATGGCGTTGCGTGGGCATCGTGATATGCCGTTTGATTGGCAGATGCAAGTCAACTAATTATGATTTGCATCATCCCATCATTTCAACCTTATTTTAGATAAGTTAGAAAAAATAAATTATTAATCAAGGTGATTTTACTTGCAGTTGGTATTCACAAAAGTATGGCGTAATATTCGACAATCCCAATTCCCTGAATTGTTGGTTTTTTTTGTGGTCGTGATTAGTTTTTTAAGTTTTAAATTACCAAATCCTTATCCCATACTGTTTGGCATTTTATTGTTACTGGGATTGAGTGTATTATCACTTGTTGTCACCTTGCCCCGTCATTTTCTTACCCATACCTCGGTATTGGTTTTATTAGCCATCACCTCAGGGATGTTACAATTTAATTTTTTACCCAGTGTAGCAATTTGGCTAATGATTTTTAGTCGTCTGATGATTAGCCCTAAGCCCTATCTTAACCGCTTGATCATGACAGCTGTACCCATTGCAGTATTGACATTATTAAGTACCCGATATGCTCTACCTGCTCTATGGCTTACCGAAAAACAACAATCCGTTATTGAATTTTCGAGCATTTGTTCTGCAATTATTGTGATTGGTCTTCAAGTATGGCGACTGATTGCTCGCATCCATGACTATCAAATTCAGCTCAATGAAAAACAGTACCGTATTGAAACCTTAGTTTCTATTACCAATAAACTGACTCGCTTTGTACCACCGCAAATTTGGCAACCGATTATCAAAACCAATAGCCCGGTTGCAGTGGTAAACCAACGCCGTAAATTAACTATCTTATTTTCGGATATTGTGGGTTTTACCGATTTGTCTGATACCATCAGTCCTGACCATCTTGCCAATATTCTGAACACCTATTTTGATCGCATGACCCAAATCACCCTAAAATATGGGGCTACGCTTGATAAATTCCTAGGTGATGGGTTGCTGTGTTATTTTGGTGACAGCCAAACCAACAATGAACGTGATAATGCCATTTTATGTATCAATATGGCGATTGATATGAGGCGAGAGATGGGCGTGTTACGCCAACAATGGCGTTTGTTGGGTTTTGAAGGCTTATATGTGCGGTTTGGGATTAATACAGGTTATTGCTATGTGGGTAACTTCGGTAGTCGCAACCGCATGGCATATACGGTAATTGGAAAAGAAGCCAATTTCGCCTCTCGCCTTGAGTCAGCAGCCCAAAAGAACCAAATTTTAATCAGCGAAAGTACCTACCATTTGGTCAGCCATGTACATAACTGCCAATATGTCGGGGAAATTCGATTAAAAGGTTTGCATCAGCCCATGAAAGTATGGGAAGTGCTAGACCCCCAGCAAAATCAACAAAAAAATGACTGGGTTGGCCTAAGTCTACCCGGATTTAATCTACACCTTAACTTCCAAGACATTCGTAATTATGATAGACGTACTATTTTAACTGAGCTAAACAATGCGTTAGAATTAGTGGAAAAGAAAAAATTAAAATAATAAAAAATCTAATAAATAAAGGACGTATGCAATACGCCCCTACATAAACAAGAGTTTTTTAGTGACTTTCAGAGGCGTGATTGATGGTGTATTTTGGAATCTCAATCGTTAAATCTTGGTCTTCGACTATTACTTGGCAAGAAAGACGAGAATCAGGCTCAAGTCCCCATGCACGGTCAAGCAAGTCCGCTTCGACATCATCCATCTCATCAAGGCTGTTAAAACCTTTTCTGACGACCACATGACAAGTGGTACAGGCTTTTGACATATCACAAGCGTGTTCGATTTTTACGCCATTGGCAAGCATACCTTGACATAGGTTTTCGCCTGCATTAAGTTCGATTTGTTTGCCCTCTGGACAAATGCTGTGATGCGGTAAAATGGTAATTTTTGGCATAATGTTCTCGGCTATTTTCACCAAATAAGGTAAGGTGCAGAATACGCACCATTTAGAAATTTATCATTTTTGAATAAGGGCGTATGCAATACGCCCCTACCGTCTGTATCAATCAAACTTAGTTCGTCCAATCAGCGGTCGTTGTCCCTGTCATGGTTTGGCTAACCGCTTGGTTCATAATCAAACTGGCAAATTCATCGCTAAGTTCTTTTAACTGTGATTCGGCATTGGTAAGTTTTTCGGCGTTATTCTCTTGAATTGCTTGTTCGACCAATGCCATTTGCTCATTTAACTGATTGATTTGGTTATCATTTAACAACTGCGAAAATTCCATCATGGCAGATTGTACCGCCAATACTTCTCGTCTTGCTTCGACTTGTTGCTCAATCAGACTACGAGCGTCTTTATCCTGTTTGGCATTATCAAAACCTGCTTGGAGCAGTTTTTCTTGTTCGCTTTCGGACAGCCCATATGAAGGTTTGACTTGGATTTCGCTGTGTTTGCCTGTGGTCAATTCTTTGGCAGTCACCGTTAATTGTCCATTAGCATCAATGGCAAAGGTCACTTCAATCCGAGCCAAGCCTGCTTTCATCGCAGGAATGTCGGTGAGTTTGAACTGTGCCAACGAGCGATTATCCGCCACCGTGTCACGCTCACCCTGTAGCACATGAATAATCATGGCATTTTGGTAATCTTGGTAAGTGGTGAACACTTGCTGGCGTTTGACAGGAATGGGCGTATTACGTGGAATGATGACTTCGGTCAAACCGCCCATCGTTTCTAACCCTAGCGATAATGGCGTGACATCGAGCAATAGCACAGCATTATTTTGTTGGGTATTAAGCAGTTGGTCGGCATATTTGGCAGCCCCTAACGCCACCACTTCATCTGGGTTTAGGCGTGAGAGTGGCTTTTGCCCAAACACTTGCTCAACTTGTTGCTGAATAATCGGCATACGGGTCGAGCCGCCTACTAACACCACGGCATCCAGTTGGCTTGCCTCGATATTGGCATCTCGTAGCACTTGCTCACATACGCTAAAGGTACGCTCGGTAACAGGGGCAATAATGTCACGAAGCATGGCTTCGGTCAATGCACCTTGCCATGTTTGACCGTTTACACTAACGCTCACCTCTACACTTAGGGCATTACTTAATTGTTGCTTGTAGTCTTTAGCAAGTTGGTTCAGGCGTTGTTTATCGTGATTATCCACAGTTTTTGGGTCAATACCTGTTTGTTTAATCAGCCAATTTGCCAATAGACGGTCAATGTCATCACCGCCCAACGCACTGTTACCGCCTGTGGCTAGCACTTCGTACACGCCATGATTCAGCTTAAGCAAAGACACGTCAAACGTACCACCGCCCAAATCATAAATCAGATAATGGGCATCGCTTTGATGTTGCTCTAGCCCATACGCCATCGCCGCTGCAGTTGGCTCATTGAGCAGTCGCAAGACATGAAGTCCTGCAAGGCTTGCCGAGTCTTTAGTGGCTTGGCGTTGAGCCTCATCAAAATACGCAGGTACGGTAATCACCGCCCCCACAATGCTGTTATTCGGTAGGGCAAGTTTGGCACGGTCGTACAAATGGCTGAGTAAAATACTGGAAATCTCAACAGGGTTTTTCGCCCCTTGTGGCGTGTCAATGCTTGGCATAAAGCCATCTTCACCGACCAAGGTATAAGGGTGGTTAAATTTGATATCGGCTTTGGTACGCCCCATAAAGCGTTTGACCGAACGCACGGTATGCTGTGGGAAATCCTCTGCCTTGGCTTCAGCAAAGCTACCGACTAGGGTCTGGTCTTCACCGTTTTCATCTTTGCCAAAGTACACCACAGATGGCAATAAGCGTTGGCAATCAACGCTATTGCCTATCACACCTGACTGGCAATCGCTGACTTTATCACCAATCACTTGCGGTTCGCCAGAGCGTACGACAGCCACCAGTGAACGAGTTGTCCCTAAGTCAATACCAAGGGCATAACGATGGGCGTGGGGTTTGGCGGATTGGTTGGGTTCAGCGATTTGCAATAATGACATAAAATGGCTCAAGACAATAGGTTAAAAATAAATGCACTATAATAGCAAAAAAGCAAGGGAAATTGAATTTATAGCTGTTTCAAATCAGAAATAATACCAATTTTGTAGGGGCGTATTGCATACGCCCTTCGGTGACAATTAGTAACTTGGGCTTATTCAATAAGCCCCTACCTTATCACCATATAAAATTTATTGATTAATCAAACATATAAATCATCATCATTATCGTGTGCTTGGTTCACCAATTCATCAGTCTTTTTGGCAAAATCATGCTGTAATTTAATCAAAAACTTTAACTGTTGGGTGGCAGTTTTGGCGGTTTGCCAGTTTTGTGTTTGATAAGCTTGATAAAAATTCTGCTCAACTTGAGTTATCCAATCTTGCAATTTTGCCTTCAAACTTGGCAACGCCGTCATATCGGCTTCATCAAGCGAAATCCGCAAGTCCATCGCATTATCCAAAAAATCCAAATCTCGGATAGAGTCTTGCAAACCATCCGCTTGATTGATAAGTTCTAGCAGATGGGTCGCTCGGCTATCAGAATTTTTCAGCGTGTGATAAGCAGTATTAATCACGGCAGAGGCTTGTTCATTGCTCAAATTGGCAAGTGACGGTAAGTTTTGAGAAGTCGAAGTTTGATTGGCAGAATTATTGGCGATATCGGGGTGATATTGGATTTGTAGTGTGCGAAAGGTGATATCAAGTTGGTTTTTATCTAGGTTAAAATCAATGGGTAAGCCCATCAGTTCAAAATAATTTACCACGTTTACCTCTTTAATTTGAGAATTTTGCTTTATGCAAAGCTCACACCTTGCATTGCCAACGCATGACGTACCATTTCATTAAAATGGCGTTTAGTTTCACTATTTTGACTCACCAACCAACGTGAAATATCTTCGTCAAGCAAGGTGCTTTCTTTATTAAAACCAGTGTTTTCAAGGGCTTTTTTATCTTGGCGTGCTTTAAGAGCAGGAATTTCTGAAACAGATTTGCCCTGACTAAAATCCATATCACGACAGACTTTATCCAAATTAACGTCTATTTTCATAAGTTTTCCTTTGATGTGGTTCGGCTAATCTTGCAGAAATTATTCTAATATTTTCATCACGAATTGTCCAAATCACCACTAACAACCGATACTGATTACTCATGCCTAGGGTAAAATAGCGTTGTTCACCTTCATAATCACCGTAATCTTCATTGGTAATAGATAGTGGGTCATCGAGAACTGTATCAGCTTCTTCAAAATCAATATCATTGTGAATAATTTGATTGATTGTTTGCTTATTTGAATCAAATTCTAAATCGTCATTCATTTACAAGCATCACCTTAGACCGTAAATGATTCACCACAACCACACTCACCCTTTTGGTTAGGATTGGTGAATTTAAAGCCTGAGTTTAGCCCTTCGGTGACATAGTCCATTTGTAAGCCGTTAAGATACACAAGGCTTTTTGGGTCAACAAAGATTTTGACACCTTGACTATCAAAAGCTTGGTCATTTGGGTCAGCTTGGTCAACAAATTCAAGCACATACGCAAGACCCGAACAGCCTGCCGTACGCACGCCCACACGAATACCCTCGCCATGACCACGATTTTGTAAAAAATCACTGACGTGTTTGGCGGCTTGGGGGGTGAGTTCAATCATAGTTTGCCCCTATCTGTAAGGTGCATTTGACGCACCTTTGCAACATCATTTCATATCATAAGGGCGTATACCCTACAGCCCCTACCAATCACATTGTTAAAACTTAGGCAGTCGCACCTGTTTTTGATTGATAATCTTCAATCGCAGCTTTAATCGCATCTTCTGCCAATACTGAGCAATGCACTTTCACAGGTGGCAATGCCAATTCTTCAGCGATGTCTTTATTTTTGATTTGGCTGGCTTGGTCAAGAGTTTTGCCTTTTAGCCATTCGGTAACAAGTGAGCTTGAAGCGATTGCCGAGCCACAGCCATAGGTTTTGAATTTTGCGTCTTGAATCACGCCATCATCACCGACTTGGATTTGTAGTCGCATGACATCGCCACACGCAGGTGCTCCAACCATGCCTGTGCCGACATTGGGTGCGTCTTTGTCAAAATTACCG
Source organism: Moraxella sp. TY6 (assembly GCF_048551375.1). NCBI lineage: Bacteria > Pseudomonadati > Pseudomonadota > Gammaproteobacteria > Moraxellales > Moraxellaceae > Moraxella > Moraxella sp. TY6. The sequence goes on along the minus strand of NZ_JBLYZJ010000001.1, from coordinate 280,819 downwards.
ACATTGCGTGGGTTTTCGTAATGGTCGATTACTTGGTCTGAATATGCCATGTTATTTCTCCAATTTTCGCTGGTTTTGTCATTTTATGTTGGACAAAACTGGCAATTTTAATTTACTAAAATACTAAACCTATCATTTGTTGTGGTGTCAAACGCCAAAATACCTTGTTTATAAGCTAATTGTGCCACTAATTCACCATTAACATTCCAAATAGATGATTTGCCTGCACATTGATAGCCACCCGATTCACCAATATAATTTGCCATTAATGTCAGCATTTTTTGGGTTTTTGCGACATGGCTAAGATGATTTAAATCGTTATCAACACCTGCCACTGAGTTGCAAACACTGGCGATATACACATCCGCTTGATTGGTTTTGGCTTGCTGATTATGAGCATCTTGTGACAGCTCATAACAAATCGCCAATGCAATCTTTTTATCATCAATCGGTAAAACGATACCTTGCTGACCTGCGGTAAAAACAGCTTGCTCGGTATGGTATAAAATCTGTTTTGAATAAATAATTGGTGATTGATTGGGCTGAAAAATTGCCAAACTGATAAAAATTTTATCTGAATTATCATCAGTTTTTGTTGGTAAACCCACCGCAATCGTCATATGATGAGTATTTGCCAAACTTTGAATTTCAGCCAGTTCTACATCAATCTGTTGTGCGGTCATTGCCAAAAATTTTGCTAAAGTCGGTTCATAACCTGTCAAAGACAACTCTGGAAAAACCAAAATATTAATATCATGCTCAAGGGCTTGCTGAATAAACTTAATGTGTTCAGCAAGATTTGCCTTAATATCGCCTTTGATAGGTTGAGTTTGAGCCACTGCAATTTTCATAAGCGTTTTAACTCACCAATATTTTAAATAAATAGCCGAACAATTTTAAATTATAATCTGTTTTTCCGTGGGTTATGCTTCGCTAACCCACGCTACGAGATTAAATGTTATAAGATAATTTTGTTTTGGTACTTATTCAATCAATGCTCTTGCCATTCAACTTTTGACAAATCAACACCTTCTTTAAACATATCCCAAAGCGGTGACAACGCACGCAGTTTCTCCACCGCCCCACGCATTTGACTAATCACATGGTCAATGTCCGCCTCAGTGGTATAACGTCCCAAGCTAAAACGAATGCTCGAATGTGCCAACTCATCAGGCAAGCCAATCGCACGAAGCACATATGAAGGCTCAAGGGTTGCAGACGTACACGCCGAACCACTCGACACCGCAAAGTCTTTTAGCGACATCATCAAGCTTTCACCTTCAACAAAATTAAAGCTGATATTAACGATATTCGGAATGCTATGCTCTAAATCACCATTTAGATAGATTTCTTCCAAGTCCTTTAGACCGTCCCAAAGGCGTGTGCGAAGCTTTGCGATACGTGCCTCGTCTTCTGCCATGCGAGTTTTGGCAACGGCAAACGCCTCACCCATACCCACGATTTGGTGAGTCGCAAGTGTGCCAGAACGCATCCCACGCTCATGCCCACCGCCGTGCATTTGGGCTTTAAGGCGGACACGAGGTTTACGGCGGACATATAACGCACCGATACCTTTAGGGCCATAAATCTTGTGACCTGAAAAACTCATCAAGTCAATTTTCATGGTTTCTAAATCAATCGGGGTTTTACCTGCTGCTTGTGCGGCATCCACATGGAAGATGATGCCTTTTTCACGCAAAAACTCACCAATACTGGCAACATCAGTCAGCGTGCCAAGTTCATTGTTTACCATCATCAAAGTAACTAACACGGTATCTTCACGCACGGCATTTTTGACTTGCTCAAGGGTAATCAACCCTGTGCCTTGTTGTGGCTCAAGATAAGTGATTTCAAAGCCTTCGTTCTCAAGCTCTCGGCAAGTATCCAGTACGGCTTTATGCTCGATTTTACTGGTAATGATGTGTTTGCCACGACCACTATAAAACTGTGCAGCCCCTTTAATCGCTAAGTTATTTGATTCGGTCGCACCCGAAGTAAAGACGATTTCACGAGGGTCGGCATTGACAAGCTCGGCAATTTGTTCACGTGCGGTTTCGACCGCTTCTTCCGCTTGCCAGCCAAAGCCATGTGAGCGTGAGGCAGGATTACCAAAGATACCGTCAAAGGTCAGGTATTGCATCATTTTTTTGGCAACAGTTTCATCGACTGGTGTGGTGGCGGCGTAATCTAAATAAATAAGCTGGCTCATGCTGGCATGGTCTCCCCAATTTTGGCTGTTTTTTTGTATGTCGTTGTGTGAGTGGTGATATGGCTAAAGCTTTCTTGCTCCATCGGCAATAAGCGAATCGGCTCTTCAGCCACCGAATCTATCATGGACATTTGGCGATTGGCAATGTCACGAACATTTTGTTTGGTAATGAGTTGGGCTAAAGTAACTTGAGATAAATAGGCTTCGATATGCGAAGACAGCCCAGACCATAAGTCATGGGTCAAACACATTGCCCCATCTTGGCAATTACCATCCCCACCGCATGCTCGAGCATCCACGGACTCATCAACGGCAGAAATGATACTCATAATACTGATTTGCTCGAGTGGTTTGGCGATATGATAACCACCCGAAGCCCCACGAGTGCTGACCACCAAGCCTTGCTTGCGTAGTTTGGAAAATAGCTGTTCAAGGTAAGAAATTGAGATTTCTTGGCGTTTGGCGATATCGGACAATGACACAGCATTATCTGGGCTATCTTGTAATGCCAAATCTAACAAAGCAGTCACGGCATAACGCCCTCGTGTGGTCAAACGCATATCAACTCCAAACCTCTTATATTAATCAATAAGGGGTATTATAAATAATTCCGAGTTATTTAGTCAAGATTAAACCTATTTAATCTTCACTGAATATGCTTGGCACTTTCTATAACATGGTGGGCGTATATAATACCACCGCATAAAAGTGTCTTATTTCCAGTTTAAACAAGTATATAAATCTATCCGATTGCTAATTGAAACAACGATCGCCTAAAAATTTTGTTATATTATAGGCAAAATGTCCCCAACACGCAAAACAAGAGAGCCATCATAATGACAACCAATAACCCACCTACCACAAACACACCACAACCAGCAAGGATAATACTGGATTTTTGGTTTTCTGATACCACCAAGCCATTTTGGTTTGCCAAAAGTGATGATTTTGATAGACAATTAACGTATAAATTTTCGGCATTATTACAGCAAGCCAGCCAAGTCGAATTGGGGGACTGGCGAGTGACGGCTCACGGCAGGTTGGCAGAGATTATCGTGCTTGACCAGTTTTCACGCAATATTTACCGAGATACACCACAGGCATTTGCTCAAGATGGCATGGCGTTGGTATTATCGCAAGAGCTTGTTAAACAGGCAGATTTTGCAGAAATGAATGAAGTAGAGCGAAATTTTGCGTTAATGCCATTCATGCACTCGGAATCGGTAAAAATTCATGAGCAAGCGGTAGGGTTGTTTGAGCAGTTTGCCAGTAAAAATACGTTGGATTTTGAGTTAAAGCATAAGGCGATTATTGATAGATTTGGGCGGTATCCGCACCGTAATGCGATTTTGGGGCGTGAATCAACGGATGAAGAAATTGAGTTTTTAAAACAGCCGAATTCGGGTTTTTGATAATTGTTCACCAATCGCCCAATCAATATGTTCTTGTGTATTCTCGCTGACAGTTGGGTGTTTTGCCTTGAGTTTCTCAATAATCTCTTGGCTAAATGGGGCATTACCCAATGCCACCGCCACATTTCGCATCAAATTCTCATAGCCTGTCCGCCGTAATGGACTGCCTTCTGTTTTTGCCAAAAATGCTTTTTCATCCCACGCCCACAATGATAATAAATCTAAACTATCCAACGCATGTCGTGGGTTAAAGTCGTCAATCGTTGCCAATTTTACAAATTTATTCCACGGACAAATCAACTGACAATCATCACAGCCAAAGACTCGATTGCCGATTTTAGGGCGGAGTTCGACAGGGATTTTACCCTCAAGTTCAATCGTCAAATATGAAATACACAGCCGTGCATCGACTTCATAATGTCCTGTGGTAGTCTTTTTGATGGCATGGGTGGGGCAAACGTGAATACAGGCTCGGCAACTGCCACAATGGTTATCGCTATTTGGCTCATCAACAGGCAACGGTAAACTGGTAAACAACTCCCCCAACACAAAAAAAGACCCTGATTTTTTATTAATCAATAACGTGTGTTTGCCTGTCCAACCCAAGCCCGCTTGCTCTGCCAATGCTCGCTCAAAAATCGGGGCAGAGTCGCTAAATGGGCGGAAGATAAAACCCTCGGCATATTGCGGATAGTCGGTTTTGAGTTTGTCATGGATACGATTGGCAAGGGTTTTGAGGCGTTGTCGCATGGTTTTATGGTAATCTCGCCCCCTTGCATAGCGTGCGATAATGGCATGATTGGGGCGGTCATTGTCGGCAACGGTGCGATTGGCAGGTTTACTGACCAGATAATCTAACCGTACACTGATAATGCTTTGCGTTCCCTCGACCAGTAACGCAGGGTTGGCACGTTTGTCATGGTTTTCTAAGAAAAAATTCATCTCGCCATGTTTGCCGTCTGCTAGCCAACGTTTGAGGTTTTCTAATTGTTTGGGGAAAATGGGATTGTTGGGACTGACAAAACCACAATCGGCAAAACCCAACTCAAGGGCTTGCTGTTTTATCCAAATGGCTAAATCAACGAGGAAATGGGCGTTATTGCTATCCACGCAAGGTATTTTGGCACAATGGGGTTTTGGCTGAAGCGAGTTTGACATATAATCAGAGAATCAACATTAAAAAACGTAAAATTGGATAAAAACCATGTCTTATCTTGTATTGCATAAAGATGCAAATGTATTGGTGGTGCAAACCACCGTTGGCGAGTCGCCTGTGTCCGCTACCCAGCCGTATGGTGGCTATAATTTGGGCTTGCACGTTGGCGACCATGCCGAATCTGTGTATCAGCATCGAGCGGATTTATTGGTACAACTACAACAAGCAAGCCACCCATCAACATCAGACACACGCAATATCAAGCGGATTGATTGGCTCACGCAAGTACATGGTAATCAAGTGTATCACGTCACCGAACAGTTGCATACCCATCCCATATCGGCGGATGCTCATATCACCACATTGCCTAGTGTCGCACTGGCAATTATGACGGCAGACTGTGTGCCTGTGATGATAGCTACAGAAAATGGTGAGGTAATTGGGGCGGTACACGCAGGTTGGCAAGGTTTGGCAAAAAATGTGATTGCTAACACCATTCAAAAAATGGCCCATCAAATTGATATACAAAATCAAGATTTGACAGCTACCGAATTATATAAAGTAACACAAAACTGGCAAGCGTGGGTTGGTGCATGTATTGCATCGCAAAATTATGAAGTAGATAACCGTGTTAAAGATGCGATATTATCAGTGCTTAATGTGACAGAGGCACAAGCTAATCTTTTGTTTAAACCAAGTGAAAAAACAGGACATTATTATGCCGATTTAGCCAAAGTCGCAGAATTACAACTTAACGCCTGTGGCATAGCCAATGTGATGCAAAGTGGACTGGATAGCTATGCCGATGAGCGTTTTTATTCGTATCGCAAACAAACCCAAGATAATTTGCCAAATACAGGGCGGATGGCGACTTTGATTATCAAAAAGGGGTAGCCAAAAATTGTAGGAGCGTAATACTTACGCCCTGTTTGACATTTTAAGTAGGGGGCTTATACAAGCGTGTAGGTTGGGCGTTATATTTTTTAATAGCGTTATTTTTTTGACTTTGCCTGCACATATTGCAATTCTTGTCGTGCGACATTGTCTTTGGGATTGATTTCTAGGCATTGTTGGTACAATTTTTTGGCTTTTTCATAATCGCCTTGTTCGGTTGCAGAAAATGCCATACCTCGCAATGCACGGGTATACTCAAAATCTTTATTGCCAGCAGGCGAAAACTCGCTAAATTGTGATGCCATTTCAAAGATATCACCTGCGGACTGCCAATCTCGCTGAATTTGGAATAGATGCCCGATTTCGCTTGCCACTTGAGAATTAAAAGGCGATAGTTCAAGGGCTTGATGGTAAGCGGTTAATGCTTGCGATGGTTGATTTTTTTCTACTAATATAAAACCCTTTAAATACAATGCCGTTACCCATTCATCATGCAAGATAATAATTTCTTTTTGTTTTTTATCAATCGCTAACTGAGTAATGACTTTTGCTTGTTCAACTGTTCGACTACTATACACAGGGGCTTTACTATTAGCGTATTTTTGTTGATAGCTATCAATGATAGGCTGAACAGTGGCTAATGCTTTGTCGAATTGCTTTGCCATCATCAGCTCTTTGGCTTGGGGTAAGGCAATTTGTGCTTGTTTATCAAGGGTGGGATTATTCTCAAACCGAACATTGATACCTTGTATGGCAACTTGTTGCACCACAGTATCATTGGTTGATATTTTGGTTTTGGCAAAGCCAGGTTGAATAATGGCAAAACTTAAACTAATAACCATCGCCAATCGAATGGCAAGTAGATGTTTGTGCATGATGTTTCCTTTTTTGGCACTTACGCATTTTTATAATACACAGGTTGAAATTATATTGGGTATTTGAATATCAAATGATTGTCATTAAGCTTAAGAATAATACAATCAAACTCCGTGGGTTACGCCAAATAGACAGCTAAATCTTGCTAGGATTTGTCTTATTTTGAAGCGTTTTACTATAGCAAGAATTTCTATCAGACACCACTATCCTTTTATACAACCAAAATCCTTTTATACAACCAAAAAAAATTATGCGTAAGCCTTATCATTAGGCAACTTGTTGCTCATACAGCGTTTGATGGGTCTTGGGATTAAAAATAGCCACCGCATCATGGTGTTGTTGCAAATAATCCTCAATCATCGGCTGACAGCCACCACAGCAGGTCGCCACATCCAGCTCATTTTGCAGTGATTCAAGCGTATCATGCCCTTGACGAATGGCTTCTTTAATTTGGGCTTCTTTGACGGCATTGCAGATACAAACGAACATTGGTCTTCACCTTTTGGATAAAATCAATATACATATAATAATGATAATTATTATTATTTGCAAGTAGATTTATCATCCAAGTTTTTTTAACATAAGTCTACTATAATGCACATTAATATTATATTACCTTCACACAGATGACCTATTTGTAGGGTATAATACGCCAACTGTTCAAAAAACGACCACATTATCATTTCATCCACCTAATTTATTTGGAGTTGCTATGAACCGTTCTACCAATTTGGCTAAAATCAATAAAAAAGCGTCAAAACTGTATCATCAATCCGAAGAATTTGGGTGGAATGTCCCTAAAGTCATGCAAAAACGCATTAGCATGATTAGCCAACAAAATCCTCTAGACAATGCCAAAGAAATGCGTGAAATTGAAAAAATGTTTATGGAAAAACCGTGGGCATTTTTGGAATCATGGCAACAAATGATGCTTCAGTCGCTAATTACCCAACAAAACTTCAACCAATCCATGTTTGATAATTGGTTAAAATTCAGTATTGGGCAACCGATTGCGATGGAGCGTGTGATGTTGCAATTGAGCGATGACACCTTAAAAATCTTTGAAAAAGCCATGCAACCGATTTATAGCACCGTCAATGCCAATGCCAAACGCCTAAAAAATGTTTAACAGCCGTATTGGATTACGCCTTGGATTTATCATGGCTAAATACTTGGAAGGTGGGTGATGGCGTGGTGGCATTCGCACTTATGGCAGTGGCAGGCCTGATTGGCTGTTCAGTGTTTGAAGTGGGTGATTGAGCTGATTGATTGGTTTTACCAGTGGCTGACTCAACGGTCTTTAGGGACTGTGGGGCATCGTCACTGGTCAAATCGCTGGTCCATAAAAACTCATCCGCCAAACGAAAAGCATCAGCGACCACATCAGTATCACCTTGATTTAGTAAAACTTTCATAACTTCTAATGCAATCTGCTCTCTTTTAGACAATGACATAGTTTTCCTCAAATGGTAGGGTATGTTTGGGGTGGGTATTTTAACAGATTCCATCGTACAATTTACAGGCATTGATTTAAAATCTAGCTTAATTCAGCGGTTTTTTGTTAAAATATCAAAACATTCATACCGATTCATGTCCCAAACTTATGACCTTCTCTGTCCCAACCGTTTTATTATTGACCCATGCCCCCGACCATCCCAGTACGGCTAAAGGCTTGCAATTTGCCAAGGATTTTTATCAGCATTGGCAAGGTGAATCGCCTGTCGCACTCAAGATTTTTTTATACAGTGATGCGGTAATGCTCGCCAATCGCCTAAGTTGGCGACCTGCGGATATGCCAAACCCTGCCCATGATTGGCAACAATTTGCCCAACAGCATGATATCACCCTGCAAGTGTGCGTGAGTGCAAGTCTGGCTCGTGGCGTGACTGATGCTGACAATGCCAAACGTCATGGCTTACAGGGCGATAATTTGGCAAATCATTGTGAATTGATGGGATTGGGCGAATTGGCAATACACCTGCATCACAGTGAGCGACTGGTGCAGTTTTGATAAATAAAAAGTTGATGTAAGGAAATGCTGTGAAAATTTTTGTGGATATTACCTCAGAGGACTGGCTAGTATGCCAAGAAGCCCTATCACTGGCGTTGGCATTGGCAAGTTTTGAGCATGACATTCAACTCAAACTTGGCGAAGGTTTTTTAAGTCATGTAATGGCAGAGCCGACAGGTAAACTGGCAAATATGCTCAGTTCGCTTGAGCTATATGATTTGCAACAGGCGTGGATAGCCCACGAGCTTTGGCAAAAAATTCAACTATCTAAACTGGCTGATGAGAAGCAACTTGTATGGCTCACCCAAGTGATGGAAATGCCAGAACCTTTGCCAGTATTTGAACAGCAAATAACATTATAATTTGATAAAAAGACTGACTATCATTATGCCAACTTCTACCTCGCCATCCAACCCTTTATCCGCATTATCACTGGACGAAGACGGGCATTTACACAATCATTTGGACTGGACAACTGACCACGCCCAACGCCTTGCTGATAGCTTAGATATTGAACTAACCGAACAGCATTTTGCCATTTTATTGGTGGTGCGTGAGTATTACCAACGCTTTAGCCACCCACCAACCACTCGCCCATTGATTAAGTTTTTAAACCAAGCCTTGCCAGAATTGGCAATTGATAATGCTAAATTACAAACCTTATTTAACACAGGTTTGGTCGCTCGTCATGTCAATCGCATTGCGGGGTTGCCAAAACCTGCCAATTGTTTGTAACACACATGATGCCAAGCCCAAAAATCAAATCTGTAGGGGCATAATGCTTACGCCCTGTTTAACATTTTTAGGACTTACGCAAAAATGCCATTTGTAGGTTGGGTGGAAGCATGACACCCAACATAAACCATTCAAATTGTTGGGTATCGCAAGCTCTACCCAACCTACGATTTGGTGAAATGCGTAAGTCCTAATAAAATATAGTAGCATAAGGCATGACAAAAAAATCAATCACACGCATAGACTACTGCCAATACCTAATGGTGAGCCAAACCAACTACACACTCACCTACTATGCAGAGCATCACCCCAAAGAAATAAGTCATGACCGCATAAATCGTTACCTGCGAAATGACAGACTAACCCCAAGCCTAGTTTGGGAAAAAGTCAAAAATGACATTATTACAGACCCAGAAGACTACCTTATCTTTGATGACAGCATACTCGAAAAAAATCACAGTCATAAAATCGAGTTAGTTAACAAACAATACAATGGCAACGCACATGGATTAATCAAAGGCATCTGCATTGTGAACTGTGTTTACGTTAATCCAAAGACTCATCAATACTGGATAATTGACTATCGCATCTATGACAAAACCAGTGACGGCAAAAGCAAACTTGACCACTTATAAGATATGCTAAAACACAGCATCAAGCATAAACAACTAGAATTTAAATACGTTCTCATGGACACATGGTATGCCACCAAAGACATCATGTTGTACATAGATAGATTAAAAAAGATTTATTATTGCCCATTAAAGTCTAACCGTAAAGTGGATGACTCAAAAGGGTTAAACCCCTACAAACAAGTCAGTCAGCTTGTATGGACAGAGCAAGAACAACAAAACGGCAAACTGATTAAAATACATGGCTTTCCCAAAGACTACAAAGTGCAACTGTTTCGGGTTGTGGTTAATGACAAACGCACGGATTGGATAGTCACTAATGACACCACTCAAGATTCGGTGGATGACACACGATTGGTGTGTGCCATTCGTTGGAAGATTGAGCAGTTTCACCGAGAGATTAAGCAGTTAACAGGTATTGAGCATAATCAGTGTCGTAAGGCTCGTATTCAGCGTAATCATACTTGTTGTGCTATGCTGGTTTGGGTCTGCTTTGCTAGACTTGCTAGTCAGTTAGGTAAAACGATGTATCAAATTAAGCAAGGGCTTCTTGATGACTATATTTGTGAGCAACTTCGTTGCCCTACAGTTAAGTTTGCGTAAGTCCTAAGGGAATTAAATCAGAAATAATTTTTTGAAATTTTGGGTGTATGCAATACGCCCTTACAAAATTGCATAAATCCTAAAATGCTTGTATTACAATGACTTGGGTATAATTGCCATCACTTTTGCCTCAAATTTGCCATCTTGCATTTCAATCATCAAGGCTTGGCTTTCAACAAAATCATCTATACTGGTAAATACTTTACCATCTCCTTGTGGGGAATAGTTTCGCACAATTGCATAACCTTTTGCCAAGATATGACTGGGATTTTGCAATAAAATCATCGTCCGCAGTTGCTCGGTGTGCTGGCGTGCCTGTTTGACCTGATAAAAACTGGCATTTTTTATCAGTTGCAATTGTTGATGACTGGCTTGTTTTGCCAAATTGAGCTGATTTTTAGCAAGATTTTCAATACGAATAAATTGCTGTTGGCTGTCGTGTTTGGCTTGTTTTAGCGATTGTTTGGTGATTTTTTCGATGTCCAAAAACGCCTTTTTTGCGGTTTGGGTGACATTGATTAACTGATTACGAATCCCTGCAATCACCTTGGACGGCGTGTCAAAGCTGACTTGAGCCACCTCGTCCAATAGCACATGGTCACGCTCATGCCCAATGCCGACCCACACAGGGTAGGGTAGTTCGGCAACCAATGCCGATAGTTCATAGTCATTGAGATACGCCAAGTCCCCAACCGCACCGCCCCCTCGTATGATGACAATTAGGTCAGGGGTAAAGCCTTGTTTTTGCAAAGATTTTAAGCCTTTGACGATGGCTTCTCGAATTTCTTGCGGAGCATGATTGCCTTGAAATGTGGCATATTGGTAATGAAAATGACAGGCATTTGCCTTGTCTAACGCATCGGCATCGGCTCTAAAATCGCCCAATCCTGCGGCATTTTCTGGGGCGATAACCAACACATTTTGAATATCAAATGGCAACGGCAAGGATTTGTTCAAATCCAACAAGCCTTCTTCGATTAGTTTGGTGAGCATTTGTTGGTATTGCTGTGCCAAATCGCCCAGCGTGTAGGTCGGGTCGATGTCGTGAATGGTGACGGCAAAGCCATATTGGGCGTGAAAACTCGCCGATACATTGAGCAGGACATTTAGCCCTTTATCAAGGCTCATACCTGTGTTCTGCTCGAATTTTTTGAGTAGCCGTGGGGCGTTACTTCGCCACAGGTTGCCACGACAACTGGCAGTGATTTTGCCTTGGGTGTCTTTATCCGCCAGTTCAAAGTAATAGTGACCGCCCTTGCTCGATAGGCTACGGATTTCGGCTTTGACCCATACGGTATGGGCAAAGGTTTCGCTGACGACCAGTTGCACGGCATTAAGGTAGTCGGCAAGGGTCAAGACGGTGTTTTGTAGTTCGGCTTGGGCGTGTTGGTAGTCGTCTTGTTGGTTGAGTTGTTGCTGAATTTTTTGTTGTAATTGGCGATTGAGCGTTTCGCTATCCGCATCTTCGGCATCGTCAAGCAAGGCAAGTAGCATATCGTCATCAAGGTTGTTGATAAGATTTTCGATAGTCTTGAGGGTTTTTGGATTGGGTGTGGGCATGGTTTTTTAAGTAAATTAGCAATAAGATAGATTTGTAGGGGCGTATTGCGTACGCCCAGTCGCAAGGTGTATTTATAGTCGTTTAAACTAGAAATAAGACAGTTTTTGTAGGGGCGTATTGCATACGCCCAAAATTTAAAGTCTTATTTTTGATTTAATTCACTGTAACGCACCATTTAAAAAGCTGATTTCCAATGCAGTATTTTAACAGTTTTTTAGCTCAATTTTTATCAATTTGCAATAACACTCCAGTTTTTGATATTCCAAAATCATATAAACATAACCCAACTCACCATTAGTTTTTGCATAAGATTTTGATTAACATAGCCCAAAATATATGACACTTTGGGAATGACTATGAAAATTTTCACCAATCAAAAACTATCAACCAATCAAATTTTAACCAGTATCACCCTTGTGGGTGTCACCGCTTTGGTGGGTTGCTCAAAAGCCCCTACCCAACAAGCCAAATCTAACGCTTCTGCCACAGACTCAACCGCCACTGCCCCAAGCGACCCTAATAATATCAAACTGTTAAACGTATCGTATGACGTGGCAAGGGATTTTTATAAAGACTACAATCCGACCTTTGTCAAAGATTTTGAAGCCAAAAATGCAGGCAAAAAAATCGAAATCCAACAGTCACACGGTGGCTCAAGCAAACAAGCGTTAGCCGTTGCCAATGGCTTGCAAGCCGATGTCGTCACCATGAACCAAGGCTCGGACGTGGAATTATTGGTCAAAAAAGGCTTGGTCGCTCAAGATTGGCGACAACAGTTCCCTAATGAAGCCGTGCCGTACACCAGTACCGTGGTGTTCCTTGTGCGTAAGGACAACCCCAAAGCCATCAAAGATTGGTCAGACTTGAGCAAAGATGGTGTGCAAATCGTGTTGGCAAGCCCCAAAACATCAGGCAATGGGCGTTATGCGTTTTTGGGGGCGTATGGCTATGGCTTACACAGCTTTAATAACGACCAAACCAAAGCCCAAGATTTTGTCAAAAAACTGCTAAAAAACGTGCCTGTTTATGAAAATGGCGGACGGGCTGCCACCACCACCTTTTTACAACGTCAAATCGGTGATGTGTTAGTGACCTTTGAAAACGAAGCCAATTTGGCAGTGAAAAAATTCGGACAAGGTCAAGTGCAAATCGTTTATCCAAGTTATACCGTGACCGCCAGTAATCCTGTGGCGATTGTCAAAAGTGTCACCGATAAAAAAGGTACGACTGAAGTTGCTAAAGCATATTTGGATAGTTTATGGTCTGATTCAGCTCAACAATTATCTGCAGATTTGTATTTACGCCCAAGTAATGAGCAAATTTTGGCAAAAAATGCGGATAAGTTACCGCCAATTAACACCTTCCGCCCACGAGAAGTGTTTGGGAGTTGGGATGATATCATGGGCAAATTCTTTAAAGATGGTGGCTTATTCGACCAATTGGCTGACCCTAACAGCACCACCGCCCCTGCCAGTAGTCCGAAATAATCGTTATTTATGTTACTCAAAGCCAAGTCTATTTGATTTGGCTTTTTTGTTTTGATGCAGTAAGAAAAAAACACAACTTTAACACGCTATTGCAATTTGCTAAAAAAGAAGAGTTGTTAAGCTGTGATATTTATTGATGTTAGTCAACAAAAAAGCCTTATTAATTGTAAGGATATCGGCAAATATTAGTTTTTTTTGTAAAAAATACTCGACAATGGATATATGTCTGATTATAATGCACCCAATCACTACAGATTTATCTCGTTTATCCAACATTTTTCTCCTTTTGTCCCAATTTTTGTAGGTTTATAAGTATTATTAGGATATAATGTATTTGTTTTTCGACATATTGTCGATTGTTTGATAAAAATTTTTGATAAACTGATGGTAGAAAGCCGAGCAGAATTAACCCTAATGCACATTGTCTAATTGGGTTATGCGTGACCAAGCCTAAAAAGCGGGAAATCTAAAAAGAGGATAGTAGGGTGAGTAAACCATTTATTGTGGCAACTGCCAATTTATTGAATTTTGCGTTACCCAATCGGACGTTTTATCACAATACGCCTGCTTATACTGAGCAACAATATCATGCCAAAATTGAGGCATTAGCTCCCTTATTTCAGCGATTGCAATCGGATGTAATTGGTTGCCAAGAAGTGTGGGACGAGCAAGCGATGATTGAGTTATGTCATCGGGCAGGGATGGATGATTATTATGTCGCCTTTCCAATGGCGAGTAATCAAGCCCAAAGTCCGCTGACGCAGGGTCATGGGGCGATAGGCACACCCTCGGTGGGGTTGGTATCACGCTTTGAGATTGTCAAATCTGAATTATTAACCCAAATGCCTTCGGTCGCTGTGCTGGACATCCCAGATGTTGGTTTGTATCAAAGTTTTAATCGTCCACCGTTGGTCGCAGATATTCGTTTACCCACAGGGGCATTGGTGACTGTGATAGTCGCCCACCTCAAGAGCAAACGCCCTGATTATTTGGAAGATGCCAACGGCGAGCCGTTAGAAGATAAACAAGACCCATTGATTCGAGTGCGTGCCAAATTACGTAGCTTATGTATGCGAGCCTCAGAGGCGGCAGGTATCCGCCAAGTGGTGATTGAGTGATTACGTAATAATAATCAGCCCTTGATTTTATTGGGTGACATGAATGACGTGATACAAAGCGAAACATGTCAGCTATTAAGTGAGGCAGGCGAGGTATTTTATGATAAAGCAGTGCGAGATATTGTGCTGTACGATGCCTCCTCGGTGCAAACACGCAATCATTGGTTACGAGATGTGGCTTATACCCACATTCATCAAGGGATGCCAGAAGTATTAGACCAGATTTTGGTATCTGAACAGTTTTTAAAAGATAGTAAATTCGCTTTAGGCGAGGTGCTACAGGTCGATTATTTTAATGACCACCTAAAATTCGTATATGAACAGCGTCCGACCGACCACGGTTTGGTTAGAGCTCAAATCATGTTATACGATACCCTCAGCAATCATTAGTTTTTTGTGGTGACTGCTGTCAAAGCAGTATTTTGTTAAACTAGGAGTACACAATGGCAAGTTCTTATGATGAAAAAATCGAAGATGTATTGGCAGATTCAGAGTTAGCCCGTCGTCTTGTTCCCAATAAATTCAAATTCACCAGCCAACAAGGTCGTTTACGCCGTCAAAAACTATTGGCAGCTGCCAAAGAGTTAAGTGCTACACGTCCAATTAGCCAAATCACCTTAGCAGATGTTTGTGAAAAAGCAGACATTCCACGTGCATCAGCCTATCATTTCTTCCCAAATGTTGAAGCGATTTTCTTGGCATTGCGTTTCTTAAATGCGATGGAAATCTTCAAAAAACTTGAAGCCGTTGACTCACAAAAATACAGCCGTTGGCAAGCCTACGTCACTGCATTGGTTGATACTGGTGTTGAAGTGATTCAAGCTGACCCAACTGTTGCTCGTTTGATTTATGAAACCAACACCCCTGATTTTGAAGGCAATGCTTTCGGTAGCGAAATCGAAAAAGAAATCAGTAACTTGGTTTATGACAAACTATCAGCCCATTATAAAATGCCAAATCTTGACACCATCAAACAACAATTATTGGTGGCTTATGGTCTAGTGAATGGCGTATTTACCTTGGCATACCGTTCAGAGCAAAAAATTACTGACAGCTATCGTCAAGAAGCCATCACCGCAGTGATTGCTTACCTACGTTGCTACCTACCAGAAAACTTGCCAAAAGCAGGTTAATTCCTCTGGTGTATAAAAAAACCCATCGGCATTGTCGATGGGTTTTTTTCTTTTATCAAAATTACATTTTGTTTTCAACTTTTTGAGCAGTGGTTGATACTGCATCGCCTGTTTTTGAAACATCTTGACCAAAACCTTTGATGGTATTACAGCCAGTTAATACGAATACAGAAGCGACCGTAGCAAGGATTAATTTTTTCATAAGTTTGTCCTCAATTGGATTTTTGATTAAAATAAAGCTTTGATAAAAGTCGCATCAATCAAATGGCAACCTTTAGTAAATTTATCTTAACCGCTTGTCGCCAACACCGCCATAGCGATAATGTAACGTTTTAGTAGTAATTGTCATTGATATGTTAAAAAATATTGCAAATTCATAAAGCTTATTAATTTTTTGTAAAAAGGAAGTCAGCCATGATTCATGTGGTGCTTGTCAATCCCAAAATGCCCAGTAACACAGGCAATGTTATTCGCTTATGTGCCAACACAGGGGCGATGTTGCATCTAGTCGAGCCATTGGGGTTTGAGCTAGAAGATAAAAAACTCCGCCGTGCAGGGCTAGACTACCACGAATGGGCAAATGTACAAGTGCATCAAGATTGGCAAACTGCCCTAGATGCCTTGCAACAGGCTCACGTTGAGCGAATTGTGGCACTGACCACCAAACTTAGCCAGCCACTATATGCCCAAGATTTTAGCAGTAATAAAAACATTGCGTTGGTATTTGGCTCAGAAACCGCAGGCTTGGATGACGAGATTCGTAGTAGCATTGGGGCGGATAATTGGCTACGTTTGCCGATGTTGCCGACCTCTCGTAGCCTTAATTTATCCAATAGCGTGGCGATTACCTTGTTTGAAGTATGGCGACAACAGGGCTTTGGGGGCGACACAGGGCAAAGTATCGGCTATGATAACCTTGTGCCGTATGACCCTAAATAATACTATAGTAGGACTTACGCAAAACCATAAATTTTTGCGTAAGTAGAATAAATAGGACTTACGCAAAAATGCCATTTGTAGGTTGGGTGGAAGAATGACACCCAACATAAACCATTGAAATTGTTGGGTATCGCAAGCTCTACCCAACCTACGATTTGGTTAAATACGTAAGTCCTATCCCTGTAACTTTCAATGGTGCGTAAAACATACCTTACGAAATCCAATCAATTCAAGGTGACAACATGACCCAACCCCAAGACTTTAAAACTGCCTATGACATTTTGCAAAAAAACGCCCAAACCCTGCAAAACAGCCAAGAACCAAATATTGATGAACTGATGAATATTGTCGAAGAATCTATCAATGCCTATAAAGTATGCCAAAATCGCATTGATGCCGTAGAACAAGCGTTAAATCAAGCATTTGAAACGCAATAAATGACAAATAAAAGTCCGCCCATCGGGACTCGAACCCAAATCGGTCGCTTAGGAGGCAACTGCTCTATCCTGTTGAGCTATGGGCGGATATAGCGTTATTTTAGCATAAAACCCACTGCAAAATCATACCAACTCCCACCACTTTTATCAAAACCCACCCCAAAACATAGTATAATACGCCTTTATAAATTAGGTATAAAAAAGGCAACGCATGGCATTTGTACATTTTGGTATTCACAGCGAATTTTCCATTACCGACTCGATTATCCGTATCAAATCATTGGTAAAAACCGCCAGTAAAGACGGACAGCTTGCCCTTGCGTTGACCGATTTATCCAATCTATATGCCACGGTAAAATTTTACAAAGCCTGCCTTGATGCAGGGGTCAAGCCGATTATCGGCTCTGAAGTGTATTTGGACAATGACAGCACCACGGTGACTTTGCTTGCCAGTACCCAAGAAGGCTATCAGAACTTAACCAATATCGTGTCATTGGGCTTTACTGATGGGCAAGTATTGGGCAAACCCATCATTCGCCGTGAGTGGATTTTTGAGCGTGCCACAGGCGTGATTGTACTTTTTACCGAAAAATCAGACGTGGGGCAAGCCATGCTATCTGGTCATGTCGAGCGTGCCGATGAGTTGCTAAATGAGTGGCAAGCCGTGTTTGGCGACCGTGTGTATTTGGCAATCAAACGCACCCACCGCCCCAATGAAGACCGTTTTATTGAGCAAGCCATTCGCTTATCCCAGCAATATCATGTGCCGATTATCGCCCATAATGATGTACGATTTTTGACCAAAGACGACTTTGAGGCACATGAAGCAAGGGTGTGCATTGCCAATTCGCAAGTGCTTGCTGACCCGACTCGCCCCAAAAATTACTCCGCTGAACAACACCTTAAAACCCAACAACAGATGACTGAGCTATTTAGTGATATGCCTGCGGTCATTGACAATACGTTGGAGCTTGCCAAGCGTTGTAACGTGATTTTGACCCTTGGGATTAACGTGTTGCCAGAATTTCCGATTCCAGAGGGCGATACCATCGAAACGTTTTTTCGGCGTACCTCGCAAGAGGGCTTAGAAAGACGCTTGGAAAAACTGTATCCACCAGCCAAACGTGGCGATAATTGGGCAGATATCCGCAAGCCTTATAATGAACGTCTTGAGTTTGAGATTAATACCATTTTGCAGATGGGCTTTCCGGGTTACTTTTTAATTGTGATGGATTTTATCCGCTGGGCAAAAGCCAATGATGTGCCTGTCGGGCCGGGGCGTGGTTCTGGGGCGGGTTCGTTGGTGGCGTATTCGCTGAATATCACTGACCTTGACCCTTTGGCGTATGATTTGCTGTTTGAGCGGTTTTTGAACCCAGAACGTGTGTCGATGCCTGACTTTGACGTGGATTTTTGTATTGAGGGGCGTGACCGTGTCATTGAGTATGTCGCCCAAAAATACGGTCGTGAAGCGGTATCGCAGATTATTACCTTTGGTACGATGGCGGCCAAAGCCGTGGTGCGTGACGTGGCAAGGGTACAGGGTAAATCGTATGGTTTGGCGGATAAAATTTCTAAATTAATTCCCAAAACCCCCGGTATTTCACTAGCCGAAGCGGTGGAACAAGAGCCTCAACTCAATGATTTACTCCATAATCCAGACAATATGGACTATGACGATGCCAACGAAATTTGGGAAATGGCGGTCAAACTTGAAGGTATCACTCGCAATGTGGGTAAACACGCAGGGGGCGTGCTAATTGCCCCCAATCGTATTGCCGACTTTAGTGCAATTTATTGCGATGATGAAGGACATCGAGTCAGCCAGTTTGATAAAGATGACGTAGAAGCGGTCGGTTTGGTCAAGTTTGACTTTTTGGGCTTGCGAAATTTGACCGTGATTCATGCGGCGGTCAAAAATATCAATGCCAGACGTGCCAAAGAGGGCGAACCGCCACTGGATTTAGAAACCCTACCCCTTGATGATAAAAATGCCTATAAATTACTTCAAGACGCTCATACCACGGCGGTGTTTCAGCTAGAAAGTACAGGGATGAAAAAATACCTTGCCAAGCTCAAACCCACCAATATCGAAGACGTGATTGCCATGTGTGCCTTGTACCGCCCCGGCCCGCTCGATGCTGGGATGGTGGATATGTACATTGACCGCAAACATGGGCGTGAGGTGGTGGCGTATGACCATGAACGCCTTGAGCCGATTCTTGAAAATACCTATGGCGTTATCGTGTATCAAGAGCAGGTGATGCAAATTTCGCAAGCCATGGCAGGCTATAGCCTTGGTGGGGCGGATATGCTACGCCGTGCGATGGGTAAGAAAAAACCCGAAGAAATGGCAAAGCAACGCACTACCTTTGTCGATGGGGCGATTGGTCAAGGCATTGACGCAGGGCTGGCAGGTGGCGTATTTGACTTGATGGAAAAATTCGCAGGCTACGGTTTTAACAAATCCCACTCGGCTGCCTACGGTGTGTTGGCGTATCAAACTGCGTATTTGAAGCATTATTACCCCAGTGAATTTATGGCGGCGGTCATCACCTCGGACATGAATAATACGGATAGCGTGGTGTTTTTAATCAATGATTGCCGAGAAAATTTTGGATTAACAGTCGAAAACCCTTGTGTTAATCATTCCAATTGGCAATTTGTACCAAAAGATAAAAAAACCATCGTATATGGCTTGGGCGGTATCAAAGGCGTGGGCGAAGGGGCGGTCGAATCCATCGTAGAAGCTCGCCAAACAGGGGGAAATTTCACCGATTTATATGATTTTTGTCAACGAGTGGACACACGAAAAGTCAATAAACGCACCCTTGAAGCCTTAATAAAATCAGGCTGTTTTGACACCTTTGCCAGCACTTTACGAAGCGATTTGTCCGATGACCGAGGCTTTGACATTCGTGGGGCGTTGATGGCAGAGCTACCTAAAGCCGTGCAAGCTGCCGAACAACAACGCCAAAATGACAATCTCGGCATGGTGGATATGTTTGCTGAGATTGCCGAAGTCACCGCCCCACCGCCACTGCCCCATACGCCAATTTGGTCAGATGCCGAACGGCTTAAAGGCGAAAAAGACACCTTGGGGCTATTTTTGACAGGGCATCCGATTGACACCTATCGAGCCGAACTCAAACGCTACACCCCCAACAACCTCGCCAATTTAAGCGAAACCAAATATGGCGATACCGCATATTTTTCTGGGCTTATCATGGATGTTGCCAATTTTGGTAATCGTTCGGTGATTCGCCTTGATGATGGCACAGGGCGTATTGAGGTGAGCTGTTATGCGGAGCGTTTTGCTCGTGTCAAAGACAAACTAAAACTTGAAACCGTGGTCATCATTCAAGGCAAAGTGTCCGAACGTGAAGGGCAACTGTACGGCACATTAATCAATGTCTTAACTTTAACAGATGCTCGTAAACGTTGGCTAAAAAAAATCTCAGTCAAAATCGCTGGCGATGACATGAATTTATTGCAACGTTTAGAAGGCTTAATCGTCACCACTGAACCGCAAGCGTTTGAGCCTGTCAATGACCCACTTGACCAAGACCCAACGTCAGACGGCAACGAACCACAAAAATTGGGCGTGCCTTTACAGCTATGTGTGTATACGGATGAGGCGATTGCCAATATTAATATGCCACCGCATTGGCAAATCACCCCAGACGAAGCCACACTGGAACAACTGCGAAACTGGGTGGGTAATGATGCCATACATTGGCAGTTTTCTTAATAGGACTTACATAATTAAGACTTACGCAAAAATGCCATTTGTAGGTTGGGTGGAAGAATGACACCCAACCTAAACCATTCAAATTGTTGGGTATCGCAAGCTCTACCCAACCTACGATTGGGAAATGCGTAAATCCTAATAATTTCATATTCAACGAAATCATTAAAATTTGTTTAATTAACCATTAAAATTACGGCAAAACTAAGTTATAATGATTATTTTAGTAAATATTATGTGTATGAGTTAATTATTTATGACAATCTGTGTTTTTTAATAAAAGGATATTTTGATGAGCCATATTAGTATTCCCCAATTTGAAGAGCTGAAAGAATTATTGGAAGATGATTTTGTCGATTTAATCACAACCTATATGCAGGACAGTGAAAAACGTCTGACCGAAATGCAAACCGCCTTTGACACCGATGACAATCGCCTTGGCTATGAGGCTTCTCACAGCCTTAAAGGAGCAAGCTCAAACCTTGGTGCGACTAACCTTACCGAAATGTGCTACCAATTACAAGAAATTTGCCGTGGTAATCAAATCAAAAAACACCAACAATTGATTGATGAAATTGTCACTGAATGCCGTGCGGTCAATGCCCAAATTACCAGTTTGATTGCTTAATTTGATGCCCATGATGTCCGACACCTCAGCGATGCTCACCACATTTTTGGCAAATATCCGCATTGTCATGGTGAATACCACCTTGCCTGCCAATATTGGCTCAACCGCTCGTGCCATGCACACCATGGGGCTGAGTGATTTGGTGGTGGTCAATCCCAAACGTCCAATTGATGAGGATGCCTATGTCTATTCGGCTGGGGCAAGAGATATTTTGGACAATGTGACCCTTGTCGATAGCCTTGAGCTTGCGATTGCTGACTGCCATTGGGTCATGGCGACCAGTAGCCGTCAACGCCATATTCCCAAACCTGTGATGACCCCTCGTCAAGCATCCCATTTTGCCATTGATAATTTTCTGCAGTTTATTCAACAAGCCACACATAATCAAGATATTCACCCACCACACACCAAACAACAAGCCACTGACCAACAGTCATCATCTTTTTTACCAAAGGTCGCTTTGGTATTTGGGCGTGAAGACCGAGGGCTGACCAACGAAGAATTGCAACTTGCTAATTTTCACATTCAAATTCCTGCCAATCCTGCCTACCCTGTGCTAAATGTGGCAGCCGCCGTGCAAGTGATTGCCAGTATTTGGTATGAAGTGGCAGAAGAAAGACTGTTAAATATCAATATCAAAGCTGATAGCGACTTACCGCCTATCCAGCCTACCCAACCCACTCAAGAATCTGATGCCAACTGGCATAGCATCGCCCTCCCCCAACGCCAACAATGGGACGAACCTGCCATCACCCATGCCCAACAAGTGGATTTGGAAAATCATTTTTTACAGCTATTACAGCACGTGTCACTCTATAATCCCAGCCAATCCAAAATGATGCCCCAACGCATCAGCCGTCTATTTGGGCGGTTACAGCTTGATGTCAAAGAATACCAACTGCTAAAAGCCTTGCTAGCTAAACTAAAGTAGCCCTCATTGACTATTTTCCCCACCCCAACAATCGTGATATCATAGCGGTTTTAGCATCTATACACTTTTGCGTTGAGGAATCTTTATGTCAATCACTCGCACCATTCGCCAACTCCCCCAACGTTTTGCTCGCATCAAATTGGAACTACAAGAAGACCTACAAGCCGTATTTGAACGTGACCCTGCCGCTCGCAACACCCTTGAGGTTTTATTGACCTATCCGGGTGTTCATGCGTTGTTAATGCACCGAGTCGCCCATCAAATGTGGCAACATGACCAAAAAGGCATGGCTCGCATGGTGTCATTTGGCAACCGTTTTTTGACAGGCATTGAGATTCACCCTGCCGCCAAAATTGGCAGACGTTTTTTTATTGACCACGGTATGGGGGTGGTGATTGGGGAAACTGCGGAAATTGGCGATGATGTGACTTTATATCACGGCGTGACCTTGGGGGGCGTGTCGCTCAATGAGGGCAAACGTCACCCCACCCTCGAAGATGGTGTCGTGGTGGGAGCTGGGGCAAAGGTATTGGGCGGTTTTACTGTGGGGAAATATGCCAAAATCGGCTCAAATGCGGTGGTGGTTAAGGAAGTTCCTGCTGGGGCGACCATGGTTGGTAGTGCAGCAAGAATGATTCACGATAAAGCCTTGGTTCACGAATTAGAGCCTGATAATACCCATAATAAATCGGCTAATACGACAAATAATGCCAACGATTTGGCTCAAAATAACGATAATACAACCCATCTAACTAACACTTCAACCACCAAGGCATCATCAGATTGTCAAGAAGCCAGCAAAACCCAACTTGAGCAAGCAGGGGGATTTCACCAATACGGCATCGACCCCAATACCCAAGACCCTGTTGCAGTGACCTTTGTCAAAATGCTTGAGCATATTCGCCAGTCCGAAGCTCGCCTTGATGAATTACAAACTGCCATGTGTAGGCTTGACCCCAACTTCTGCAAAAAACAGTATGCTAAATTGCGAATTGCTGATTTAGATGCCATTGACCCACGGTTTTATTCAGAAGATGAGTATTAGGTAGATAGCCCCCTCTTTCGCAAAGAGGGAGTTGGGGGAGATTAAAAATACGATTAAAACGCTTGAGTCGCAGGGCTTGGTTCAAACCGATATTGAGCGGTTGGCACGCTTTGTTGCAGGTGATTGACCACATCATTTTCCCAGTATAATTCCGTATTGGCAAGGGGATAATCGGACTTGACGCCAACCCCATCAATTTTTTTACCCAGTCCAGAGTAGTAATGAGCCACGGTAAGTTTGACCGCTTCATTATCATTGAGCGGAATGATACTTTGGATTGAGCCTTTGCCATAGCTGGTTTCGCCATAGATTTTGGCACGGTTATTTTCTTGCAAGCTACTGGCTAGCACTTCAGAGGCAGAAGCAGAATAGCGGTTTTGTAGTATTGCAAGCGGAATATTGGCAAACTGCGGATTATCTTGGGTTTTGATTAATTCTTGTAAGCCTTGGCGATTTTTTACTTGCACCACAGGTTTATTTGCCATAAATAAACTGGCAACATCATTGGCGGCCGATAGCACACCCCCTGGATTGTTGCGGACATCCAATACAATGGCATGAAATGGCTGACGCAAAGCAGATAAGGCGGTCAAAACTTGTTGCTTGGTGGTATTTTGAAACACAGGAATTTGTACCACTGCAATGCCTCGCATCACACGGGCATTCATGGTTTGTTGCTCGACCAGTGTGCGTTGTACCAATACATTGTGCTTACGCCGTCCGACATCGGATACCACCAGTTTGACTTGCGTGCCTGCAATACCAGATAATAATTGATTAACATCTTGTTGGGTCTGCTCATCGGTCAGTTTGTTATCATTGATTTGATGCAAGTAATTGCCTTGGCTAATCCCTCGCTGTGACGCAGGGGAATTGGCTAACACTTCATCAAATACCCACGCTTTGACATCATCATGGTAGCTGACTTTTACCCCAATACTACCAATATCCCCCTCGGTAAATAGGCGTAAATTCTCAAATGCTGTCTTATCCAAATATTCCGAATAGGGGTCTAAGGCAGTCAATGTCCCCATCATAGCATTGGCAAATAAATCCTCATCATCAACTTCATTGACATATTCTTGACGCACGACATCAATGAGTTTGACAAATTTTGCCACGGTTTGGGGTGATACTGCTCCGAGTGGTACTTGGGCAATGTTGGGGGCAACAGGCGGTAAGTCGACTGTAGGTGTTTGTGGGGTGGTTGGGGTTGGTACTGGGTTTGGCGTGGGAGATTCAGTGGTCGGCAGTGGCATATCATTGCCAATATCCACTTCACCGCCATCATCTTCAGCTTCGCTGTTATTGGGATGCTCGCTCATTGGTTGATGGTTATTCGCCATCACTTGCGTAATGGTAGAATCAAGCAGCAATGCGGTGGGCTTATTTGGCAAGCTCGCCCCCATTGCAACGGTCGTGAAGGCTTGAGGGGCAAGCATCAACATCAAGCGAATCCCTAAATGAAGCTTAGGACGGTTGTCAGATTGCAATCTAAAAGGGGGCGTACGCATTGTCTTTCTGCCTTTTTTGTTTTTATAGTTAAGTAAATCAAAGATAACCGTTTGAAATTATGGGCGTATGCAATACGCCCCTACAAAACTTGTCTTATAATTTACATAACGATACCATCCAATACTATCAAACCAATAAATTCTGCCCTGTCATTTCGCTTGGCTGTGGCAGTTGCATTAATGCCAACAATGTTGGGGCGATGTCTGCCAATTTACCACCTTCACGCACCTGCATGGCTGGCGTGGCATTTTCATTGACATAAATCAATGGTACAAGCTCGGTGGTGTGCTGAGTATGCACTTGCCCACTTTCATAGTCTTGCATTTGTTCAACATTACCGTGGTCAGCCGTAATCAGCAAATGTCCATGATTGGCAAGTACCGTATCGACAATCACTTGCACACAAGTATCCAAGGTTTCCACCGCTTTCACGGCTGCTTCAAATTTCCCTGTATGTCCCACCATGTCGCCATTGGCATAGTTGACAATCAACACATCATATTCCCCCGAATCAATCGCTTGTTTGAGCTTTTCGGTGACTTCAAACGCACTCATTTCGGGCTGTAAATCATACGTGGCGACTTGGGGTGAATTGACTAAAATACGCTGTTCACCTTGGTATTCCGCCTCACGCCCACCACTAAAGAAAAATGTAACATGAGCATATTTTTCGGTTTCGGCAATACGAAGTTGGGTTTTGCCCAAATTTTGTAAATATTCACCCAAAGTATTGACCATCTCTTTGGCATCAAAAGCAGTTTGGGTCAATGGATGGGCTTCAATTTCATCGGAAAATTTGGTCAAACAGACAAAACTGGCAAGTTTTGGGGTTTTTTGACGCTCAAAGCCTGCAAAATCCGCCAATAAAAATGCTTGCGAAATTTCTCTGGCTCGGTCAGCACGAAAGTTCATAAATATCAAGCTATCATGGTCATTGATTGTACCAAAATCAGCAGGTTTATCAACATAACGAACCCATGTTGGTTCGACAAATTCATCGGATTTGTCATCGGCATACGCTTGCTCAATACCCTGCATCGCAGAATCGACTACATTGGTGGCTTTGGCTTGGGTCATCAGCTCATAGGCTTTTTGTACACGTTCCCAACGCTTGTCCCTATCCATCGCAAAATAGCGTCCAATTAGGCTTACCAAATATACCTTGCCAGTATATTGGGCATTAAGGCTTGCAATACTTTGTTCAAAATCAGCAATAAAAGTATCTGAGCTTTTCGGTGGGGTATCACGCCCATCCAAAAACGCATGCACAAATACGGATTTGACCCCTTGTTGCAATGCCAATTCACACATAGCGACCAAATGGTCTTGATGCGAATGCACACCACCATCCGATAATAACCCCATGATATGCACGTGACCGCCTTCGGCTTTGGCAGATTGCACCGCTCCCACCAAGGCTTCATTGCTAAAAAAATCCTTATCACGAATAGCATTGTGAATACGAGTGGAATCTTGGAACACCACACGCCCTGCTCCCAAATTCATGTGTCCGACTTCTGAATTACCAAATTGACCATCTGGCAAGCCAACGTCTTGATGCGAGGCAGAAATCAGCCCATGCGGAAAGTGTTGGTAGATTTTATCAAGATTTGGGGTGTTGGCATTGGCGATGGCATTGTCACGAGGGTCTTCTCGATGTCCAAAACCGTCAAGAATCATTAAGACATGGGGGATTTTTTTGTTGGTAGTAGTAGCAATTGACATGATAAAACCTTTGGTTAACAAACAATGACGAATTCCACAAAATATCGGTCGATTATAGCATAGCTTTTTATGCTCAATACACTGGGTTTTGATGCAGTTTTTGCAATGACTGGCAAAAACTGCTAAAATATCCTTATCTGGGGTATTCGCCAGTTGATGTTATTACCTGAGCTGATAATTTACCTTAGGGTATGCGTTCTTTCCGCTTGTTGTGTATGCCTGCACCTTTGGGTGTATCAGGAAACCTTAAGAGTGGTTGCCATACCCACCCTGAACGTTACAGTTCATGGGTTCACATTGACAGCGATACTCTGGATACCTTCTGATGTTAGTGCCCCAAAAACACAAATTTTGCCAATAAAATCACCGTCAACACCCACACAGCTGGGCTAACTTCACGATGGCGACCACTCACAAGTTTGGCAAGCGTATACGTGATAAATCCCAACGCAATCCCATCTGCAATCGAAAATGTCAATGGTGTTAATAATAAAACCACTGCCACAGGTGACGCTTCGGTCAAATCGTCCCAATCTACCTCACGCAAGGTAAATAGCATCAATACCGCAACATAAAAAATTGCCCCTGCCGTGGCATACGCAGGAATCATGCCTGCCAGTGGTGCAAAAAACAATGCCAATAAAAACAACACACCAACGACAATAGCGGTCAAACCTGTGCGTCCACCTGCCGCCACGCCTGCGGTACTCTCAACATAACTGGTAACGGATGATGTACCCAACAACGAACCTGCTACCGCTGCCGTTGAATCAGCAAACAAAGCTTTACCCAAATTTGGGATGTTACCATCCGCTTTCATTAAACCTGCTTTTTTGGTCACGCCAATCAGTGTGCCTGAGGTGTCAAACAATACCACAAATAAAAAGGCAAAAATCACACTGACCATCCCCACATCCAATGCCCCAGCAATATCCAATTGCATAAAAGTGGGAGCGATTGACGGCGGTGCAGAAATAAGCCCTGTATAATGCGTTTGCCCAAACAACAAACTAATCACAGTGATAATCAAAATTGATAACATCACAGCTGCAGGGACTTTCCGCTGAACAAATACCACAATCAAAAAGAAACTCAAAATCGCCATCGCAGGGGCAAAACTGGTCAAATCTCCCATTGTCACAAAAGTAGCAGGGCTGGCGACAATGATTTCGGAACTTTTTAGGGCAATAAATGCCAAAAATGCTCCAATCCCAGCCACAATACCTTGCTTGAGTGTATAAGGAATTGAATTAATCAGCCATTCTCGAAGCTTAAAGGCACTGATGGCGACAAACAACAAACCTGAGATAAATACCGCACCCAATGCCACTTGCCAGCTTTTTCCCATGCCCAATACCACAGAGAAAGTAAAAAAGGCATTGAGTCCCATACCAGGGGCAAGGGCAACTGGTAAACGAGCGATAAAGCCCATCAAAAAACAACCAATCGCAGAAGCCAAACAAGTAGCGACAAATACCGCTCCTTTATCCATGCCTGCTTTTGCCAACATATCTGGATTGACAAAAATAATATAAGCCATGGTCAAAAAAGTGGTTAAACCTGCCAAAAATTCGGTTTTAACAGTAGTATTGACATCATCAATACCAAAATAGCGTTTCAAAGCATCCATAATCACTGCCCTAAATTAACAACTTGGATAAAACTTGAGAAAAATAATGGCGTAAGCACCATCATTCTTGGGTAAACTTATAAAAAAACGCCTATTTTACATTATTTTACAAAAAAATATTCTAAAAAATATACCCTCAAAGTCACAAATTACTCAGGCCTTACCGCCAAAAACCGCCGATTAAAGGCTTGTACCTGTCCATTATGCGTCACTGAGTTGGTGGGATTATTTAACCCATTATTGGCATTGGATGCAGGGATTTTGGCAATTTGGCTAACCAAATAACGGCTTTTATCGTCAACTTTCACCGCCACCACCGATTCAAATACTCGGCTATCCACCGCCAATAAACCATTGACTGCTTGTTGTTGACCGCTGATACTGGCAAACACAGGCTGTTGCCAAAATTCATCAAGGCTTTGCACTGGCATGGCAGTCGAACGTTTACTCGCCCAACTTGCCAACTGGCTCATATCTAGCATGCTGTTTGGGGCATGATTGTTTGAGTTGTTATTTGAATTATTATTTTGAGCATTGTTGGCATTAGGCGTGCCGTTAGGATTGGCATTTGAGCCATTTTGTGAATTGCCATTGTTATCCGTATGAGCATTATTGCTATTATTGGCATTTTCTTTAGCTGGGCTAACCATCGGCAAAATGCTCAGTAGCGATGGCTGAACGGTATTGACATTCATCGGCACAAAAAACGGCAAAGCTGTCAGCAGGGGTTTTATCTTTGCCAATTTTTGTTTATCCATTCCTCGCACATACACCAGTTCGTCCACCGCCAAAAATGGCTGATTGGCAATCGCTATTGGCATGGGTTTGCCTGTGCTTTGGTAATAATCCGCCTCTGCCCCACCTTCTGGCGTGGGGTCGCTGTCAGGGTCTTGCCAGTCTAGCACGGCAAATGCCACATTCGGCTCGATATCGTGGCTTTGCAATAAGGCTTGAAAAAATGCCAACGCCTGTTTATCCACCTTACCATCATGGTATAAGTTATTGATATTAAAAAGACTGGCTTGGTCACGAATTTGCACTTGCACCGCACCACCTGTCACAGGATGACTGGGAATCGGCTTTGCCCAAGCGTCTTGCACGCTGTCGGTTTGGTTGATTTGGCTATCTTTATCAATCAACTCAATGGCGATTGCCTCGCCTGCCAACGCATATTCGTACATTTGCCCTTGATTTTTGGTCAATTCATATTGGCGGAGCATGACCTTTTGGCTGGCAAGCATACTGCCTGCGATGATGGTAATTGCCACCACCAATAATAAAATCGTCAATAATGCCATACCCTGCTGTGTTGGCATAGATACTTTTTTATCAAATTCTTTCATCAATCGTCCCTCTGTGGTGAGCCAGTGGGCTGAATGTTCGTATTCGTATTGGCACTGTTATTAAGATTGGCTGAATTATTGGTATTATTTGTACCATTGGACAATTGATTTTGGGTGTTTGATGATGAGCCTTGATTGCTTTGTGATGAATTGGTTTGTGCAAGTTGCCCTAATTGAGGGGCTTGGCTCGGCAAGGCAAATTGCCATGTAATCGGCTGACCTTGGTAAGTAAAACTCACCGCCACGCCTTTGGGTAGTTGTTGATAAGGGGTCAAATCCAAACTTGCCACCGTACTGGCGGTATTTTGATTGGTGTTAGTATTGGCTGTCGCAGTCGCACTGTTATTATTATTGTTATTCGCCGTGGCTTGGGCTTGTTGCAAGGTTTTTGGGTCTGGAAAACGACTGACAGGCTCTGGCGTTAATGCCGTCCATTGCAGATTTTCCACCGCATTTAGCACCACGCTTTGACTAGGGGTTTCTTGATTGGCATTATTGGCATTGGGATGCAATTGATAAAATCGCTGTTTCACCAGTTTACCATCCATCACCACATAGCGAATTTTCGCCAAAGTGGGAGGCGGATTGAGCCGTGGGTCTGGACTGGCAAACCGCACAAAGTCCACTTGCTGTGCGTTTAGGCTAAAGGTTGGGGCAAGATTGGGGGGGATGGCTTGTGGCTGTTGTGACTGCGTGGCATTGGCAGATAAACTCACCCCCACAGGCATCACCACGTAATTATTGACTTGGGCAAAATCTTGCGAAAGCTGTAAATAGGCGTATTCAAGCTCGCTTAATTGGGCAATTTGGCGTTTGGCTTGGTCACTGGCTTTATTCAAGCTATCCATAATTTGCCACCCTGCCATTGCCAACATCGCAAAAATCATCAACGCCACCAATAGCTCAATCAAGGTAAAGCCTTGTTGGGGCTGACGTAAATGGCTAGGTAAAGCTGGGTGAAAATGTGGTGGCATCGTGTGGGTACGGCTCTTATGCGTGGTTAATGTTGGTTATCCATTTTACGAATCGTCCCTTCCAAACTAACAATCGAATGCCCAACATTGCCTTGGGTCACAGGGGCGACTTGTATCTCGACTTTTTTTAGCGTATCCGAACCTAGCCCTACCAACTCACTAGGGGCAATGGTCACTTGCCACGCTTGACCGCCCATTTGGGCTTGGCGAGTTTCGGAAGCGGTCAACCACGTTTGCTGAATACGTAAATCCGCCAAGGTATTTTGGGCGACAAAATACGCCAAACTGCGTTGCTTCATATTACCGACTGACTGCACATAGCTACGACTGGCTTGACTGGCGGACACAGCAACCACTGCCAAAATCGCCAATGCCACCATCACCTCAATTAAGGTAAAGCCTCGTTGTTGGTTCGGTAAATTTGCAAAATGCTTGGCAATCACATGGTTCATTTTGCCAACTCCACTGCCCCAAATTGATTAATAATGATGGGCTGTCCAATCGGGTAAACCGTGCTATCGTTAGGATTGGTCTTTTGTAAGCTAATCTGCACAGGCGTGGCTTCCCCTGTCCCAAACCATACCACAGGCGGTGCTTGATTACCCACAAGCCAATTCGGAGCTTGTTGATTTATCAGCATATTATTCATCGTATCAAGTGTTTGAATATTGACAGTGATATTATTTGGCACATCAAGGGGTGGTATTTGCTTTTCGAGTTGCCAACTGGGGGCGGTGGGTTTGGTATTAGTAGTCGTGCTGTTTGTGGGATTGGATGAATTGGCATTGGTAAGTTTAACCACCATCAATTGGCTAGGGTTATCGCCTTGTGCCAGTTTAATCGCCAGTCCGTAGGGTTGCATTTGCTCACTGGCTAATAACCGAATATGGGTTAAATTACTTTGTAAATGTTCATAAAAAGCCATATTTTTACGATTATCACTACCACTCACCGATAAGGTCATCATGCCTGCAAAAATCGTCATAATCACAATCACCACCATGATTTCCACAAGGGTAAAGCCGTGTTGATGAGGCGGTTTTTTGGTGATAGGGGCAAATGATGGCATAAATTCTTTTACTTAAACCTCTGGAGGCATACCCTCATACGGCAAATGCCCAAACATCCCTTCGGTTCTGCCTTTTGGGTACTGCTTTGGGATATCCAAAATCTGTTGCACCAACGCCAAGCGAAGCGTATCTCGCCTGCCCAAATAACGTTGATAAAAACTCGAATTCAGCAAGCCTGCCCCACCCTGCCCCATCGCCCAAATGGTCGCCAAATAATCTCTGGTACTCAAGCAACTATTTTGCGATTGCAGATAATGGGTGGTCAAGGCAATCACTCGCTTCATGCGTTCACGGCGAATATCATACAATTGAGAAAATAGCTTATTTAGCCCTACGCTTGAACTGGCAAGGCGTTCCTCGATTTGGTTGAGTAACATGGCTTTTTGTGGGTTTAACAAATGACATAAAATAAACCGTGACACCCCTGCCGAAATCTCATCATCAATCAAACTCACTGCCAATAAATGCTCTTCATGGCGGATGATAATACGTAAAAACAGCTCATCTTTACTGGCAAAATGCTTGTACAGCGTGCCTTTGGCAAGGTCAAGTTGTTCCGCTAGATTATCCAACGTGATATCACCTTCGCCAGAATCCAGTAATAACTGTTCGGCAACGGCTAAGATAGTTTCTTCACGATGCTTAAACTGCTGTTGACGACTCATCAATCACTCCAATCACAAAACTTTAAACTTGCCAGTTCATTTTGCCATATCATACATGACCGTTTAGTCATTGCCAATCACTTTTAACGATTATTGATATTGGCTTAATAGCTGATTAAAATTTTCATCGGTTTGTTTGGCAAATTGCTCAATCGGCAAGCCGTATAATTTTGCCAAAAAGTCCGCCACATACGGTACAAAGGCAGGTTCATTGGGCTTGCCACGCTTTGGCACAGGGGCAAGGTATGGGCTGTCGGTTTCGATAAGAATACGGTCAATCGGCAGTTTTTTTGCAACGTCTTGCAATTCGGTAGCGGTCTTAAAGGTAACAATCCCCGACAATGAGATATAAAAGCCCAAATCCAAGGCTTTTTTGGCGGTGTCATAATCCTCGGTAAAACAATGGATAATGCCATGCTCGGCTTGTTCGGCTTTTAGCACATCAATGGTGTCGGCTCGGGCATTGCGAGTATGCACGATGATGGGTTTTTTGAGGGTTTGGCTGGCGTGGATATGCTCGGCAAAACTGCGTTTTTGCTCATTGATAAAATCTTGTGACCAGTAATAATCCAAGCCTGTTTCCCCAATCGCCCACACATGGCTTGGACTGGCAAGCTCGACCAAATTCTCAGTAGTAATTTGGCGTGGGTCTTGATGAATCACGTCTTGGCAAGGGTGAATCCCTGCACTCATACCGAGGGTCAAGCCGTCAATGTCGGTCTTGATAAGCTCGCCAATCGGTGCGTATTCGTCAAAGTCACACATAATCGCCATGATGCGATGCACGTTGGCATCTTTGGCGGATTGTAGGGCGGTGCGAATATCGCCATGATGGGTGAGGTCGAGGCGATTAATATGGGCGTGGGTGTCGGTGAACATTATGGATAAATACCTGTTTTTAATAATATTTTCTATTTAAAAAATATCGTTATACAAATAGTTAGACAAAAAAACCTATTAAATTAATAGTGCATAACTCTGGGCTGAGAATTTTATATGCTAACACTCTAGATATAATTGATGCAACCTAACGGTTAAAAGAAGTCATTGCACGAAAATATACCTACACATGATATTTTTAAAAATTTTTAACGTTCTTACTTACCAGCAAATAAAAAGTCTGAATCTGCGAGCCATTGGTTTGGCTTTCTAGTTTTTGATATTAAATGTATCAAGGTTATTTCGTATTAAAGCTACTTACTCACATCAATAAACACCAACTCTGGATGATTAAAAAAGCGTGGCACTTTGGTACTTTCCCTCGCCAGCCCTCGGCTGACGATTAAATGCGTGGTTTTCGCCTGTTTAGCATTTGTCCCGTTAGCATTTGTATTGTTAAATATCCCCTCAAACGCATACTCACCCCCTGCATACTTGGGAAATAACCCTTGATTAGGGGCGATTAACCCATTCATCAGATACGGAATCCGCCATTGACCGCCATGAGCATGACCCGACAACACCAAATCAAACGGATACTGTTTATATTCATCTATCCGCTCTGGACGGTGCGATAGCAACACATTGACGCTTTCAGCTTTCGCTTGACTACCCAACAGTTTCAGCTCGCTATCAAACGTGCCACTATCAGGGTCGGACAGCCCAAAAAGCACAATATTGGTATTGGCGATTGGGACTTGTTTTCCCATAATTGGGGTAATGCCATAGCTTGAAATACGTTTTAGGGTATCAAGGCGTTGCCCACTGGGAAGCCACCATTCATGGTTACCATCGACATAATAAGTCGGTGCAATGGCGGAGAGTTGCGACAGCAAGATATCGGTATGGGTAAACGCCACGTCATCATCATAAATATCACCGCCCAATAAAATCACATCTGGGTGATTGGCTTTTAATTTATCGACAATGGTATGTTGATTTTCACCATAATAACAACCATGCAAATCGGTGAGTAACGCAATTTTAAATGCTTGCTTTTGTTGATTAGCGGATTGGCTAAACTGGGGTGCATGGATGGTGTAATGCACTTCTTTTAGTATAAAAAAGTACAAGCTCACCAATACCAGTAATATCAAAGCGATAAGGCGTTTTAGTAGCGGTTTTTTAAGTTTTTGCCAAGATAATGTCATCATTTAACCATCATTTTTAACCATTAACGAATCACAAACGCCCAAATTTTAGCAGAATAAAATTATGATTAAGATGGAAAATTGATGAAATCGTGGATAGATTGGGGTAACAATCTATCCTTCCAGCATCGTATAATTTATGGCAGTAACCGTTCCATCACCCATGCACCATCCGCTAATGAGTACACAATGCGGTCGTGCATACGGTTGGCTCGCCCTTGCCAAAATTCGATTTTTTCTGCGACCAATTCATAGCCACCCCAAAACTCAGGCAATGGGATATCTTTGCCTTCAAATTCTGAGGTGAGTTGCTCAAATTTGGCGGTCATGGCTTCACGGCTTGCTACCACGCCACTTTGTGGTTCGCTGACCCAAGCACCGATTTGGCTATCTCGTGGGCGTTGGTGGTAGTAGGTTTCGGACTGTTCTCGGCTGACCTTGCGTAACGCCCCTGTGATTCGCACTTGACGCTCAAGGCTTGCCCAAAAAAATAAGGCTTCGGCTTGTGGATTACTGGCGATATCACTACCTTTGGCACTGTCATAATTGGTATAAAACACCAAGCCCACGCCGTCATTGGCTAGTTCGACAATTTCACGCATCAGCAAGGTACGCACACTGGGCTGATTATCACGCCCACACGTGGCAAGATAAAACGCATAAGCTTCGCCAACTTTTTCATTCACGGCTTGCTCGACCCATGTTTGCAATAATGGATAAGGGGTATTTGGCAAATCTTGTTCGGTCAATTCACCTTGTTCATACGATAGACGTTGACTGGTAAAATCAATACTCATAATAGTCGTCCTATATTTAAATTTAAGTCAATTGTGGCGTTTTATCAACCTCATGCTACTATACTTTTAGGCTGTTTTGCAAAATTTTTGAGCTTTTCGCCTCCCCCTCCATTATAATAACCAAGACAATCTACAAAGTATGATTCAATAAAATTTTTACTAAGCCAAATATTGTTTTGAGAAAACCCATGCCAAATACCGCCCTAAGCCCCAATATCCAAGCCGTCCGCACGTTTTTATTAGACTTACAAACTCGCATTTGCCAAGCCCTCGAAGCCCAAGAACAATCTGGTGGCATAGACGGAGCAACGGCTAGCAAATTTCTGATTGACGAGTGGGAACGCCCAAGCGAACAAGGCTCAAATCAAAACATGGGCGGTGGTCGCTCGTGCGTGATGCAAGGTGGTGAAGTCATCGAAAAAGCAGGCGTGATGTTTAGCCATATTTTTATCAATCACCTACCCCCAACTGCCACGGCTCGCCATCCCGAATTGGCAGGTCGTCAAGCTCAAGCCTTGGGCGTGTCACTCGTGGTACATCCCAAAAACCCCAACGTCCCGACCAGTCATGCCAATGTCCGACTATTTATCGCCGAAAAGGACGGCTGTGAGCCGATTTGGTGGTTTGGTGGTGGTTTTGATTTGACCCCATTTTATCCTGTGGTCGAAGACTGCGTACATTGGCATCAAGTATGCCATGATTTATGCCAGCCTTTTGGCGAGGCGGTGTATCCTAAGTTTAAAACATGGTGCGATGAGTATTTTTATCTACCGCATCGCCAAGAACAGCGAGGCATTGGTGGCTTGTTTTATGATGATGTCAATGAGTCGAGCATGGGTTGGGATTTTGATAAATGCTTTGCCTTTATGCAGGCGGTGGGTAATGGCTATCTCGATGGGATTTTGCCAATTTTTGACAAACGCAAACACACGCCCTACACCCAAGCCCAACGTGATTTTCAGCTTTATCGCCGTGGTCGCTATGTCGAGTATAATTTGGTGTATGACCGTGGGACGTTGTTTGGGCTACAGTCGAATGGGCGAATTGAGTCGATTTTGGTGAGTTTGCCACCGCTGACTGGGTGGCAATACCGCTATGAACCGCTTGAGGGAACGCCAGAATTTGAATTGACGGATTTTTATCTAAAACCGACAGATTGGCTAAACTTGTCTAAATCATTTATAAATATATGATTTTAAATAAATTAATAGCCGTAAGGTGGGTTTCACGCACCATTCAAAATCAATATCGTTAATTGGTGCGTATGACGCACCTTGCCTTTATGGGACTTACGCAAAAATATCGTGTGTAAGTTGGGCGTAAGCATTACGCCCCTACAAAACCTGTTCTATTGCTAAGTTAAACAACTATACTATGCCATCAAATTCGCTTGGACAATTTCAATCCAATAACCGTCTGGGTCTTTGATAAAGGCGATATTTTTCATACTGCCGTCTTCTGGGCGTTTTTGGAATGTCACATGATTTTGGTCAAACCATGCCACCGCTTGCTCAAGGTTTGGCACGCTAAAGCAAATATGCCCAAAGCCTCTAGGGTCGCTGTTGCCATTATGATAGCTAAAATCTGCTTGATTTTCTGTGCCGTAATTATGGGTCAATTCCAAAATACCACGCTGACTAAAGGTAAATTCAGCACGTTTGGCTTCATCGGTGGGTAAATTTGCCAGTTCGCTATCGGTCAATTTTGCCAAAAAATATAAATCAAATTCAGCATTTGGGTAAGATTTTTTATGCAATAAGGTCATGCCCAAAATATCTTGATAAAACTTAAGCGATATTTGGGGGTCTTTAACACGAAGCATGGTGTGGTTAAAGGTGAAATTTTGGGTGGAGGTTAAGGTGTGCGACATGATGAATATACCTAAATCGAAAAATTGAAATTAAAACAACATCAAGAAATTTATTGAATTTTATCGAAAAACCATAAAAAATAACAATAAGATAGGGTGTTTTTTTGTTGTATTTTATAAGGAATTTCGCTATTGTATACGTTAACAATGTCGATTAACGGTGCTATTAATCTGATAAACAGATGACCACTTAGGGGATAAACCATGATTCTTTGTACCATTTCACAATTTACATGTATTGTTCCTTACCTTAGCCCTAATATCATCGCCACCCACCAGATTACCACTGATGAATTGGATTTTTTTCAATTAATTCAAACTTACCAACAACAAAGCACCTATAATGAGAATGATTTGGTATATTTGATTGAACGTTATGAGCGGATTTTTCCCCAAGTTAACACCCCCCGCTTAATTGCTCTTAACCTTATCAAATACCATTACGAACTGCCAGAATTGCGGTTTGATAATAGTATCTTGCAACAATATCAAGCCACACTTAAGAAAAATACAAACAAGGACATTGCCCAAGATATCAATAAGCCTCGCCCATTATCAACACCAAAGATTGCCAAGGCACAAGCTGTTGCAAATGATGACCATGATATTGACCCTGTTTTAAAGCTTGCGTCTGGGCAGTTTAATTAATGGTCACAAGGATTAGGAATGAGTTTGTTAATCAAAAAAATTCACCAATCCTGTTTCTAGGTCGTATACCGCACCGATAATCATCAATTGTCCGCTATCGACAGCATCTTCCAAAATACGTGAGCCATGTTGCAGTTGACTCACTGACATACGTACGTTGGCTTTAATGCCTCTCTCCACCAACTCATCAGCATCCATATCATCCCCATTGGCAGTATAAATTTCGTGCAAGTTGTACACGCTTGGGCGGATACGGTCAACAATCGAGCGTAAATTTGGCGAAAATTGTTGGTCTGGGTTAATGAGTGTTTCAACACAAGCGGTCACTGCCCCACAATGCGAATGTCCTAACACCACAACCAATTTTGTACCAAATTTCTCGGTAGCAAACTCAACTGAGCCAATCTGTGAGGGAGCGACCACATTACCCGCTACCCGAATTACGAACAAATCCCCTAACCCTTGGTCAAATACGATTTCAGCAGGGACTCGTGCGTCCGAACAGCCCAAAATAATCGCAAAAGGGTCATGCACTTGGGTCAAAGCATTGCTTGCTAAGAGTGTGGCATCAGGATTTTTAACACTTTCAACAAAGCGTTGATTACCGTCTTTAAGCAGTTGTAGGGCTTGCTGGGCGGTTTCTGGGCGTTGCGTGTTTGGCATGGTGATTTCCTTGTCCTATTTTAAAGTCACGTTTTAAATAATCTGATACGGTTTGAAATACTGAATTAAAACAGCCTCCTTTAGAACCCCCTCTAACTCCCCCTTCGCAGGGGGAGAACCGTTCCCTCCCTTGACAAGGGGAGGGCTAGGGAGGGGTTAAATTAAGATTTTTAATGAATTTCTACAGTTTAAAAAAAGGTCTAATTAAGCTATTGGTATTGTAACGATTTTTGGGGTGAAATAAATGTTTTTTTCTGACAAAAAACGGTTACATTTTTTAACATGAAGCGTTATACTTGACTAAAAGTTTAACCGTAGTGTTAATCAAACGTGATATATCACTCAATTGATAAAAAGGTGACAACACCCAAAAGAACCATACGGACACGACAATCTCTAGCAAAAGGATGAATCGCTAGGGGCAAAAGGGCGGTTAAAATCTTTCGTTGCGACTTAACCTTGTGTGTGCGTATTTAACATCAGCCCCTTTGACGTGAGCCTTGCTCAAGAGACCGTGCCTATGTCTGCAACGCCAAACACTCCTGTCCTGCCAAATACCTCGGCAAACAAACCCAAAACCCTACTGCAAATCCGTCACATTTCCAAAGCCTATGGCGATACCAAAATCCTAAATGATATCAACCTTGATATCTATGATGGGGAATTTTTGACCTTATTAGGGCCGTCTGGCTGTGGTAAAACCACGCTATTACGCTTGATTGGGGGCTTTGAGATGCCAAATGGTGGTAGTATGCACCTTGATGGGGTGGATATCGCTAACCTGCCTGCCGAGCAACGCCCGATTAACACCGTGTTTCAGCAGTACGCCCTGTTTCCGCACATGAATGTGTATGACAATATTGCCTATGGCTTAAAGCTCAAAAAAGTACCAAAAGCCGAAATCGACCAACGTGTGCGTGAAGCCTTAGCAATGGTGCAACTAGAACACACCATCAACCGCCGTCCACAAGACTTGTCAGGTGGTCAACAACAACGCATTGCTATCGCTCGTGCCGTAGTCAATCGCCCAAAGATGCTGTTATTAGACGAGCCGTTGTCCGCCCTTGATGCCAAAATGCGGGTGCAAATGCAGTCAGAACTCAAACGCTTACAACGTGAAATCGGCATTACTTTTGTGTTCGTGACCCACGACCAAGAAGAAGCCTTGTCGATGTCTGACCGTATTGCGGTGATGAAGAGTGGTGTATTTCAACAGATTGATACACCGATTGGCATTTATGAAAGTCCTGCCAACTTATTTACTGCTAACTTTATTGGCGAAACTAACTTATTCAAAGCCAGAGTGTTGGGCGTATCTGATAAAACCATCAAGGTGGAAGTGACTGAGCAAGTTCACGGTTATCATCCTGTGCGTGATTTGCCTCGACCAAAATTTGATGTACAAGTCGGTCAAACCGTGAATTTATTACTTCGCCCAGAAGATATCCGTATCTATTATACCTACGAGGGACATGATGGCTTGATTGGTAATGTGGTCGATAGTAGCTATAAAGGCAGTACGCTAGACTCGGTAATTCGTCTAAAAAATGGCAATATGGTCAGAACGTCCGAATACTTTAACGAAGACGACCCAAATTTTAATTACAAACTCGGTCAAGAAGTGCGTGTTGATTGGGTTGATGGTTGGGAGTGGATTTTGCCAGATGAATAATTCAGCCACCCCTCCGACCCATACTGTAGCTACTACCCCACCAGCCACCAAACAAGCAGGGCGTACCTTTCAGCGAGCCACTTTGTTTGTAATTTGGGCATGGTTAATTATTTTTGCGTTATTGCCAAATTTATTGGTGATTATTGCCAGTTTCTTGACCCGTGATGAAGATAAATTTCTAAAATTACCTGTCACGCTTGAGAATTATTTACGTTTTATTGACCCATTGTACCTCAAGGTATTTTTGCATTCACTTAGCATGGCAGGGATTACCACACTTATTTGCC
Source organism: Moraxella sp. TY6 (assembly GCF_048551375.1). Lineage (NCBI taxonomy): Bacteria > Pseudomonadati > Pseudomonadota > Gammaproteobacteria > Moraxellales > Moraxellaceae > Moraxella > Moraxella sp. TY6. Next base: position 240,315 of record NZ_JBLYZJ010000001.1, on the reverse strand, counting down.
TATTACTGGGTTATCCGTTTGCGTGGTTTATCAGTAAAGCCAGTAAAAAATGGCAATCGCTACTCATGCTATTATTGGTAATTCCGTTTTGGACAAACTCACTGGTGCGTCTATATGCGGTGAAGCTGATTATGGCGGCGAATGGCTTGTTAAGCTCGGCACTTATTGGCATTGGGCTAATTGATGAGCCGTTGCAAATTCTTTATACCCAAAAAGCCGTCATTGGCGGTCTAGTCTATCTGCTATTTCCGTTTATGGTATTGCCTTTATATGCGGTGTTTGTTGATTTGCGTGAGGATTATGTCCTAGCTTCCAAAGACTTGGGGGCGAACAAATATCAGACATTTTGGCATATTGTTTTACCCTTGACCACCCCCGGCATTATCTCTGGCGTGCTATTGGTGCTATTGCCTGCGATGGGAATGTTTTATGTCGCTGATATCTTGGGCGGTTCTCGTAACTTATTGGTCGGTAATATCATCAAGTCGCAATTTTTGGACGCACGAGATTGGCCTTTCGGAGCGGCAGCCAGTGTGCTGTTGACCGTGGCGATGGCAGTGCTGATTATGGCGTATCGAGCCAGTAGCAAGCGTATCGGCAAAACCGATTATAATGAAGTAGCATAAGGAGGCGATATGAGCAACTCAATGAAATGGCTATCTCGCCTGTATTTGACCCTGATGTATTTGATTATGTTTGCCCCGATTGCGGTGATGGTGGCGTTCTCGTTTAATACCTCAAAAGTCGGCTATAGTTGGGGTGGTTTTAGCACCCACTGGTATAGTGAACTGTTTGATAATGCAGGGATGATACAATCCGCCATTAACTCAGTGCTATTAGCAGTGGTGGCTGCGACCATTACCACAGTGATTGGTGGACTGACCGCATTATCTTTGCAACGCTATGATTTTAAGGGCAAGTCGGTTTTACAAAGCCTATTATTTGTACTGATGATGTCGCCTGAAATTGTGCTGGCGATTTCCCTATTGGCATTATTTTTGGTATTGGGTATTCAATTAGGGTTTGTGACGCTGTTAATCGCTCATATTACCTTTTGTTTACCCTTTGTAGTGATTACCGTGTCCGCTCGTTTGACCAGTCTTGATAACCGTGTACTAGAAGCAGCAAGGGACTTGGGAGCAAGTGAATTTACCATGATTCGCACCGTACTTGTGCCAATTATTTTGCCTGCGATTTTGGCAGGTTGGGTACTTGCCTTTACCCTATCGCTCGATGATGTGGTGGTTTCGACCTTTAACACTGGCCCTGACTTTGAGATTCTTCCACTAAAAATTTATTCGATGGTACGTGTCGGGGTCAAACCTGAAGTCAATGCTGTCGGTACGATTTTATTGGCGATTTCACTGGTGGGTTTGGTGATTTCTCAATTATTATTGGCAAAAAATGCCCCAACTGAAAAACGTTAAGGAGTAATACATGGTAAACATGATAAATAGAAGACGTTTTTTGGGTTATGGCTTGGGCTTGGGTGGTGCGGTGCTGACTGGTGGCTTGGCAAGTAGCTTAACAGGCTGTCAAAAAGACACAACCACTGCAACTACCGCAAGCGAGGCAAGTGCTGTCGCCCCAACTACAAAAGGCGGTAAAGTCGTCAATGTATATAACTGGACTGAGTACATCTCGGAGCAAGCGTTAAAAGACTTCACTGCCGAAACAGGCATTGAGGTCATCTATAGCACCTTTGACTCAAACGAAGCCATGTATGCCAAATTAAAACTCATGAATGGCAGTGGCGATTATGATGTGGCGTTCCCTGGAACGGATTTTGTCGATAAAATGCGAAAAGAAGGGATGCTCGAAAAACTCGACCATGCCAAATTAAGCAACTTTGGCAATTTGGCAAGCACCTTTATCAATGCCCCTTTTGACCCTAACAATGAACACAGTATTCCGTATCTGTGGGGGTCATCAGGCATTGCTGTGAATACCCAACGCATTGACAAAGCCATTCTTAGTTCGTGGAATGACCTATGGAAGCCAGAATTTGAAGGGCGAGTCATGCTGATGAATGACTTACGTGATGTGTTTACCATGAGCTTGCTAACGCTTGGCTACAACGGTAGCACCAAAGACCCAGCCCATATCAAACAGGCATATGAAAAACTCACCAAACTGATGCCGAATGTGCGAACTTTCAACTCAGATGCCCCTCGGATGCCCTTCATGGAGGGGGAAACCTACCTAGGCTTGGCATGGAATGGCGAGGTCATCATGGCACAAGACCAAGGGATGCCAGAGCTGGACTTTGTTTATCCCAAAGAAGGGGCGATTATGTGGATGGATAATATGGTCATCCCAAAAAATGCCAAAAATCTTGACAATGCCTATAAGTTTATTGATTTTATTTTGCGTCCAAAATACGCCGCTATGATTAGTGAGGAAATTGGCTACGGCTCACCAAATGAAGCTGCCAAAAAAGAAATGCCTCCAGAATTGGCGAACAATCCGATTGTGTATCCGCCTGCTGAATTGCTGAAACACGCTCGCTTTCGTGAGGATGTCGGCGATGATACGATGGCTTTGTATCAGCAATACTGGGATAGGCTAAAAGTAGATATGTAGTGGTTTAACAGGCTTAAGCCACTGCATATCATGTCAAAAAAGTGTTTAAAAAAGAAAATAAGTAGCAAAAAATACAAACTAGGTATCTGCATGACGATTACTCGAAGAGATTTTTTAAACGGCACTGCCATCGCTATTGGTGGTACGGCAACAGGTTTATTGACTGCTTGTCAAAAAACCAGTACAACAACCGATACGACCAAAGCCACTGCTTCTAGCACCTCGGCTTCTGCCTCAACCCATGCCACACCTAATAGCAACTATCCACCTGAAAAACTCGGTTTGCGAGGTAATCAGCAAGGCAGTTATGACGTGGCTCACCAAATGGGTTGGCAACACAAGAGCTTCGATGTGACGACCTTAGACAATGAAGGCGACTATGACTTGGTGGTGGTCGGTGCAGGTATCAGTGGTTTGTCCACTGCCTACTTTTATCAACAACGCTTCCCATCCGCCAAAATCCTTATCTTGGATAATCATGATGATTTTGGTGGACACGCTAGACGTAACGAATTCCATGCGGAGCTAGACGGCAAACCTATATTTCGCCTCAGCTATGGCGGTAGCGAGTCGATTGACTCACCAAAATCCCATTACAGCTCACAAGCTTTGAACCTACTCAAAGCCCTTGGTATTGACTACCCAAAATTTGAGCAGTATTTTGACCAAAAATTATTCGACACACTCCAGCTAAAAAAAGGCGTTTTCTTTAACAAAAAAACCTTTGGACACAGTAAAGTATTGGCTCAAGAGCCTGATGCCAGCAATGCCGATAAATTTTTTGCCAATGCTCCGTTATCAGATACCAGTAAAAAAGAGCTGATTGCCCTTTATCAACAACCCAAAAATTATCTTGCCTCTATGCCAACTGGCAAACGAACCAACTACCTAAAGTCTATTAGCTATGACAAGTTTTTGACCGACCATGTCAAGCTATCGGCTGAAGCCAAAGTGTTTTTACAAGATATCTGCCTTGAATATTGGGGCTTTCCCATTGATGGCTTATCGGCTTGGGATGCGTTAAATGAAGGCTATGCAGGCTTTGACAAAATCGGTATCAAAGTTGAAGCAAGCGATTCTGAGCCTTATATTTACCACTTCCCAGACGGCAATGCATCGATTGCTCGTTTATTGGTGAAAAAGTTAATCCCCAATGTGGTCAGCAATCCTGAACATAGCCAAAATATGTCAGCGATGGAAGCGATTGTCCTAGACCAATTTGACTATAATGAGCTGGATAAACCCAATCAAAACGTTGCTCTACGCCTTAACAGCACCGTGGTACAGGCAGTGAACAACCAAGACGGTAAAGTCACTGTCGGCTATCAAACAGGCGATAAACTACATCGTGTTACCGCAAAACACACCGTACTCGCTTGCTACTCAGTCATGATGCCACATATCGTTCCGACACTACCGACCCAACAAAAAGACAACTATCACCAAAATGTCAAAGTACCGCTGATTTATGCCAAAGTGTTGGTCAAAAACTGGCAAGCGTTCAAAAAACTGGGCGTATATCATCTGTATTCACCCACTGCCCCTTATTGCCTTGTCATGCTAGACTATCCTGTGAGCATGGGTGGCTATGATTATCCCAAAAACCCTGATGAGCCGATGGTGATTCATTTAGCCAGTATCCCTGTTCCGTATGGCAAAAATACCACCTTGCGAGAGGCTTGCAAACAAGGTCGTAGCGAATTGTATCGTAAAAGCTACGAGGACTTGGAACGTGAAATGCTGGCACAATTACGAGAAATCTATGAGCAAGCGGGTGAAACGTTGGATGATAAAATCTTGGCGATTACTATCAATCGTTGGGGACATGGTTATAGTTATGAAGAAAACATTCTGTGGGATAAACCTGCGGAGGCAGAAAAAGTATTAGCCTCTGTCAAAACGCCACTGGGTAATATTCATTTTGCAAATAGCGATGTTAATTGGCAACCTTATGCCAATGCCGCCATTGACCAAGCGTGGCGAGCAGTTGGTGAAATAAAGGGTTAATTTTTTGACTTATCTCATCGTCACAAACTCTTCTGACCCTGTTGGGTGAATCGCCACCGTATCATCAAAATCTCGCTTGGTCGCTCCCATCTTGATTGCCACCGCAAAGCCTTGAATCATCTCATCCACCCCAAAGCCCACACCATGCAAGCCCACGACTTTCTCATCCTCACCGACACAAATCAGCTTCATCTGACATGGCTCACGATGTTGGGTAATCGCACTATACATGGGGGTAAAACTTGAGCGATACACGGTGACTTTATCATTTGGATAGTCTGTCTTGGCTTGTTCTTCGCTCAAACCTATCGTACCAATCGGCGGATGGCTAAAAATCACAGTCGGTATCAAATTATAATCCAAATGCTCGTTTGGCTTGTTGTTAAACAAACGCTCCGATAACCTGCGACCACTTGCCACCGCCACAGGAGTTAGCTGTACACCATTTTCGATAATATCGCCCACGGCATAGATACCATCGACATTGGTATTTTGGAATTTATCGACTTTGATAAAGCCTTGAGCATTGACCGCAACGCCCGTTACCGCAAGGTTGATGATATCGGTGGCAGGCACACGACCTGTCGCCCAAATCAGACAATCCACCGTCAAAGTTTCGCCAGAATTAAATAAAATGCTTAGGCTATTATCGCTATTTTGGCTGATTTTTTGCGGTACAGTTTGGTAATGAAAGTGAATACCATCTTGTTGCATAATGCCACTTAAGGTACTGACGATATCGCTGTCAAAGTTTTTTAACACCTTATCACCACGCACGATTAAATGCGTGTCACTACCCAACGCATTCATCACGCCAGCCAGCTCGACACCGATATAGCCAGAGCCGACAATCGCTACCCGTTTTGGCAGTTCAGTCAACTCAAAAAAACCATCCGAATCAATGCCAAGCTCTGCCCCTTCGATGTTAGGGCGAGATGGTCGACCACCTGTGGCAATCAAAATATGGTCAGCGGTGATAATCTCACCATTCACCTCAACACTGTTTTTATCAACAAATTTGGCAAAGCCCTCGATGACATCCACGTTGTTTTTTGACAAGCCACTGCGATACGACTGGTGAATCCGTCCGATATAGGCTTGGCGATTCTGCACCAGTTTAGTAAAGTCAAAGTTTTTAACGTCCAACTCAAAGCCATAATCAGGGGCATAGTTGTGAATGGCGGTTGCCATATTCGCACCGTACCACATCACCTTTTTCGGCACACAGCCGACATTCACGCACGTGCCACCCAGATGCTTGGCTTCGATTAACGCACATTTTTTGCCATAGCTTGCTGCACGATTGATTGAAGCGATGCCACCAGAACCGCCACCAATGGCGATATAATCATAATGTTTTGTCATTATTGTTCCTATTATTTTAAATGAATTGAATGTTATCGGTATTGTAGCAAATTTATATGGAAATTCGATTGATAAAATTTTACCAAAACGATTGAAAAAACCAAACATAAAAACACTATCGGTCAATTTTTATCATCATCCAATACCCAAAATGGCACAAGATAAAACTGGGTTGGATTAGCGTGCGTTAAATTAATAGTTTGACGTGTTTTGTGTTTATCCAATGTTGGTACAATCAGCCACGCCTCACTCGCCCCAAATTGACTGGCATAGGTGAGCAACTGATACATATCTGACAGACTAATGTCGCCCACATCTCGCACAGTTTTCCATTTTATATCCATGACTTTGACAGTATCTTGTGACTTGACCAAAATATCTGGCTTCATTATTAGCTGTTTATCAAGTGTCAAAGGTTGGGAAAACTGCTCGAACACCTCAGCGTTTTCTGTCAAACTTTGCTTTAATTGATGACCGACCCATTTTTCAAAGGCGAACTGCATATTAATCAGCAAGGCTTGCGATTGGCTTTGTCCTTGCCCACTGGCTTGGGTCAGGGTCAGTAAGGCGTAGCAAAAAGCAACCAAACGTGCATTATGGTGAGCGATGGTGCTGGGTAAAGCGGATAACTCTTGCTGAGATTGGTAAAAAGCTTGTGCATATTGACTCGGCAAAATGGTGCTAACCGCTTGCCAATCGCATGATTCTCTTGATAAATCGGGCGGTAACCCTCCAATCAAGTGGCGTAGCGTTGCTTTTATCAGTTGATTGCAAGCGGTATCAACAGCAAAATGTTCGCTTTGATGAAAAAACTTATGTGGTTGATGGTGGTTATGTTGTAGTTGTTGTTTAACCAGCAATTTGCCTTGTAAATACGGCTGATTTTGCTCAAAGCCTTGATACTGGCGATTGGGCTGATAGCGTTGAAAACCTTGCCAAAAGGCATGAGCAAGCCAGTCATTCAGCGGTAGTTGAGGATTGATAGGGGTTTGTTTGGCAAGATTTGGCAGATTTTTGGGTGTTAAGGTATGCCAAATATCCTTGAGCATCCGCTGTAGCCATTGGCGAGTTTGTTTAATTGATTCGGCATTAGCGTTATTCACTTGGCTAATTTTGGGTAAAATTTCGAGTTGATTGCCACTCGGTAAGCCAATCACGCCAATGTAATGGCTGACTTTGAGTTGCCATTGTTGTTGTTTTCGCCCAATGCCAAAGCCGTCAAAATTCTGCTCAATTAGCCAATCAAAATCGGTGGGATGGGTGAAATTGGCTTGGGTTAAAATGGCGTGTTCAAAGGTGGTGATTATCATGTAAAACTCATCCAAAATTCATCCATCGCCATTTTTTGCTAACCGCCAATAGCCAAGTAAGTATTGATACTTTGCAATGCCTTTTTATTGATTGAAAAGGCATTTTGCATTGGCATAAACCCAAATTGCTGACTATTTTCCACTACCTCAATCACGTCACGCCCAAAAATCACCTGTAAAATCTGCCCATTATTTTGGCACGCCTGCCCCACTTGCGGAATGATGGACTGCTCAAACGCCACTGCCAACTCATCCAAACGCTCAATACCCATCAAAAAACTATGCCCCAATTGGCTATCTTTACCCAAAGTTTGACAGATTTTTTGGTTTAAAATGGTTAAAAGGTTTGTCAAATCTATTACGCTATTATCAACCACTATTTGCCCCAAAATTTGTGGCTGTGGCTCACATTCGACAAATTGAAAACGCCTACGGAACGCCAAATCCAGCGGAGCGAGCGAATGGTCTTGCGTGTTCATGGTGGCATAAATATCGACATTACTCGGCACGCTAAACGGCTTGCCCGAATACGCCAAATTCACCGTCATCGCATTTGCCTGCCCTGCCCGTTTGCTTGGTTCAATCAGCGACATCAACTCACCAAATACTCGACTGACATTGGCTCGGTTAATTTCGTCAATCAACATGGCGTAGCGGTGGTTGGGGTTTTGTTGGGCTTGTTGGCAAAGCTTGAGGAATGCCCCTTGTTCAACGCTGTAGGTCATCTGTCCGTTATCATTAATTTTTGGGCGAATCCCCTCGACAAACTCTTCATAGCCATAGGCTTGGTGAAAACTAACAAGGCTAAACCGTTCAATTTTCTGCACGTTTTGCCTTTGAATACTGGCTTGGTAATCATCCAGTTGGGCTTGTAATGGCTGTAATAAAGGTAAACTTTCTTCTAGTAAAAACCAGTTGCTTGACTCATCTTTATCAAAAAAGGCTTGGCTTGATTTATTTTTCACCAAAACATTTTTTGAATCGGTAGGGCTAAACTGTTGAAGCGTTGACCATGCCGTGTTTGCAATCGCTTTTTCACGATTGTTGATTTTTAACTTAGTAATAAAAAATTCGTGGGCTGTAATTTCAGCGACTTTTAATAACTGCTTACCTTGTCTTCTTTCATCCAAAAATACCAAACAAATGACCTCTCGCCAACTTAACGGCTCGACCAGATTTTTTAGCAAATCCTCGCCTGTCGCCAGTGGCAACACTTCGGTATATTGTTTGGCAATTTGTTGCAGTTGGTAGGTTTTGCCTGTCCCTGCTACGCCTGTAAAGATGATATTTGAAGGAATTTGGTTTGGATTGCTCATATTTGTCAAATGAAATTATCGTAAAAGGTGCTATGTAGGGGCTTATTGCATAAGCCCAATCCAAAAAATTTTGCATTAAATAGGCGTATTCAATACGCCCCTACAAACTTGGAAAAATCAAACCATCAGTTTTATTCACTAACAATCGTCATCCCTGCCGATTTTGCCCCTCTTGTACCACCTTGCAAAATCACAATATCACGGCTGTCATCAAAGCTATCAAGCAAGGTTGCCGACTTGCCTGCTCTTGTGCCACCGCCACACAGCACATACACAGTGCCGTCTGTTTGGTTTAACAAGTCATTGGTGAGCGTGTCTAATGGGTGGTTTTTGGCATATTCGATATGTCCTTCTTTATAGGCTTTTTCGTCACGTACATCCCAAATAGTATCGTCTTCGCTTGGGGTAAAGTTGGTAATCGATAACTCTCTAATCATTTGTATATCCTAGTTAATTTAATGGAAATTAAACTGGCGTTATTATGAAAAATACATCAGTTTTATGCAAGTATAACCCCCTTTATTTATAAAACTAAATTTGATTAATAAAAAAATATCTATCAGTCTATGCATTTATCATAACAAAAAGTTTTTTTTCGAATAAAAATATTTCTTTTAGTTTTACTTTGATTCACAGTTCTGATAACTTATAGTAATAGTATGGAAACTATTTAGTTTATTTGTTAAGGAGACTTCTGTGTCAAATATTGCCTCTCATCCAATTGACCATCACGACATACCTTTACGCAACGACCCAAAGAAAGTTGCTTTGGCTTCGATGATTGGAACAGCGATTGAGTTCTATGACTATTACATCTACGCAGCCGCTGCGGTATTGATTTTTAACACCCAATTTTTTGACAAAACCGACCCAAATGCAGCGATGTTATTTTCATTGTCAACTTTGGCACTGGCATTTATTGCTCGTCCTGTTGGCTCGGCGTTGTTTGGACATTTTGGTGACAAATTAGGACGTAAAAAAACCCTCGTTGCATCACTATTGACGATGGGCTTATCCACCGTGGCGATTGGCTTGTTACCAACTTATGCCCAAGTTGGCGTGTTAGCCCCATTATTGTTATGTATTTTGCGTATCGGTCAAGGCATCGGCTTGGGCGGTGAGTGGGGCGGTGCAGCCTTGGTCGCTACCGAAAATGCCCCAGAAGGCAAACGTGCTTGGTACGGTACATTCCCACAATTGGGTGCACCGATTGGGCTATTTTTAGCCAATGGCGTGTTCTTCTTGCTCAGCTATTTCTTGGGTAAAGAAGCGTTAGTCGAGTGGGCGTGGCGTATTCCGTTTTTGATTTCAGTTGTGTTGGTTGGTGTGGGTTTGTGGGTGCGTTTGAGCTTGCATGAAAGCCATGTATTCCGCACCGCAGAAGCCGAGGGCAAAAAAGTCGAAGCCCCTGTTAGTAAAGTATTGACCCAACATTGGCGACCTATTTTGCAAGGTACATTTGTGATGGCAATCACTTACGTGGTGTTTTATATTATGACTGCCTTTGTCCAAGCCTACTCAAAAAGCCCTGTTAAACTGTCTGCCGATGGTCATCCGACTGGTCTAGGTATTGCACCAAACACCTTTACAGGTTACTTATTGGTAGCAGCAGTGGTATTTGGTATTTTCACCAGTATTTCAGGTATATTTGCGGATAAAATCGGTCGTAAAAAATGGTTAACCGTGGTGACGATTGCTTGTATGGTCTTTGCTTGCTTTATCCCAACCTTCTTGACGGATGGTACGACCACCAGCGTATTTTGGTTCTTGGTTATCGGTATGGCATTGATGGGCTGTTCATTTGGTCCAATGGCAGCGTTATTACCTGAATTATTCCCTACCGAAGTGCGTTATTCAGGTGCATCATTGGCGTATAACTTTGCTGCTATCGTTGGTGCTTCGATTGCTGCGACCTATGCCATCAAAATCAATGAACAATATGGTATGAAAGGGATTGCGATTTATGTATTCCTAAATGGTGTGGCTTCATTGATTGCATTATTAACCATGAAAGAAACCAAAAATGTGGATTTGATGGATTAGTTGATTGTGTAGCATATTCATGTCAATATAGGCGAATGCTAACAAAAACTTTACAATGCTAACGCTGGCTTCGGTCAGCGTTATTTTTTTGCCAAGCTATTTTCTGCTAATCTACTAAATTGTTTTTGCCAAAAAGGAAAGCCCATGAACCGCTGTACATGGTGTGGCGATAGCCCACTGTATCAAGACTACCACGACAATGAATGGGGCAAGCCCAATTTTGACGACCGCTACCTATTTGCCATGCTGTGCCTTGAGGGTATGCAAGCAGGATTAAGCTGGATAACCGTGCTAAAAAAACGTGAGCATTACTACCAAGTGTTTGCTGATTTTAACCCTGTAAAAATCGCTGATTTTGACCAAGATAAAGTTGACGAACTGATGCAAGACGCAGGGATTATCCGTCATCGTGGTAAAATCGAAGCCATTATCACTAATGCCAAAGCGTATCTAAAAATTGTAGAAACGCAACCCTTTCACGACTATATTTGGTCGATGTCACCGACAGGTACAAAACAGCCGTTGCTTAATCGTCCGCAAAATTTAGCCGATATCCCAAGCAAAACCGAAGCCTCGGATAAAATGTCAAAACGGCTGAAAAAAGACGGATTTAAATTTGTTGGCTCGACCATTTGCTATGCCTTTATGCAGGCTGTGGGGATGGTCAATGACCATGTGGTAGATTGTGATTTTGGTGGAAGTCCTAAAATTATAGTGAGTTAAATCAAAAATAAGACTTTAAAATTTTGGGCGTATTCAATACGCCCCTACAAAACTGTATTATCTCTAGTTTAAACGACCATATAAAAACCACTACCCTTCAATAAGTTTAGGGCAAGTGGTCTTCACTGCCATATCGGATTTGCTATAAACCGCTTCCACCACCATCACTGCCACGCCCACCCATATCAAGCCAAAGCTTAATAGTTTCTCGGTTGTCACCACTTCATGCAGTACCAGTAGTGATAACATAAACAGCAAGGCAGGCTCAAGATAACTTAACATCCCAAACACATTGACGGGCAATAGGTTGCTCGCTTGCATATTACTTTGCAATGCCACTGCACTGATTACCCCCAACCCGACCACCAGCCCTATCATCACCCACGACCCTGTCACCACTGCCATCGAGTTACCCTGTAGTATCAGCACCACCAAGGCAATCGGTGCAATAATGGATAAATCCACAAACAGCCCCAACAAGGCAGGTATACCTTGCCACCGCCGAATCACATAATATGTCGGATAGGTCAAACACACCCACGCTGTCGCCCATGATAGCGACCCTGCAAGCCAAATCTGCAACATCACCCCCAATCCTGCCAGCCCTATCGCCAGTGTTTTGAGGCGGTTGAGTCGCTCACCAAACACCACACACCCTGCCAACACCATCATCAATGGAAATAAAAAATAGCCAATCGCCACATTCACCGCTTGTCCATTGACAGGTGCCCACATAAATAACCAAAGCTGACTGGCTAAAATTGGCGTGGGTAGCAACAGCCACAGTTTTTGTGACAGCGTGGGTAAACTGGCAAAAAATTGTTTTAACTTAGCAAAACCACCTGTCATCAGCATAATTAAACATAGACCAAACCACATTGCTAACATTCGCCACAAAAACACCTGCGTGCCTGTCAAAGGCGTGAGCCAGTGACTATACAAATATAGCACACCAAACAGCACGTTAGATAAGACTGCCAATCCAATGCCAAATCCGACATTAAGTCTAATTGCAGAGTGATTGGATGATAAGGCTTTGGGGGAAAGTTGTTGAGTCGTGGTCATGGCGTTGCCCAATAATTGATGCAATAGTTAGTGATTTATTGGCAATTAGTATAAGCAAGATTTATGATAAATTATTTCAATTTTTATAAATTTATGATAAATTAAGCAGTTATATGCTTTTTAAAATAACTTTTTTTGCAAAAATCAACCAAGAGCTACCCATCATGCAACACGAAATTGATGACATTGATAAACGTATTTTAAATATCCTTCAAGAAGATGCCACACTACCCCTCAAAAACATTGCCGAACAAGTCCACGCCTCAGTTGCCACTTGTCAACGCCGTATCCAATACCTCATGGATAGTGGGGTAATTACCAAACAAGTGGCTATTGTAAACCCCAAACAACTGGGCTATGATTTGACTGCTTTTGTGTTGATTGAAATGGAAAAGCAAAACAACAGTATGCAGGACGGCTTTGAACGCTTGATGAATCGCTTGCCAAATGTGATGAGTTGCTATGAAATTTCGGGAGATTTTGATTTTTTATTGTTGGTACATAGCAAAAATATGTCGGATTATCATCAGTTTACACGTGACCATTTGACCTATGAAAACAACGTCAGACGCTTTAAAAGCCAGTTTGTGATGAATTTTGCAAAAGTCGGGACAAAAATTAGCCTATAAACCTTTCTAACATTCATCATCAAAATATGACCGTCCAGTCTTGTTTTGACCTTTCACTTGTCATTTTTTTGACTTATTATTTTGCTACATTTTTGTTTTTAAAAAATTATTAACCCCTTAAAAACACTATAATTTTATCAAAATATTGACAATTGGAAGTCTATTTTATGCCTCGTATGCTCGTTTGCACCTCAACTGCCTGTTTAGATTATTTAAACAAACCCTATAATGTTCGTATACTACGTATGCACGTAGGGTTTGGTAATCAGCAATATTGGGATGGTGACAACATCAATCCAGCGATGATGGCGAATTTAATGCAAAACAACCCCCAAATTATGCCAACTTCTGCACCACCAAGCGAAGAAGAACTAATCGACTTTTTCTACGACTTAATCAAAGAGGGGATTGATGAAGTATTGGTGTTATGCTTATCATCAAAGTTAAGCCTTACTTATCAACGTGTTGAAAATCTTAAAGATTTTTTTAGTAGTCGACTGAAGATTCACGTATTTGATACACGTACCACAGCTTATGGTGAGGCAGTATTAGGGCTTGCGGCCGCCAAAATGCTTCAGAATAACCAACCGATTTCTGCTATTATTCAGCACCTCAATACGTTGCGTGAAGGGCAAATTACCATGTTTGCACTGGATGATTTACGCAATTTGGTACGTACCAAACGCATTTCTGCCCCAGCAGGATTTATTGGTAATCTTTTTGATATCAAACCGATTTTACAAACCAATAACTTAGGTGAAATTATACCTTTTGCAAAAGTACGCTCTATTGAAAAAGCACTGGAAACCATGTGCCAACATGTCCATGAACAGTACCTTTTACGTCCGAATGCCTCGATTTTCTTGCTCAGTCCCACACAAACAGACAATCCGCATTTGTACTATATGCAAGATTATTTTGCCCAACGGGGGATTGATGATTTACCTGTCATGCCAATTTCTACCGTGTCCATAGCCATTGTTGGATATCGTGGTGTTGGCATTGGTATTATATAAACACTTTATTTAAAATTTTATGAAACTAAACAATGGGCTGTTTACGATAAAAAATAGTCGCAGGCAATGACAGCCCAAATACCAACGCAGACGTAACAAACAAGGCTTCAAGGGCATAATTCATCATTTGGGCAAATAACACAGGATGATAGCCTTGAAAGCCTAACTGCACAAACGTCAGCATTGCCTTATACGCAGGCACACCGGGCATCATACACAATAGTGCAGGCACAAGCACGGTTTTTGGGGTAATCAAATAGCGTTTTGCCAAATAGATTGCCAAAAATGCCGTCACTGTTGCCGAAATAAAAGTCGCAAAAGTCAAGTTCGTTCCCACCGCTAACAGCACATTGCGTAAGCCAAAGCCCAGCACCGTCATCAGCACACATTTCCACAAATGCACCCTTGGCACATTCACCATCAAGCTCCACCCCAATGTCATAATGGACGCAAAAAATATCGCTTCAAACCAGTTTATCAGCATTTGTCCGAGCATTATGCAATCCCCCATTGGTCAATGTTAAATAAAAACAATGCCAAACTAATCCCCATCCCTGCGGATAACGTCAATAAAATCACAAACATAAAGCGACCAATACCGATATTCATATAGCCTTTGAGCATATCCGATAATGAATTAATCAACGGAAAACTCGGCACAAGTAGCAAAATACTCGAAGCGATGGCGATATGAGGGTCATTACCAAAATGCCCAAGCAATGCAAAACTACTGAGCATCGAACAACAAAATGCCGTCATCCCTGCCACTACAAAGGTATTGAAATGTTGAGCCACCAAATAATGTCGCACCAACTGCCCAATCATGGCTGACACAAAGGTCATGCCCACGATTGCCAAATCACCGCCTGCGAGATGGGCAAAGCAAGCACACGACACGCCCACCATCACCGCCACGAGCCAAAATGGGTAGGTACGGCGGTCTAGGCTATCAAACCGCTCAATGGCGTGTTCAAGCGTACTGGTGACAGGCATTTGTTCTAAATCTAGCACGATACGTTGGATTTGGATGATAATATTGACGTTAATGACATGGGTGGTCGAGGCTCGAAGCGTGGTGATACAGCGGTCGCTATAGATGGTGGTGATGGTGATGCCATTAAATGCCAAGCTACATTCGACACTCGATGCCCCCAGTGCTAGCCCTAAGCGTTTACATAAATCGACAACGGTGGCGGATTCTGCTCCATATTGCATAAGTAGCAAGCCACACCGCACGCATAGCCGTGTAATTTGCTGTTGGCTTTCGTATGCCATGTAGGGCAAACGCCGTTTGGGGCGGTCGGATGGGGGTTCGACTCTGGGTGGGGTCAAAGGGTCTAGCGGGTCGAGTGCATCAGCGTATGTGGTCATTATGGTAAGTTAGAATTTTGGGGATTCAATTTGAATTAATGGATATATAAAGGCGTTTCTGAGGCTTGAATAGTAATAGTCGCCATAACAATTTCCTTTTATAAACTTAAACACACTATAAATAAACCCAGTAAATTTTACAAATCAATTTTAAACTTGACTATTTTTATCAAGATTACACGGTTTCAACCCCCATTAAATCCAATTCATGATAAAATGAGCCATCTTCATTTTACCGTAAAAAATTGCCATGTCTGCCGAAACCATCGCCCTAAAAGCCTTTAAACAAGGTACAAAAGCCCTTTTTGACTATGATAAATACTGGGCAAGTTGCTTTGAACCTGCCCCATTTTTGCCGATGAGCCGAGCCGAAATGGACTTACTCGGCTGGGATGCGTGCGATGTCATCATCATCTCAGGCGATGCCTACGTTGACCACCCCAGTTTTGGCATGGCGATTATTGGGCGGTTGCTGGAGGCTCAAGGCTTTCGAGTGGGCATCATCGCCCAGCCTGACTGGACGAGCAAAGATGCCTTTATGGCACTCGGCAAACCAACGATTGCTTGGGGCGTATCCGCAGGCAACATGGACAGTATGATTAACCGCTACACCGCCGACAGACGCATTCGCAGTGATGATGCGTATTCGCCCGATAATGCCCCAGACAAACGCCCAGACCGAGCGTCTGTCGTGTATTGTCAGCGTTGCCGTGAGGCGTATCCAGACGTGCCGATTATTTTGGGCGGTATCGAGGGCAGTCTTCGCCGAATTGCTCACTATGATTATTGGTCGGATAAAGTCCGCCGTTCGATTTTAATGGACAGCCGTGCCGATATCTTGCTGTATGGCAATGCCGAACGTGCGATTGTCGAAGTGGTGCATGGGCTTGCCAAAGGCTATTCGCTACAACAACTTGCCAAAGTGCGTGGCTCTGCCTACCTTTCGACCCAAACCAAAAAATCTTGGCAAAGCGACATGATAGAAGTCGCCAGTAACGATGTCGATACCGTGGGGCGAGTTGACCCGATTATCAATCCGTATGTGATGATGGAAGATGTGGGTGATTGTGCCATTGAGCAAGAAAAATCGCTTGAAAATCAATATAAAGGCTTTGTCGCTGATAAAGTCGAAAATAAAATCCTCAATGCCGAACAACTTAATGACGATGTGCAAGTGGTGACTTTCAAAGAATCACCTACAAAAGAAGTCTTTACAAAAGATTCGCCAAAAACCGCCCTAAAACACAAACGCCCACTTCCACCACGAGAAAAAACCGTCATCCGTCTGCCTGACTTTGAGCAAGTCAAAGCCGACCCAGTGCTATACGCCCATGCTAACCGCATTTTGCACCTTGAAACCAATCCGCATAACGCTCGTGCCTTGGTGCAACGGCATGGCGACATTGACGTTTGGCTCAATCCGCCACCAATTCCGCTGACGATGGAAGAAATGGATTTTGTATTTGACCTGCCTTACGCACGCCTGCCCCACCCAAGCTATAACGGTGCGAGAATCCCTGCCTACGACATGATTAAACTGTCGGTAAACATCATGCGAGGCTGTTTTGGCGGTTGTACTTTCTGCTCGATTACCGAACACGAAGGTCGCATTATCCAAAACCGCTCGGAAGAATCTATCTTGGGCGAAATCCAAAAAATCCGTGACACCGAACCTGCCTTTACAGGCGTGATATCCGACTTGGGCGGCCCGACTGCCAATATGTACCGCCTGCATTGTAAAGACGATGCGATTGAAAAAAACTGCCGAAAACCATCCTGCGTGTATCCTGATATCTGCGACAACCTACTGACCGACCATAGTCACCTAACCCAACTGTACCGCAAGGCTCGTGACATCAAAGGCGTGAAAAAAATCCTCATCGCCTCTGGACTTCGCTATGATTTGGCGGTGAAAGACCCCGAATATGTCAAAGAACTGGTGACCCATCATGTAGGCGGTTATCTGAAAATCGCCCCAGAACATTCTGAGCAAAATGTACTGTCAAAAATGATGAAACCGGGTATGGGAACGTATGATGCTTTTAAACAGATGTTTGACAAATTCAGCCGTGAGGCAGGCAAAGAGCAATATCTGATTCCCTACTTTATCGCCGCCCATCCTGGTACAAAAGATGAAGACATGATGAACTTGGCAATTTGGCTAAAACGCAATGGCTTCCGAGCCGACCAAGTGCAAGCCTTTTATCCAAGCCCAATGGCGACTGCCACGACCATGTACCATACTGCCAAAAATCCATTGCATAAAGTCAGCCGTGACAGTGAGGCGGTCGAAATCGTCAAATCGGGCAAACAACGAAAACTGCACAAAGCCTATCTACGCTACCACGACCCAAAGAACTGGGCGTTACTACGTGAGTCGTTAAAGACATTGGGGCGTGAGGATTTAATTGGTCATGGTAGTCAGTGCTTGATACCGCCATATAATCCAAAACTGGAGGGCGAAGACCTATATCAATCAGCGAGAAAGAAAAACAGCTCGGTGCATGGGGAAAAATCGAGTGACTCGGTAAAACGTAATAAATCGGATAATGGCAATCAAAATAAGTCTGGCAAAAAACCCACACCAAGTAGCTTTGGTAAAAAGCCTGCTAATAAGCAACCGAAAAAAGGCAACTTCCAAACCCAACATACAGGCTTGCCACCGAGGAAAATCAAATGATATTCTCAAAGCAAAGCTTGATAAAATGCTATGTCATTCCTAAAAACTGTTAAATACAATGAAAATGCCATCTTGGTTCAATTGAACCAAATGAGCTGTAATTAATATATTCCAGTATTTCATATCAATTTACTGGAAAAAATATCAATGCACACCTATTATAAATATAGTAAGAAACATCGTTTCAAACCTCAATAAAAAGGAAAAATCATGGCACGTCTAACCGTTAATACTGTAGAAACCGCCCCAGAAAAAGCCAAAGAACGTATCGAAGCGGTACAAAAAGCCAATGGCTTTATCCCTAACTTGATTGGTGTTTTAGCTAACTCACCACAAGCATTAGAGATGTACCAAGAAGTCGGTAAAATGAACAGTCGTAATAGCTTAACCGCTGAAGAAATCGAAGTCGTGCAAATCACTGCTGCTGCTCATAATGGCTGTGACTTCTGTGTCGCAGGTCATACCAAAGTTGGTACAAAGCTAAAAATGCCTGAGAATGTATTAAACGCTTTGCGTGAACGCACCGATATCGAAGACAATGCCAAATATCAAGCGGTTGCTCAATTCACCATGCAGTTGATTGACAAGCGTGGTCAAGTATCTGACGAAGAATTACAATCCATCAAAGACGTTGGCTATAATGATACCAATATTTTGGATATCGTTATGGGCGTGGCATTGGCGACCTTGTGTAACTATGCTAACAACGTGGCAAAAAATGACATCAACCCAGAGTTGCAACCATTTGCCCCAAAGAAATAATTGCTTGTTGGGATGTTTCCCTGCCTATTTAGCTAGGGTTAGCTAGGGCAAAGAAAACCGTTTATCTCAACGCAAGGTAAACGGTTTTTAACTTTTTACATAATAACAAAATCTAGGTAAACCCATGACCGCAAATTTTACCGCATACCAAGACCAATTCCACCACACAGGCATATTGCCAACGATTAGCGAATGGCAAACCGTTGATTTACCACAAAGTATTGGCAAGCTTGCTCAAGACATTCTTGACCCTGTGGCGATTGATAAAGGCTATTATCCCAAAGCTGAATTAGCCCAACTTGCCAAAGCAGGGGCATTTAGCCGTCATTTATCCAGTCAAGGTAGTGACTTTATCACCGCTATTGATAGCATGAGTGCGATTAGCCAAGTATGTGGGACGACTGGTTTTGTGGCTTGGTGTCATGATGTATGTGGGCTATATTTGGATGCTTCGGAAAATACCGCCCTTAAATCTCAGCTATTTTCGCACATGATAGGCGATAGCATGGGTGGTACAGCGTTATCCAACCCCATGAAAACTTGGGCGAATATCGAATCGATGATTCTGCGAGCCACGCCTGTGACTGGTGGCTACAAAGTATCAGGCACATTGCCGTGGATTAGTCATATCGCCCCCAATCAATATTGCGGTGCAGTGGCAACGGTGGAAAATGTTGGTGGGTCGAACTTTGATATCTTCTTTTTGCTTGCCTTTGATGAGGAACGTAAAGGTACTTGGAAGCTGAATCCATGCCCGACCTTTAGTGGTATGGAAGGCTCTAGCACTTGGCAGATTGAATTAAATGATTACTTTGTGCCTACAGATACGATTATCGCTGACCCTGCCAAGCCGTTTATTGAGCGGATTCGTGGGGCATTTGTGTTGATGCAGTTGGGGATTGGCATTGGCATTATCCAAGGGGCGATTGATGATATCCGTGCGGTTGAAGGGCAGTTAGGTCATGTCAATCAGTTCTTAGAAGACCAAGCGGACGGCTTGCAACTGGCATTAGACGGAGCGATTGCTCAAACCCATAAACTTGCAAAAACACCGTTTGAACCGTCAAAAGATTATTTGTTGGATGTGTTGGATTTGCGTATTCAAGGGGCGAAGTTGTCGCTTCGTGCGACCCAGTCTGCCATGCTACACCAAGGGGCAAGAGGCTATCTGATGACAGCCAGTCCGCAACGCCGTCTGCGTGAGGCTCAGTTTGTGGCGATAGTCACCCCTGCGATTAAGCATTTACGCTTTTTATCGCATCAGTTAATGTCTGATGTGATGCCGAGGTAATAAAAATGAACATAGACAAAGACGGCAATCCAACTGACGGACGTGGCGACTGGCGACAATACCTATGCCGTGCGTGCGGTTGGATTTATGACGAGAAGCTTGGCGACCCAGATGGTGGCTTACCTGCTGGCACACGTTTTGAAGATATTCCTGATGATTGGGAATGTCCGCTATGTGGCGTGACCAAACGTGACTTTGAACCTTTTACCCCACGCAATATCAATATCATCAAACCGCAAGTCAATCCGCTTGGCGACACAGGTGGGTTGGTCGTTATTGGTGCAGGATTGGCAGGTTGGGCGGTGATTGAAGCGTTGCGTTCGCTTGACCCGCATTATCCGATTACCCTGATTACCGCTGATAGTGGCGATAGATACCACAAACCGCAACTGTCGATTGCCATTAGCCAAAACAAATCAGTAGAACAGCTGATTCACCAAACTGCGATTAGCGAAAGCGAACGCCTTAATATCGGCTTGGTTGCCAATACCTTTGTGCTACATATCGACACCCAAAATCAGCAAGTGCGTACCACAAGGGGTGATTTTGATTATCAAGCGTTGGTTTTTGCGATTGGGGCAAAACCTGCCTTGCCAAAAAGCCTACCACCTAATTTTGTATGGCGGATTAACCATGTGGATATGTTTGCCAAACTCCAAGCCAAACTTGCCGACAAGCCCAATCAAAATGTAGCGATTATCGGTGCAGGGATGATTGGCTCAGAGCTTGCCGAAGATATTGTCAAAGCAGGGCATCATGTCACCTTGATTGACCGTAACGAATTGCCCCTTGCGGAGGTCTTGCCACCCAAGGCAAGCATAATGGTCAAAGATGCGTTAGAGCGTAATGAGATTCGCTTTTTGGGCGGTCATACGGTGAGCAATATTGACAAAAATGCCGATGATACCTATACCATTGCTTTTGCTGATGTGGATACAACCGTCATCGCCGATGAAGTGGTCGCCAGTACAGGGCTGATGGTCGATGGGCGATTGCCACAGCGAGCAGGGATTGAGTTTGTGCCACAGCAAGGCATTATCGTGGATAGTGATACTTTACAGACTTCGCAAGCCAATGTGTATGCGATTGGGGATTGCATGGCGATTGAGGGGCAGGCGTGTCGTTTTGTCGCCCCATTGCGACAGCAAGCCGATACCATTGCACATCAAGTGCTAAACCTTGAGGGCAAAACCTATCAGCACCAAGCCCCAGTTATCCGCCTCAAAACCAAGTCGGTGGCGGTGACGGTGACAGGTAGTCCATGTAAAGATACGGCATGGGAAACGCTGGTGGATGATGGAAAAACACTGATTATGCAACAACCTATAGAGGTTGGTAATGGACGAATTGAAATAACGATTTGATATTAACAACCATTATGCCAAAACTGCCTAATCCTATGGTTAAAAGTCATTAGCAGGTTAATGGTGATTTATTTATGATAAGCACCCAAACCAAATTATTTGATAGAAGCTGCAGAGTTCAGAGTAGCGTGACTCACGAAGCGTCATATTATCATCAAATATGTTTTTTTACTTAACCGAATTTTTCATGATTGGTATCTTGCCAAGTCTTTGGATAACTTTACGTTATGAAACACACCAATATCTTTCGACCATTTGATGCTAATAAACCACTGCATTTGGGTTGCCAATGTGGCAAACACGCCAATCAAGCTGAGTGTGACCATGCCAGTATAGAGATTACCAAGTTTGCTAATGTGCGTACAGACAGCCAAAGCGAGCAAACTACCACTGACATGATTGAAGCGGTGGCAGTCAAGGCATTGTTTCCACATGAGCCGACCAGACGGGCATTCTTAAAATCTGTCGGTACAGGCACAGCGATGACAGCGATTGCAAGCCTTATTCCACTTGCCAGCCTGCAAGAAGCGGCGGCATTGGATAAACTCAACCCTGAAAAGAAGACCGTGGACATTGGCTTTTTGCCGATTTTGTGTGCGACACCGTTAATCATGGCTGACCCATTGGGTTATTACCAAGAGCAAGGCATTAAGGCAAATCTACAAAAGCGTGCCAGTTGGGCGTTGGTGCGTGACCAAATGATGAACCGTGAACTGGATGCGACCCATTTTTTAGCCCCAATGCCCTTAGCAATTAGCATGGGTGTCGGGTCGGCACAGCAAGAAATGCGTGTGGCAGCGATTCAAAATGTCAATGGGCAAGCCTTGGTGATGAGCCTAAAACACCTTAACAACCGTGACCCAAAAAACTGGAAAGGCATGACCTTTGCCATTCCGTTTGAGCATTCGATTCATAACTATCTACTGCGGTATTTTTTAGCGGAACACGGCATTAATCCTGATACCGATGTCAAATTGCAACTGACCTCACCGCCAGATATGATTGCCAACTTAAAGGCAGGCAACATTGACGGTTTCTTTGGTCCTGAGCCGTTTAACCAACGTGCGGTATGGAACAAAGCAGGCTATATCCATACCTTAAGCCGTGATATTTGGAATGGTCATCCGTGCTGTTCGTTTGGGTCGTCACAAGCCTTTATTGATAGCAATCCGCAGACCTTTTTGGCGATGAATCGGGCGATTATCAAAGCCAATGTGATGGCAAATGACCGCAGTATTCGCCGTGATTTGTCAAAATTGCTATCACCGCAAAATTATCTCAATCAGCCAGAGTTGGTGTTACGCCAGTCGCTGATGGGGCGTTTTGCCGATGGGGCGGACAAAATCCAAGACGTGCCAGACCGTATGAACTTTGATGTTATGCCGTGGCAGAGCGTGGCGGTATGGATGCTCACGCAGATGAAGCGTTGGGGCTATGTCAAAGGCGATATTAACTACCGCCAAATCGCCGAAAAGGTGTTTATGCTGACCGATGCCAAAAAACAAATGCAAGCGATGGGCTATCCTATCAAAGATAATTTGAGTAAAGATGAGGCAGGGCTGGCAAGTGGTTATCCGAGTTTTGAGGTGATGGGAAAAGCATTTGACCCGAATCAACCAGATGCGTATTTAAATAGTTTTGCAATTAAACATTGAGAATTTTGATGGGATTTTTTCATGCCTAACCGCTCCATTTCAACCAAAACCAAAGGCTATTTATTATCCTTGCTAATTGTATTGGCAGGGCTAGGCATTTGGCAGTTTGCCACCTTGCCGACCAAAGTCTATGCCCCCACTGACCCCTACCGCCTAGAATATAGCGTTCTTATGGGCGATATCCCAGAGGGGACAAAAGCAGGGGCAATGGTCGCCAGTAAAGCAGGCAATTTCCCCACGCCAACCGACTTTGCCAACACTGCCGTCAAGCATTTATCCGACCCTTTTTATGATAAAGGCATGAATGACAAGGGCATTGGCATTCAGCTTGGCTATTCGCTAGGGCGTGTGTTGTTGGGCTTTTTACTTGCCATGTTGGTGGCGATTCCGTTGGGCTATTTGATTGGGATTTCACCGATTTTAAACCGTGCGTTAATGCCGTTTATACAACTGCTCAAGCCGATTTCACCACTGGCGTGGATGCCGATTGCGTTATATACCATTAAGGATTCTAACGCTTCGAGTATTTTTGTGATTTTTATTTGTTCGGTGTGGCCAATGCTGACCAATACTGCGTTTGGGGTATCATCGGTACGGCGTGAATGGCGAAATGTCGCTCGTACCCTTGAGCTGTCCGCCTTTGATACCGCACGCAAGATTATTTTGCCTGCAGCTGCACCGACCATTGTGACGGGGATGCGAATTTCGATGGGCATTGCGTGGTTGGTGATTGTGGCTGCTGAGATGTTAGTCGGTGGTACGGGGATTGGCTTTTTTGTGTGGAATCAATGGAATAGCTTGTCACTTGCCAATGTATTGTTTGCGGTATTGATGATTGGGGTTGTAGGGATGTTATTGGATTGGTTGTTTGGGTTATTGCAAAAAAGGGTGAGTTATGTCGAATAATTTAATCAACGTTGAGAATCTAAGCAAACGCTTTGGCGATAATGAGCCTGTTTTTGAAAACGTCAATTTTGACATTCGTCAAAATGAATTTATCTGTCTAATTGGACATTCTGGCTGTGGTAAAACCACCATTTTGAATGCCTTAGCAGGGCTAGACAGCGTAAGTAGTGGCACTATCACGATGGATGGTAAGCCTGTTACAAAGCCTAGCCTTGAGCGTGGTGTGGTGTTCCAAGGTCATGCCCTATTACCATGGCTCACCTTAGCGGACAATATCGGCTTTGCCCTAGAAGCTAAGTATAAGAAAGCCAAAACCCCTACTATCAGCCCAACACAGCTAAATCAAGAAATCGACACTTACCTCAACATGGTCGGACTGGCAGGTGTAAAAAGCAAAAAGCCCAGCGAACTATCAGGTGGGATGAAACAGCGTGTTGGTATCGCCCGTGCCTTTGCCACCAAACCAAAGCTGTTGTTAATGGATGAGCCGTTTGGGGCGTTGGATGCCTTGACCCGTGGTGTGATTCAAGATGAACTTGAAGACATTGTGCAAGCCACACAGCAAACAGTGTTTATGATTACCCATGACATTGATGAAGCGATTTTACTGGCTGACCGTATCTTTTTGATGAGTAATGGTCCACGGGCGTTTTTGGCAGAAATCGTGGAAAACACGATTCCTAAGCCACGTCACCGTGATAATATTCATCACCATAGCCATTATTATAAAATCCGTAATCATCTACTGGATTTTCTAGTACATCGTAGCAAAGCGTTGCAAGCCTCGCCTGACCGCCCTAATAAACCTAGAACGGTAAACTTTGACTATGAGGCATGGAGTGAGGGTTTTTAAGGTAAATAACCACTCATCGGTTGGTATTTAGCATGATTTGTTTTTCTATGCCAAATAAAATTTAATCCACCATCATCCGTTTACCAAGCCAAATTTCCGCCAATCCCAACAAGCTATCATGCTCATGCTGTGATACCGTCATATCCTGCAACATCAAAGTATGAACGCTTGACAGCACCGATTGGCGGACAGTTTGTGCCACACCCAAAAACTGCACCATCAACCCCATCAGCGATAATGGCTGAAAAATCAGCACTTGTTTTTGCACTTTTACCAACCAAAGCAACAGCTTAATACATTCTTCCGCAGAAATACCAAACTCATACAGCCGAATTTGCCGACTTAAACACTGAGCCGATGGCATGAGCCACGCTTGGACGTTTTGAGGGTCGAGGTGGTCAATATCTTGGTTTGGGTCGAGGGTCAGTTGTTCGAGCAACACCACGCTAAATAACAGCAAAATCGCTTGGTGCTTGGCACTTAACTGGTGGTTATTGATAAATTGTTGCCAAAAATCATCATTTGCCAAACGGTACAATGGGCTAAGTTTTTGCAAACTTTTTACCGATAATTCTGCCATTTCTACACCTAGCATTTTTTGTAAGCCAATGATGATACGGTACAGTTGCACCGCTTGCCATAGCGTGTGATTGGGTGGTTTTGGCAGTTGATGCGGGCTGAGTTTCTGCTCGTCTTTGGTAGTCGGTAGTTTATCCGTGGCTAAACGGCTAACATCAAACGATTGGCATTGTTCGGCAATAATTTGCGGTGATAGGCTGACCAATTTTGCCAAACCATTGAGATACACCGTCAAGGTTTGACGTTGTTTATCATCAAGTTGTGGGACATTAGCCGTTGGTGTGATGAATTTTTGTAGTTGAATCAAGGCTTTATTTAGCAACAATTCATCAAGGCGTCTATCGAGTTTGGAAGTTTCTAGCAGTAATTGCTTATCAATAGTATGAGCAAGATAGCTGTTATCTGCGGTGGTTGTGGTCGGTACGCCGAGCCATATTTGGGCTAAGTCAAATTTTGCCAGTCTGTCTATCACGATTTGGCTATGGCATAACATCACAGCCTCAATCACGGCAAGGCTTTTAAGGGGATGAAATAGGCTTTCTTCAATCACCAAAGGCGATTCCCAACCTACCAAATGCTGTGCGGTCAAGGCTTGATTCAGATTTTGGGGTAAATTGGGTACTTTAACACTAGGTGACAAAGTTTTTGCCAATAACGGCACAAGCAAAATATCCCAACCACGAATTTCCGCCACTTCCGCTCGAAAATCCCCCACGTCAAGGCGACCATCGACCACCTTGTCAGGCTGTTTCACAAAGTCAACATCGGGGCGTTCAGGCTGATTTTTATCGACCAGTTGTTGCCAAGTGCCTTGCCGTTTCTGCTCATGGATATCGGCAATCATCTGTTCATTAAGGTGTAATTGATGGGCGACTTGCTCGGCAAAGGCTCGATATTCCCCTTTATCAATCGCTTGCATCCGCTCGGCAGTGCTAGGGTGTTCTTGAAATTGACTGCTAAAATCAGCTTGAGCAGGGGCAAAAAACAAATAACTAAACTGCCCCATGCCTGCCCCAGTCAGACGTGAGCCGATACGGTCGGTTTCGATTTCACGCAAGGTCTGCACCACCGCTTTAGAGCGTGTCAACTGAAGCCCAGTCGCATCCGCCAAAAACTTGCGTTGACGAGAAAAGCCTGTTTTTATCAATTTGGCACAAAATAAACTGGAGGCACTGAGCAAATATACCCCCCAGCCCATCACACCTGTTTTGCCAGTATCTCGCCCACTCGATAACTCAAAACTACGGTCTTGTTCACGCAACCTCGCATGGGCTTGGTTTTGCTGTCGCCAATGTTCGACCCATTGCTGTTTATTATAGCCGACCATCTCAGGCGTGACACGGCTTTCGGTTTGAAGCGAGGACATGCTATGGGAGTCTGGATTGGCAATGGCAAACCAGTTGGGGTCAGCCCCATGAGCGACATGTTGTTGGGCTTGATAATCGCCACTAAACCACGCATGCACCATCTCAAGCCCTGCCAACACCACCGCCATTTTGAGGTTAAACGAGGCATCGCCATGGATAATATGGCTATATTCATGGGCAATCAATCCATACAGCCCCTCATCTGACAGCTTATCGACCGCCCCTTGCGTCACCACCATCACGGTATCATTGGCATGATGCCCTGCGACAAAACCATTAATACCTTGCTCACTGGGTATCACAAATAACGCAGGCAACGGCGTACCTGACGCAATCGACATTTGCGTGGCAAATTCATAAAACCGCCGATAATTTAGGGGTAAATCTTTGGCATCATGCACGATGATACTATGGTCGGTGAGTTTATATAAAGGTCGGTTGTTATCATCATGGATGACTTCGCCATTGCCTTGATACCATGCCAATTGATTGTCAATAAATAAGCGTTTGCCACCCAGTCTGCGAGCCAACCCTCGTCCGCCAGCACTCAAATTTTTGGCTTCGGTGACAAACCCAAAACCAAATAAACCCAACACGCCAATCCCAACAATCAGCATCTCGATAAAACGCACACCATGATGGCGATGGCTAGAAAACTTAAACACCAGTTCAATTATAAAAATGCCAACCCAAAAATGTAACGCCACGACCAAAAAAAACAACAAATACAGCCAAAAACTGCGTTGTCGATGGCTACGCTGACGAGCAAAAAAATCCATATTTGCCTCTTATCAGAACTGGCTATCGGCTCATATCCACGACAGGGGCTTGGCTAATCGCCACTTTATCATCAAATTCCAACATACTCATGGTCGGAAAAGTAAACATCCCTGTCACGATATTGTTTGGGAATACCTCACGGTCATTGTTATAGCCCATCACGCTGTCATTATAATGTTGGCGAGCAAAGCCAATGCGATTTTCGGTATTGGTCAACTCTTCCATCACCTCTCGAATGGTGGCATCGGCTTTTAACTCTGGATAGGCTTCCATCGTGGCATAAAAACCGCCCAATGCTCGTGTCAAACCGCCCTCAGCTTGGGCAAGTTGTTGCATTTGTTGGCTAGAATCAAGTTTGCCACTGGCATTTTGTTGAGCAGAAATCGCTTGATTACGTGCAGAAATCACCTTGGTCAAGGTATCTTCTTCGTGGGTGAGATAACGCTTGGCGACATTGACTAGATTGGGAATCAAATCGTGACGGCGTTTTAGTTGTACGTCAATTTGGGCGTAGGCGTTTTGGACTTGGTTTTTACCACGCACCAAACGGTTAAAAATCGACATAAAAAACAACGCAATACCTACGATAAGTGCCAAAAGAATTAAACCAAATACCATGCTATGCTCCTAATTTTTTGTAAAATCCTATTTATGATTTACGCAAAAATGCCATTTGTAGGTTGGGTGGAAGAATGACACCCAACATAAACCATTTAAATTGTTGGGTATCGCAAGCTCTACCCAACCTACGATTTGGTTAAATGCGTAAGTCCTAATCCTATTGTTAAATGATATTAAACCTAGATTTTGACAATAGTATGATATTTCATAAGTTTTAGCTATAGATTTTATCGAATAATTTTTGGCAAATTCGAGGTTTTTACTTACAAATTTTTACTTAACCGAGCTTTAAAATACTGTTATCTTAGCTAAAGATATCTTTTTCACATCTAAAATTTTTAAGTAGGTGGACAATATTAAGTTATAAAAACCGTTCGTGGTGAGCTTGTCGAACCATAACGGTTTTCCGCTACCCTTCGACAGGCTCAGGGCGAACGGAAAACTATATATAATTTTGTCCATTTACTCATGCCTCTAAATAAGTCATAAAAAGGAATATTGCCATGTCATTTTCATCCCACAATACTAAAAACCATCTGTTATCCCTTAGCGTTTTGACTGTCGCCATCAGCACCAGTCTATTAATGACAGGCTGTAGCAAAGCGTCAAAAGAAAGTGCCGAGATGCCAAGCCCAGTGATTGTTGCCCCTGCTCCAATGAATGCCAATGCTCAATCAGCCTCTTATCCTGCCATGATGCAATCGGCAGATATGCAAATGAAACGCAGTGTTAACCCCAATATCGTGATGCCACCAAAAGCCGAAAATCGTGAAAATTATCAAGATAAAAAACCCAATCCAATTCACCAAACTGCCACTGATGCCATCGCTACCTTTAGCATTGACACTGATACAGGCAGTTATGCCAATGTCAGACGTTTTTTAAATCAAGGGCAATTACCACCGACTGATGCCGTGCGTATTGAAGAGTTGATTAACTATTTTAATTACGACTTTAGCCAAGCTAAACGCCTTAATAACGCCCCATTTTTGGTGGATACCGAAACCGTACAAGCCCCTTGGAAATCGACCAATCGTCTGATTAAAGTCGCCATCAAAGCCCAAGATGACAATGTGAAAACCAATCAAGCCTTGCCACCTGCTAATTTGGTGTTTTTGGTCGATGTGTCAGGGTCGATGGATGAAGAAAATAAACTGCCATTGGTCAAATCTAGCCTCAAAATGCTGACCAAACAGCTTCGCCCCCAAGATACCATCAGCCTTGTGACCTATTCTGGTAGCACCGAAATTGCCCTACCTGCCACCAAAGGCGACCAAAAAGACAAAATCCTAACCGCCATCGAACAACTCAATGCCAACGGCTCAACCAATGGCGAAGATGCTATCAAACTGGCATACCAGCAAGCTCGTGCCAATTTTAACAAAAACGGCATTAATCGGATTTTGTTGATGACCGATGGTGATTTTAATGTGGGCGTGTCAGACACTGACCAAATGCTAGACCTTATCCGCCGTGAGCGTGACAGTGGCGTGTCGCTGTCGACCTTTGGCTTTGGGCAAGGCAACTACAACGAACACATGATGGAACAAGTCGCCGACCACGGTAACGGCAACTACAGCTATATCGATAGCTTGGGCGAGGCGAAAAAAGCCCTTGTCGATGAAATGTCCGCCACCTTTAACACAGTTGCCAAAGATGTCAAAGTACAAGTCGAATTTAACCCCAACACTGTCAAAGAATGGCGATTGATTGGCTATGAAAACCGTGTGCTTGCCACCGAAGATTTTAACAATGATAAAGTGGATGCAGGGGATTTGGGGGCAGGAAAAGCCGTGGTTGCTCTGTTTGAAATCACCCCTGTGGGTCAACAAGGGGCGATGGATGAACGCCGTTATCAAGTTGACAATAAACAAGCTGACACCAAAAAATTAACAGGCAAAAATAACGAATTGGGCTATCTTAAACTTCGCTATAAAGCCCCTAATGGTACACAGTCGCAACTGCTCGAACTGCCCATTAGCACCCAAGTGAACAAGCCATCCAGTGATTTACAATTTGCCATGTCGGTGGCAGGGTTTGGGGAGTTGTTAAGCCAAAGCAAATATGTCGGCAATTGGCAATTTAGTGACACGCTAAAACTTGCCCAAGCCAATAAAGGCAACGACCCACAAGGTACTCGCTCAGAGTTTATTAAATTGGTGGGATTGGCGGATAGCTTGGCAGGCAAATAATAGGTATCGTGACATCGTTGCAAAATTAAGACAAAGCATAAGCATTACCCACGATATGGGTGTTGGCAAGTGCCAAGAAATGACCCATAAGTCATAGCCATACTGGGCATTCAATGCTAGAATAATCAGATTTTGTATCAAACCCAAAATCTTACCGTCATTCTTGTGAACACAGCAATCCAATGTCTTTTGTATCCGCCTTTATTGACATTTTTTTTAAACAAAAGGCTGATACCATAAGACCTAACCACAAGGTAGATACTGGGTTTGTCATTAGTGTATGTTTTTGATAATTTTACTTTTTTAACCAACAAATGATAAGGACACACGATGCCGATTTATAATGCCCCCATTCAAGACATGAAGTTTATTTTAAATGATGTATTTAATGCCGAAAATTTTTGGCAACAAAACGACCAATTGGCTCATGTTGATAGCGACACGGTCAACATGATTTTGGAAGAAATGGCAAAATTTGCCAAAAACACCCTATTACCCATCAACCGTACAGGCGATGAAGAAGCCGCTCAATACCTAGGCGATGGTAAAGTTGCGACCCCAGCAGGCTTTAAAGAAGCGTTCCAATCTTATGGTGAAGGTGGTTGGATTGGCTTGGGCGGCGACCCCAATCATGGCGGTCAAGGTATGCCAAAAATGGTCACCATGCTTGCCGAAGAAATGATGTTTACCGCCAACCAATCTTTTGCCCTTTACCCTAACCTATCTGGTGGTGCGTGTATGTGTATCTACAACGCAGGGTCAGAAGAGCAAAAAAATACCTATCTTGAAAAAATCTACTCAGGTGAATGGACTGGTACAATGTGCTTGACTGAAGCCCATGCAGGGACGGACTTAGGGATTATCAAAACTAAAGCCGTGCCAAATGAAGACGGTAGCTATAGTATCACAGGTAGCAAAATCTTTATCACTGCTGGTGAGCATGATTTAGCTGAAAACATCATTCACCTTGTACTTGCCAAAACACCAAACGCCCCAGAAGGTTCAAAAGGGATTTCGCTATTTATCGTACCAAAATTTCATGTCAATGCTGATGGTTCAGTCGGTGAGCGTAATGCCGTGACTTGTGGCTCTATCGAGCATAAAATGGGCATCAAAGCCTCAGCCACTTGTGTACTAAACTTTGACGGTGCAAAAGGCTTTATGGTGGGTGCTGAAAACACAGGTCTTGCCTCAATGTTTATTATGATGAACTACGAGCGTTTGACCATGGGCTTACAAGGGATTGGCGGTGCAGAGTTGGCTTACCAAAATGCCGTTGCCTATACCACTGACCGTGTGCAAGGTCGTGCCGATAGCGGTGTCAAAGAGCCAAGCAAACCTGCTGACCCCATCGTACATCATGCCGATGTCAAACGTATGCTATTGAATGCCAAGACCATCAGCGAAGCCTCACGTTGCTTTGCTATGTATGTCGCCAAACAGCTTGACACCTATAAATACAGCGATGATAGCGAAGCCAAAAAACTGGCAAATGACCGTGTTGCCTTGTTGACTCCAGTTGCCAAAGCCTTCTTGACGGATCGTGGTTTGGAAGCTTCGATTGATGCCCAACAATGTTTTGGTGGTCATGGCTATATCCGTGAATGGGGCATGGAACAAATCGTGCGTGACACTCGTATCGCCCAAATCTATGAAGGCACAAACGGTATCCAAGCCCTTGACTTATTGGGTCGTAAAGTGGTGAAAAATGGCGGTGCATTCGTTGCTACTTATCTACAAGAAATGCGTGATTTTGCCAACAATATGCAAGCTGAACACGCTATCAAACAAGCGATTTTGACTTCTGCCGATAAACTGGAAGACTTGACCAAAGCCGTTATCGCTGATGCCAGCACGAGCAAAGATGAAATCAATGGCTGTGCAGTAGACTATTTACAAGCCTTTGGTTTTGTTAGCTTTGCGTATATGTTTGGTCTGATGGTCGAAGCGTCAAATGGTAAAGAGGGCGACTTCTATGCCAATAAAGCTAAACTTGCCGACTACTATATTGGTCGTATGTTGCCACGCCTAGACGCTCATATAGCGATGGTAAAAGCCACTAGCAAACCAATTACTGCATTTGATGCAAGCTACTTTGCAGAGAGTATTGCGTAATACCAAACCCAAAATTGAAAGTTGTAGGGGCGTATTGAATACGCCCCTATTATTTTAGATTTGGTAGGATAATATTAACATCCCCAATTATTTTAATTTCAATCCTGTCGCCAAGCGGTATACGCCCAACAATGCACTCAATACAATCGCCAAAAACCCAAGGTAAGCCAACCACGAGCGTTTACTGCCTTTACCTTGCCAAATTTGCACTTCAATCTCTTCTGCTTCAAAATTGGTCTTTTCAGTTAATAAGGCATTCATCAAATATTCTTTCCCTGCTTGGGGATTATTGGCAACCGAAAAA
The DNA here is from genome assembly GCF_048551375.1 of Moraxella sp. TY6. Taxonomy (NCBI): domain Bacteria; kingdom Pseudomonadati; phylum Pseudomonadota; class Gammaproteobacteria; order Moraxellales; family Moraxellaceae; genus Moraxella; species Moraxella sp. TY6. The sequence goes on along the minus strand of NZ_JBLYZJ010000001.1, from coordinate 207,418 downwards.
GGTTCTGATGGTACAAGTAATAACACTTTTTCGCCTGCATCATAGCTTTTGGTGTCATCTTCCAAAATCATTTCAGGTTTAAAACCATTTGACATTTCATTTTGAGCCCCACCCATTAATTTTACTTCAACTTCACCTTGTGATACGGCTTTTCCACGTAAGATAGCGACATAACGATAGGGATTTTTCTCATTTTCTCCCTCAAAACCAATATTTAAACTGACCTTGCTATCCATAAAAGTGGCTTTTTGTGGGGCATTATTAAAGTTTTTGACTTCATCACTGGTCAACCGAATGGCATTCACCATCGTTTCTCCAAACTCTCCTTTTCTAGGGGCGTGTGTTTCTTGCCCACAGCCTGTCAGTGTCGTGATAGCCAGCGAGAACATGGCAACAGAGATAGGTTTAACAAAATACGTCATTCTTTCGTCCTTCATCCTTCTCAATCAATAATTCATTGATTGCATTCATTCCTTTAAAAAATAACCACGGTATCACGACCTTGCATAAACTTACGCAAGGCAGGTGTACGAATATTGTCGGGCATTGAAAGTAAGGTTTCCATTGTACCGATGACCACGTCACAAGGTCGATTTTTATCTTGACTGGTTGCCTCACCAGAGCCATTGAGTAATGACACGTCATCACCAAATTTTTCCTGTAGCTTGGTCACAAATGGCGACCAATACACACTGCTGTCTAATGAATCAATGTTAGTTTTGCTACCTGTTTTATCAGCCAAGGCAAATGCCAATGCTTGCTCAGATTTATGTTGTGTCGAGCTACTCAATAAATCTTGTACCTTTTTGGGGTCAGTGTCATCATTACTTGGAAACGCAAACGTATTACAACTACCTTCTAATTTAGCATCACGAATTTGCTGTAGATAGGCTTCCGCCCATTTGCGTTGCCCTTCATCACTGACATCGTTTTTTAATAGTGCATTCAAGCGATACTTTAACATGCTATGATTGGCAATTTGATTAGCATCTGCTTGTTGAGTGCCGTTGGTTTCTGCTTGTAGCTGTTGAAATAACTTATCATCACCTTGCTTAATGGCTCGGACTAATACTAAGCTATTTAGCACCTGTTCTCGTTGAGCAATCGGTGAGCTATCAGCACTTTCCTGTGCAGACAGCCCCTCCGAGGATGCTCGCTTGCTACTGATTACCCAGTTGAACCCCAGTAATCCAACAAATCCTATGATAATAGCAATGAATAAATACTTCACTGGATATCCCTCACATGGTATTTTTGAACAAAAAAACACCGTTATTATAATACAAATGTGATAAAGATAGCATTAAAGCTTGCTATATTATAAAGATTTTTTGTGTTTTGTTATGATTTGTAGCACATTTATATCAATTGACTTAGCTTAATTGCTCAAACGCCTGTTCGTCAAATCCCACGATGATATCCCCTGTTTGAGTTACCACAACTGGGCGTTTGATGATACTGGGCTTTTCTGTCATGAGGGTGATGGCAAAATCGGTGTCGGCTTTGGCTTGGGTTTTCTGCTCATCGGTGAGGTTGCGGAAGGTTGTGCCTTTGCTATTCATGATTTTGTCGATACCGACTGTTTCGACCCAATCGCTGAGTGTGGCATGGTCAATGGCTTGTTTTTTGTAGTCAAAAAATTCGTAGTCAAGTCCTAATGCGGTGAGTTTGTCAAAGGCTTTTTTCATCGTGCTACAGTTTTTAATGCCGTAAATTTTAATTTGCATTGTTAAAACTCCTTTCGTTTATTTGTCGCAATTTCCCCCATTTTACGCTATTCTATAGGGTCTTAAAACCGCTAATATTAGCCAACTCATATCAAATCCAAAAGTCAAAGTCGTAGGGGCGTAATGCTTACGCCCTTTTTGAGATTTCAAATATTGGGCTTATGCAATAAGCCCCTATAATACGATATTTATTGGGTTTAATATGATTAACCAAATTTTATCCAACGGATAAGCCTATTTACAATTAATTAGTTACAACGAGCCAAGCACCATGAGCCAAAACATCACTTCCCAATACCAACCCCAAAACATCGAAACCGCCCAACAACAACGCTGGGAACAAGACAACCGCTACCAAGTCAATAACGCCAAAAGCGACAAACCTGCCCGCTATATGCTATCCATGTTCCCCTACCCGAGTGGAAAATTGCACATGGGTCACGTTCGCAACTACACGATTTCGGACGTATTAAGCCGTTATTACCGCTTAAAAGGCTATGAAGTCATGCAACCGATGGGCTGGGATGCGTTTGGCTTGCCTGCCGAAAACGCCGCTATCGCTAACGGTGTCGCCCCTGCGACTTGGACGTTTGCCAATATCGACAATATGCGTGGACAGTTGAAGTCATTGGGCTTGTCGATTGATTGGTCACGAGAATTTGCCACTTGTACGCCAGAGTATTACCGTTGGGAGCAGTGGTTATTTTTGCAACTTTACAAAAAAGGCTTGGTGTATAAAAAATTATCAACCGTAAACTGGGACCCGATTGATAATACCGTACTTGCCAATGAGCAAGTGGTGGATGGTCGTGGATGGCGGTCTGGGGCGTTGGTCGAAAAACGTGAAATCCCCATGTACTACTTTAAAATCACCGATTACGCTCAAGCGTTATTGGATGATTTGGACAAGCTTGAGGGGCATTGGCCTCAGCAAGTCATCACCATGCAACGCAACTGGATTGGGCGTTCGGAGGGGATGGAGTTGCATTTCCCCTACACGCTTGACGGTGAGCAAAAAACCCTAGACGTATTTACCACTCGTCCAGATACCTTAATGGGCGTGACTTATGTGTCGGTGGCAGGTGAACACCCGCTTGCTCAATACGCCAGTCAAAACAACCCTGCCTTGAAAGATTTTATTGCTGATATCAAAAAAGGCTCGGTTGCCGAGGCAGACATTGCCAAAGCCGAAAAATTGGGTATGGACACAGGTTTGACCGTCACGCATCCATTAACAGGCGAAAGTATCCCTGTTTGGGTCGCCAATTATGTGTTGATGAGCTACGGCTCAGGTGCGGTGATGGCTGTACCTGCGCATGATGAGCGTGATTTTGAATTTGCTAATAAATATGGCTTGCCGATTAAACAAGTGATTGACGTACAAGGGCAAGAGTTTGACCCAAGCACTTGGCAAGACTGGTATGGCGACAAACAAAATGGCGTGGGCATTAATTCTGACAAGCTAAATGGCAAAAACTTTTCCGAGTCATTCCAAGCGATTTTGGACGAATTAGAGCCAAAAGGACTTGCCAACAAGACCATTAATTACCGTTTGCGTGATTGGGGTGTGTCACGCCAGCGTTATTGGGGCTGTCCGATTCCTGTGATTAACTGCGAGCATTGTGGCACTGTGCCTGTGCCAGAGAGCGATTTGCCTGTAGTATTGCCGACTGATGTCGTGCCTGATGGTCGTGGTAATCCGCTAAATAGTTTATCGTCATTTACCGATGTGGCGTGTCCGCAATGTGGCTCGCCTGCCAAACGTGAAACTGATACTTTTGATACCTTTGTTGAGTCAAGTTGGTATCAAGCACGCTTTGCCTCGCCTGACTTTACAGGTGGTATGGTCGAAAAAGGGGCGGTCGATAAATGGCTACCTGTTGACCAATATATCGGCGGTGTCGAACACGCTGTCATGCACTTGCTTTACGCTCGCTTTTTCCACAAACTCATGCGTGATGAAGGCTTGGTCAGTGGCGATGAGCCGTTTGCCAACTTGCTTACTCAAGGCATGGTGTTGGCAGGGACGTTCTTGCGTGAAAATGAAGACGGTAGCAAAACGTACTACTTCCCAGATGAAGTTGAACTAGAATTTAATGACAAAGGTCAGCCAATTTCTGCCAAACTCAAAGCCGATGGACAACCTGTGACGATTGGCAAAATCGAAAAAATGTCAAAATCCAAAAACAACGGTATCGACCCACAAGCCACCATTGACGAGTACGGTGCGGACACGGTGCGACTTTACACCATGTTTACTGCCCCTGCCGACCAAACGCTTGAGTGGATTGATGATGGCTTAAAAGGTCCATTTAACTTCTTGAAAAAAGTATGGCGTTATGCGGTCGAACATGGCGAAACCTTAAAAGCCAAAGGTTTAAACGCTAAAGATTTGGCAGTAACTACCGAAAATCTATCAAAAGAGGCTAAAAACTTACGCCGTAAAACCCATGAAACCATTGCTAAATTGGATGATGATTTGGGCAAGCGTTTGGCATTGAACACGCCTGTGTCTGCCTTGATGGAACTTGCCAATGAATTGACCAATTTTAAAGTGGTTAATGATAGTGATTTGGCAGTGGCGAATGAATCAGTGGTGAATTTGCTGACTTTGCTTGCGATGTACGCCCCGCACATGGCGGAAGTGTTACTAGAAAACTTGGGCTTAAATCCGCTAGAACTTGCCTATCCAAGCGTGGATAAATCGGCATTAGTGCAAGATACCATTACGATGGTGGTGCAGGTAAATGGCAAAAACCGTGGTGAGATGGAAGTCGCTCCAAATAGCGATGCGGAAATGTTAAAAGCCGAAGCCAAGAAAATTGAAAGCGTGGCGAAATTCTTGACAGGCGATATCGTGAAAGAAATCGTTGTGCCGAATAAACTCGTTAATATTGTCGTGAAAGGTTAAATGCACCACTTTAATATTAAGCCCCTTAAGGCTCAAGACAAACAAGCATGGCTAGTTTTATGGCAAGGTTATTTGGATTTTTACCAAACAACTTTGCCACAAACCACCATTGACAGCACTTGGCAACGTATTATTGACGAACATAGCCCAATTTTTGGCTTTGGGGCTTGGCATCATAATGCGTTGGTGGGATTTGTCCATGTCGTGTTGCACCCTAATACATGGAACACGACAGATTGCTGTTATCTTGAGGATTTATACGTTAGCGATAGCGTTCGAGGGAAAGGCGTTGGTCGGCAATTAATTGAATTTGTTTATGATTTTGCCAAACAAAAAGACTGTAACCGTGTGTATTGGGTGACGAATAAAACCAATATCACAGCTCAACGGTTATATGATAAAGTGGCAAAAAAAATGGATTTTATTCAATACCGTTATAATATTGAATAATGGCGTAAAAATTGCAACTCAATCTAATTTGATTGCGAGAAAAAACAATGAAACTAAAAACCATCAACCTTATCGGCAATATCTTATTAGCCCTTAACCTTATCGCAGGTTTATTATGGCTACATTGGGCGGTTGTCATCGTGTTTGCCGTACTGCACACCCTTGTCCGCCTACAATACCTTAAAGCCGAACAACAGCTTCAAGCCCAAAACGCCGACACCACCCAAACCAGTATCGCCCCACCGATGATACGCAATGTCGCTAGCGTGATTTCTGCCGTCATCATGGCAGGGCTGATTTATGCCGTGGGCTATGGCATTCGCTACGGTGCTAACCTAATGATGGGATAAACTATGAATAATATGAAAAAAATATTACTTGCCGTGGTCGTACCCACACTTTGTTTGAGTCAATTGACCGCTTGCGGTTTTGCGTTGCGTGGCTATCAAAATACCTCTCAAACTGGCACAAGCCAAACGCAACAGCGACCTGTGACCCAACTGGCATTTGGTAATAGCGTGGAAGATATCGCCGTCAAAAATGCCTTGATAAAGCAATTTGACCAACTGTCGATTAAAACCCACGACACCGCCCCAGTTGACCCACTTAAACCCAAAAACACCCCAACCGCTACCACCCTTAGCACACCCTATATTCAAGTCAAAAATATCCGTTTGCAAACTTACCGTTTGCGTGGGATTTTGACCGAAATTCGCATGGTGATGTCGGCAGATGTCAGCTATCAAATCAAGGATAGCACAGGCAACCCCAAGAATATTACCAATAACATTCAAGTACAACGTAGCTATCAATACGACCAAGCCACGGTTGCCACAGATAATCCGCAATCCGAGCAGATTAAAGTTTGGTTATATGACAATCTTGCTCAACGTATCGCTGACCAATATGTCGCTTTAAACTTGCCAAAATAGCATTTGTCAAAATACCAAATGAACCACGCTTTTTTGACCGCCTTTAACCATGCCAAAACCCTGTCCCACCCTGCGACAGGGCTTTGGTTATTGCATGGTGATGAAGACTTGTTGGCTCAATGGCTGATTGAACGCTTACAACCGCAATGGCAAGCACATGGCATGGCGGTACAACGCATGGATATCGTGTCGGCAAAGTCTTGGCAAGAGGTTTTGGCAGAACTCAATAGCCTATCGCTATTTGATGATAGCAAGGTCATCATCGCCCAAGGCAACCACAAGCCCGACAAAGACAGTCTTGCTCAACTGCAAGACTTTGCCACCCAAAATCCCACCAACTGTCTAATTATCATCAGTGATAAATATGACAAAAAAGCTCAAACGTCAGCTTTTTTCCAGTTATGTGACAAACATGGTCAAGTGGTGGATTGTCACTTATATCAAGAAAGTCAACGAGAAGCCTTACTCAAGCAACACGCCCAAGATTTTGGCATTGATTTGCATACCGAAGCATGGCAAATGCTGATGGCTCAAACCCAAAACAACTTGCTCACCGCCTATCAAACTTTATGGCGATTGTCCTATCTATACGCCCCTACGCCCAATCAAGCCTTGGTAAGAATTGACACCCAGCAACTACAAGATGGCTTGGTCAATCAATCGCACTTTACTACCTTTGATTTATCCGATGCGATGCTGATGGGCGATGTGGCAAAGGTCGTGACGATTTTACAAGCCCTCAAACACGCTGAAGAACCCGAAAGCCTTGTGTTATGGGTGATTGCCAAAGATATGCGAAATGTGCAAAGCTTGCTGACTGGGGCAAGTTTTCAGAGTTTGGGGATTTGGTCAAGTAAGCAAGGCTTATATAATCAAGCGGTTCGGCGACATACGCCACAAACTACGCACGATTGGGCGAATTTGCTATATGATTGTGACCGTGCCATCAAAGGCTTGAGCCAAACCCCTGCTTGGGAATTGCTTTACCAAACGGCATTGGCGTTGGCTGGGGTGAGGTTGTTTTATCAACAAATATTGGGCGTATACAATACGCCCCTACAAAATCTGTCTTATTGCCAATTTAAATGACTATAAGTAAGTGAACAAAATTAAATATGGTTTTCCGTTCGCCCTGAGCTTGTCGAAGGGTAGGAAAACCGTTATGGTTCGACAGGCTCACCACGAACGGTTTTTTTATAATTTAAAATTGTTCACCTACTTATTAAACATTTTCTACTTGTTCTGTGGATGTATTGCTCTCCGCAACAAGGGTCAAGGCATCTTTTTCGGCATTCATTCGCACGGATACCACACCCCCATCAACCAATTCACCAAATAAAATCATCTCTGCCAATGGCTTTTTGATTTCATCTTGAATCAGACGGCTCATCGGTCTTGCTCCCATCAGGCGGTCGTAGCCTTTTTCTGCCAAATACTCACGCACGTCATGGTCAATTTCTAGTACGACTTTTTTATCATCGAGTTGGGCTTGCAGTTCGACCAAGAATTTATCCACCACAGATACGATGACGTTTTTATCCAATGGGTTAAACTGGATAATCGCATCAAGACGATTGCGAAACTCTGGGGTAAACATCCGCTTCATCGCCTCACCATTATCACGGCTGTGGTCTTGGGTGGTAAAGCCCATGCTATTACGGCTGATGCTATCCGCCCCCACGTTGGTGGTCATAATCAAAATCACCTGTTTAAAACTCGAAGTGCGTCCGTTATTATCGGTCAATGAACCATGATCCATGACTTGTAATAGTAGGTTAAACACGTCTGGATGGGCTTTTTCGATTTCGTCCAGTAGTAGCACACAATACGGAAATTGGTTGATTTTTTCGGTCAATAATCCGCCTTGGTCAAAGCCGACATACCCTGGAGGAGCCCCAATCAAACGTGAAGCGGTGTGGGCTTCCATATATTCGGACATATCAAAGCGTATCAACTCAATGCCCAATAGATTGGCAAGTTGGCGACTAACCTCGGTTTTACCCACGCCTGTTGGGCCTGCCAACATAAATGAACCAATTGGCTTATCATCAGGCTTTAGCCCTGCTCGTGACAGCTTGATAGCATCGGCAAGGGTTTTGATGGCTTCATCCTGCCCAAATACCAAATGCTTGAGATTGGTTTCCAAATCTTTTAAGGTCGCTTTATCATCGCTTGACACCGATTTTGGTGGAATACGAGCAATTTTGGCAACAATATGCTCAATTTGAGGCACATCAATCAAGGTCTGCGGTGTGGGTGCTTTGTCTATAGATACCGCTTCTGGGGACAAAGTTTGACTGGAGGTGGTTTTAATACCCTGTTGTTTGCTGTCATGTTGTTGCGATTCGGTTGCTTTAGTATCATCATTGCGTTGTAAACGGATAAATGCCCCAGCTTCATCAATGACATCAATGGCTTTATCGGGCAAAAAACGCTCATGGATATGTTTAACAGCCAAATGTACGGCAGTTTTTAGAGCCTCATCGGTATAACTGACTTGGTGAAACGCTTCATATTGTGACTTCAGCCCACGCAAGATTTCAATGCTATCCTCAATACTCGGCTCATTGACATCGACTTTTTGGAAACGGCGACTTAACGCATGGTCTTTTTCAAATACTTGTCGATATTCAGTAAAAGTCGTTGAGCCAATACAACGAAGCTCACCACTGGCAAGGGCAGGTTTGAGCAAATTCGACACGTCCATATTACTACTCATGGACGAGCCTGCCCCAATAATCATATGAATTTCATCAATAAATAAAATTGCATTGGGTTTGGCTTTTAGGGCATCGAGCAACACTTTCATGCGTTTTTCAAAGTCGCCACGGTACTTTGTGCCTGCCACCAACGCCCCAATATCCAAGCTATACACCACGCAACCTTGTAGCGGTTTTGGGGCTTTATTATTGATAATCAGCCACGCCAGCCCCTCAGCAATCGAAGTTTTACCAACCCCCGGATCACCCACCAATAATGGGTTATTTTTACGGCGGCGGCATAAAATTTGGGCGGTACGTTCGATTTCGGCTTGACGACCAATCAAGGGGTCAGTATTGCCTTTGGCGGCTTTTTGGTTGAGATTGACGGTATATTCGCTTAACGGGTCTTTGCTTGGACGGCTACCACTATCTTCTTCACCTGCGGTTTCGGTGGGTTTGTTTTTTGGGGTTTTATCTTGACCATGCGATAAATATTGGGTCAACTCCAAACGTGTCATCCCTTGCTTTTTAAGCAGATAAACCGCATAGGTATCATGCTCTGAAAACATCGACACCAATAAATCCGAACCTTCAACAAGGCGGGTATTGGCAACGGATTGCACATGAAAAATCGCACGTTGTAAAATACGGTCGAAACTGCGAGTTGGCTGTGGTGAATAATCATCTTTTTCATTGACCGTGGGCGTATGTTCATCAATATAGACAGTCAAATCTTGTGCCAACTGCTCAACATTCACCGCACACGCCACCAATGCCTCGACTGCGGTATCATTTTCTAATAACGCAATTAATAAATGTTCAACCGTTAGATACTCATGTGAACGCTTTTTTGCCAATTCCACCACTAAACGCAGGGTGACTTGTAATTGTAAACTTAACATAAACTTTCCTTATCATTCTGCCAAACTGAGCCGACACATAGGTACTTATTGTTTTAAAAATAGCTAGGCAGTCGGTTGCGGTTCGATTTGGGTCAGCAAAGGAAACCCCGCTAATCGAGCCTCACGATTGACGATTTGGGCTTTGGTTTCGGCAATATCTTTGGGATACACCCCTGCGATGCCCTTACCTTCGTGGTGAATCGCTAGCATAATGCCAGTGGCATCATCCAAACCATGTTTAAAATGTGTTTGTAACACAGCGACCACAAATTCCATCGGCGTATAATCATCGTTATACATCACCACGGCATAAGGTTGGGGTTTTTTGAGTTCTGGGTCAGCCAATAACACATCGTCATCATACTCACCGTCAGGTCGCCCCTCAATAGGAGCATTATCACTAAGACGAAAACCAAGGTGAAAGTCGTTAGGACGAATTGAATAGGCTGGGGTACTGGTGGGATAATGCCAATCAAAAGCGGTGGTCGTGACCAGCGCCTTGGCAACAGATGGTTTAGAAAAAACTGGACTTGATTGCGGTATCAGCAAGGTATCAACTTTTGGCATAAAACGGTTCATTGGCACTATCATTGAGAAACGAACAATAAATTTAATCAATAAAAATTAAGGCTGGGCTTGTGACGCAGGGATGTCTTTAGTTGGCACTTTATCAGTCACCGTATCTACCGCCGAAGCCACAGGGCGTTTATCCGCCTCTGGCACTTCCTCGAGGCTATACGGCATATCATCGACAGGTTGACCCAACTGCCAATTATACACTTGCTCTAAGGTCTGCCCATTCGAGGCAAATTCGATTTTAATTTGCTTTGGTAGAAAGTCTTTAGGCATCAAAAACCGCCCACGAACTCTGGCAATACCGTTAATTTTATAGCTTCTAGGCTCTAACGGCACTTCCACCATATTGACATCATCGAGCAAAGTCATTTTTGGAATCAAAGTTTTTTCTTGATTCGATGGGTCGACCATCCCAACATCAAAACGATATTCATACGCATTTTCGGGCAAGGGTACAATTTTCGCCCCAACAATTTGTAAAGGAATACCGCCACGTTTTGCCAAAGCAGCGGTCAAAAACGTCTGTTCTTGCTGTGCTTGCAAATTGGTGGTGGTCAATAACTGCATATCATTTCGTAAATTGGCTAAATTTGCCAAACTAATGTCACGCTCTTGTTGAGCCGTTGCCAGTTGTGTTTGTAACGTATCTGCTTTTAGTTTTAGGTTTTTGATATTGGTGGCAGAAATCTCTTCACCTTGAGCAATTTTTTTGGCTTGCTCATTGGCATAACTCAGCCCTCGATTGTAGCCAATGCGTTGCCCTAGCAAAATGGCAATGATAGCCACCATCAATAAACTTGCCCCAAAAATCATCAGCATACCTGACATGGTATTGGGCTGAAACCTTGGTTTGGCTTCGGTGGGTAACACAGGCGTATCAACGTTATCTGTTGGCAAATCCATAAAAAACTGGCTCATCATTAATAAAAAAGTAAATTGGTATGACGTAAGCTATTGATATAGCGTTGCCCATTATAAACAAAAACGCCCTTGAGTACAGCTAAATTTATTTAGCAAATTTTTAATAAATTTTGCCAATAGCAGGGTAATTGTCATCAATTTGTCATAAAAACCAATTTGCATAAAATTAAGGCACGACAGGCACAAGGGTCAATCCCAACGTTTCATCAAGCCCAAATAAAATGTTCATATTTTGCACCGCTTGCCCAGATGCCCCTTTCACAAGGTTATCTTGCACCACCAAAATCGTCATCATTGGGCTATTTGCCAAGGTTTGCACCGCTATCCGCAAACGGTTACTGGCTCGCACACTGCGAGTGTCAGGATACTGACCTTTTGGCAATACATCGACAAAATATTCATCTTGATAAGCTTGCTCGTAAATCTTTTGCCAATCCACCGCTTGCCCTGCTTGGGTCAAGCGTAGATGAATGGTGGTAAACATCCCACGAATCATCGGCACAAGGTGCGGTACAAAGCGAATGTCATGGGTCTGTACGGCTTTGGCATTTAAAAGTTGTTCAATGCCCTGCTCAATCTCTGGCAAATGGCGATGTCCTGCCACGCCATACGCTGAGAAATTATCTGACGTTTCGCTAAATAACAGATTCATTTTGGCTTGACGACCTGCCCCAGATACGCCTGATTTGGCATCAATCACTATCCAAGGCTCAATTAAGGCTTCGCCATACTGATTTTGCAGTTCAATCAATGGTTTAACACCTAAAATCGCCGTGGTTGGGTAGCAACCTGCATTACCCACAATCATGGTATCAGCGATATTTTGGCGGTTAATTTCTGGGATACCATAGGCTGATTGTGCCAATAAATCTGGACATTCATGTTCAAGGTCGTACCATTGTTTAAAATCTGCTAAGTTTTGCAAACGAAAATCCGCTGCCAAATCAATCACTTTGGTGTTATTATCAGTCAAAAATTTGGCGTGTTTCATTGCTACGCCATGAGGCGTGGCAAAAAATACTACGTCACATTTGGCAAGCTCATTCACGTCAAGGTCAGAAAATACCAAGTCCGACACGCCACGCAAACTGGGGAACATATCATCGACTCGTCTGCCTGCCTCGGAACGAGAAGTGAGCATGATAATCTCGGCTTGGGGATGTTGGCTTAATAAACGAATCAGCTCAACGCCTGTATAGCCTGTACCGCCAACAATGCCGACTTTAATTTTGTTTGACATAATTGTTCCTTATAATTGAAATTCATGCACCGCATCAATAAAGGCTTTGGCGTGGTCAGGATTGACCCATTGCTGAATCCCATGCCCCAAATTCGCCACATAGCCTGTCTTATCACCCACACTATAGGCATCCGCAAGCATCAAATGCGTATGTTTACGAATCTCTGCAGGGCTGGCATATAAAGTCGTGGGGTCAAGATTGCCTTGTAACGCAATGCCTTTATGCAGTTTTTTATGGATTTTGGTGAGTTCTTTTTGTTGGTCAAACACAATTTGGCGAGCCTTATCCATCGGCATCGTCCAATCCAGCCCCAACGCATCTGCACCGCTATGGGCTTGGGTATCAAGCCATAAGCCCCCACCTTTGGTAAATAGCACCACAGGAATATCAGGGTGTTTTTCTTTCAAGGTGGTGATAATTTGGGTATTGTAATGGTGCGAAAACTCGACAAACTGACGATGAGCCAACGCCCCACCCCAACTGTCAAAAATCTGTACCAGTTGAGCCCCTGCCTCAATTTGAGCGGATAAATAATCCACCACACAAGCGGTCAATTTGGCAAGCAAAGCGTGCAAGGTCGCAGGGTCGCTATACAGCATGGTTTTGGTATGGCGAAACTCCTTTGAGCTACCACCTTCGACCATATAAGTGGCAAGCGTCCACGGACTACCCGAAAAGCCAAACAATGGGGCTTTACCACCCAACGCATGACGAATACTGGTGACGGCTTTCATCACATAATCAAGCTCAGTTGCCATATTGACATTTGGCAAAGCTTGCACATCTGCCATCGTGCGGACGGTGTGTTTAAACTTAGGGCCTTCGCCCGTTTCAAAATACAAGCCCAAGCCCAACGCATCTGGCACAGTCAAAATATCGCTAAACAAAATCGCCGCATCAAGGTCAAAACGGCGAAACGGCTGAATGGTGACTTCGGTCGCTCGGTCGGTGTCTTTGCACAGGCTTAAAAAGTCGCCAGCATCTTTGCGAGTTTTGAGGTATTCTGGTAGGTAACGTCCTGCTTGACGCATCATCCACACAGGCGTGGTGTCGATGGGTTCAAAGCGGATGGCTTTTAGCAGTCGGTCGTTCTTTAATAGGGGGAAATTTTGGGTCATGGATTTTGCCTTTGGATATAATAAGTTGGGTACTGCAAATCAGCTACATTAGCAATTGGCTTTTTAGTACGTCTTTTATATTGTCGTCATACTTTCCTAAATAGGTATTCTTTAAAAAGTTCATTTCGTCATTGGGATCAAAGCTTGCCTCCCAAACCATCTCTCCAATATTTTCAGCAAATTTATGAATGTCGTAATAAACTAACTGGTTATCTGAATTATACCAATCAAATCTAGCTATTTTATCTTTCTCAGTCCAATAACTTTCCACTCTACAAATTAGCGACAATGAATCATTTATTAATCGAAAGTCACTAAATCCATTTCCTTCACCATCTTTATCATAAGTATATTTTCTGAGACCTACTACGGTAACGCTATTTGGACCGAATACCGTACATGATATAAGCCTACCCTCTCGATCAAACTCTAAAAGTTCATCCTGTAATATTCTATTATTCAAATCCATATAAACATGACGAATACTCACACCGTAACTATTGCGGTAGTAAATTTCTTTGTATTTTTTACGAGTAAAGACTTGGGTTGACAACATAATTAACTCACTTTAAATTATCACAAAACAGCCATATTATCTCGATGAATCATCACGGCTCGTTCATCGGCTGTCCCTAAAATCTGCTCAATCTCACTATTGCGTTTTTGGGCAATTCGTTTCGCCTCATGCGATGAAAAATCCACCTGTCCCACCGCAATTCTCACGCCCTCAGCATTGACACATTCCACCACATCGCCTGCATCAAAATCACCTTGCACCTCAACCACCCCCACAGGCAGTAGGCTTTTATGCTTATCGACAATCGCATCCACCGCCCCATCATCAATCACCAACCGCCCTGCCATGCGTAGATGGGCAGCGAGCCATTGTTTTTTGGCAATCATTTTATCCGCATCATTGGTAGTCAAAAGCGTGCCTAACCGCTCGCCTGCCACCACACGGCTGATGACATCCTCAATCGCCCCACTCACAATCACAGTCGGACAACCGCCCATCGCCGCCAGCCTCGCGGCACGGATTTTGGTGAGCATACCGCCACGACCCAGTTTACCGCCATCGCCTGCGATATCAAATAGATAATCCGCCATCGCTCGCTCGGTTTGTATCAAAGTCGCATTCGGATTGGTACGAGGGTTATCGGTAAACACGCCTTGTTGGTCGGTGAGAATAATATACAGGTCGGCTTTTACCATCGCCGCCACCATCGCCCCAAGGCTGTCATTATCACCAAATTTGATTTCATCGACACTCACCGTGTCATTTTCGTTGACCACAGGCAATACACGCCATTCAATCAACTGCTGTAAGGTGCTAGTGGCATTGAGATAGCGATGACGATTGGCAAGGTCATCATGGGTCAATAATAGTTGGGAAGTTTGCACGCCATATTGAATACAGGCTTGCCACCACGTTTCGATTAAGCCCATCTGTCCGATGGCGGCACAGGCTTGCAAGGCTTGGAGTTTTTTGGGGCGTTCGTCAAGGTTCATTCGTACCACGCCTTCCGCCACCGCCCCTGATGATACCAGTAACATTTGGTAGCCTTGCTTTTGTAGTTTGGCAATTTGTTTTGCCCATTCATAGATAGCGGTGCGGTCTAGCCCCTTGCCATTATTGGTGAGTAGTGACGAGCCGATTTTGACCACAATGGTTTTTGGGTCAAGCGGGCTTGTTGGCTCAACTGGGTATTGAGAAGTTTCTGTGCTAGTTTGAACAGGTGTTTGATGGGATAAAGGCAGGGTTAAATCAGTCACTTGGCTCGGCTCACAGTTCACAAGGAAGGATAATTGTAACATTTTTTAATGCTGAATAAAGAGGATTTATCCATATAACTGGCAATTTTACGCCTTAAATTAGCCATTAAATTATGTTTCACAAAAAACTGTGCATCATGGGTACATAAAAAATAGTGTTACGAATTGAAAAATATTGATGGCAAAAATATCAATGCCGACCGCCTAAGTCGACTGATGATTAATTTGCAAAAGCAGTAAAACCGATGTAGGCTAGGTCGAAGGATAAGCCCCAACCTAGCCATTAATAGCATTGGTTAATTAGGCATCCAATTCTGCCATGACTTCATCGCTAAAGTTAACATTGGTATAAACGTCTTGTACATCGTCCAAATCTTCAAGCATATCAATCATTTTCATAATTTTTTTGGCATCTTCGATGTCGGTGATATCTGCCATCGTTGAAGGCGACATGGTGACTTCGGCATTGTCAGATTTTAGTCCTGCCTTCTCTAAGGCATCCATCACTTCACCGAAGTTTTCAGGTTCGGTAATGACCAGTAGGCTTTCACCATCGTTTTCGATGTCGCTTGCCCCTGCCTCAAGAGCCACTTCCATCAGCTTATCTTCAAGCGATAAGTCTTCAAAGGTAATTTCGCCACGTTTGCTAAACAAATATGCTACCGAGCCTGATGTACCAAGGTTGCCACCGTTTTTACCAAACGCATGACGCACTTCGCCCACGGTGCGGTTAATGTTGTCAGTCATGGTTTCGACAATCACTGCCACACCGCCCAAGCCGTAACCTTCATAGGTGATTTCTTGCACATTATCATTGTCGCCACCGCCTGCACCACGCTCAATCGCACGTTTGACCGTGTCTTTGGTCATGTTGACTGAATAGGCTTTTTCGACCGCTGCACGCAGACGAGGGTTGGTCGCTGGGTCGGGTTCACCTTGTTTGGCAGCCGAAACCAACTCACGGATGATTTTGGTAAAAATTTTGCCTTTGGCAGCGTCTTGTTTGGCTTTACGGTGTTTGATATTTGCCCATTTGGAATGTCCAGCCATGTGCATGTTCCTTTTGAAATGTATTAAATATAATGACCTTTTCCATACCCATTTTTGACAAAAAATATCGTGGGTAACCCACGCTACGACTGAGGGTTAGGGAATTGGAAAGAATTCTATTAAAATGACAGCTAAATTTTGAGGCTATATTATAAACGAGGCTCACCGCTTTCGCATAGGGGGTGATGGGGAATAAGGTAAATTTGTTGCATTAAAATCCGCAAAAATCTAAGTATCTGTTTTATAATGCGGTATTACCGTGGCATAGTAGACCCTTTTACCATGAAACCTCAAAATAATAATCAAAAGACCAGTAAACAAAAAGCTGATAACAACCTAGAACCTTATCCCAAAAAACCCAACGCTACTCATCAGCTCCGCCAAGCCATTCATCTGGTAATTGATGGGACAGATACGCCCATGGGTAAGTTATTTGATGTGATATTGCTGTGTGCGATTGTGGCGAGTGTGATTGTGGTGATGCTCGATAGCGTGCTGTTATTTCAGCTAAAATATGGGCAGTTGTTTTATTATTTAGAATGGGTCTTTACCATTTTGTTTAGTATTGAGTATGGATTACGGCTGTATTCTGCCCCCAATCGTTTACGATATTTGTTTAGTTTTTATGGTATCGTGGATTTTTTATCCATTTTACCGACCTATATCACGGTGTTGACGGCTCTCAGTGTACAGTCATTGATTGTGGTGCGAGTGTTGCGGATTTTACGGATATTTCGTATTCTCAAGATGGCAGAATATATGCAACAAGCAGGTTTTTTGGCGATGGCATTACGCAGTAGCCGACATAAAATCGCTGTATTTTTTGTGTCAGTGCTGACATTGGTGACGATTTTCGGCTCAGTGGTGTATGTGGTGGAAGGGGCTGAAAATGGGTTTACCAGTATTCCTGTGAGCATTTATTGGGCGGTTGTCACCATGACGACCGTGGGCTATGGCGACATTTCACCCAAAACCCCTTTGGGTCAGACCATCGCCTCCTTGGTAATGATTATGGGTTATTCGATTATTGCTGTACCAACTGGGCTGTTTACCGCAGAACTCAATAAAACCATGCGTCCACAATTACAGCCAATTAGTTGCCCCAATTGTGGCAAGTTTGGTCATGCGATTGGGGCGGATTTTTGTGACCGTTGTGGCTATGATTTGCACGTCTAAACTTAAGCCCCTAACGAAAGAGTTCGCTATGTGTGCCAATTCTCACAAAAACCACAGTTTCTAATACGCCTATTTTACCTAGAGTATAAATCAATAAAAAATCACCGCCAATATGACATTCTCGGTGATTTTTCCAGTTACCTTTCAATTCATGGTCTAGCCATTCTGCTCCCAAAGGTTCATCATTGGCAATGAGTAGCAACATCACTTGTTTTAAGCGAACCATGTTGTAACGACCTGTTTTATTTAGGCGTTGCCAATCTGAGAGAAAATCTTTGGTAAAATCGGAACTTCTAGGCAAATTTGTACGTTTATTTGCCATGCTGTTCTAACTCATCAAATAATGCGTCTGCATCAGTGAAACGGGCTTGTTGGCGTTGGATAATTTCTTCTGATTCTTGCAAAGCTCTTGATGTTGAAGCATTTGGCACTTTCATATCAAATGGCATACCTTGTTCGTTGACAACCCGTGTCAAAAAAAATCGTACCGCCTCTGACATTGACATACCTAACTCTTTTAATGTGGATTGGGCTTGTTGTTTAATATCATCATCAATACGAATATGAAGCATACTGGTCTGTGCAGTCATATAATTTCACCATTGTGTATCGCAATTGAGATACATCATAACATATATTGATAGGCTATTTAAGATTTTTCTAATGCAGGCAACTCAATATATTCGCCCATCAATTCACTTAAATCGATGCTTACGCCCAAATTCACCAAATTCCAATATTGTCCAGAAATGGTGCGGTCAAGCATCATGGTCAAGGGTGACGGTTGAAAGCTTTGCCAATATTTTAGCGATTCCTTGGCTTTGGCGATGGCTTGATGATGGGTTTGGCTTTTGCTAAAGTCATAAGGGGCGTGTTTGGATAAATCAAACAACTCGGTAAACCCATAAGGTGTCAAACCAATTTGCAACCAATCTTGATAAAACTGCGGTGGCAATGGCTGGTCATCATCTTTTTTGACCCCCACGGCAATCAAATCCTGCTCAAGGGCAGTGACATCGCCTTTTAGGCAATGTTTGGCAAACCGTTGAAATAACGCCACTTCATCATGGCTATACGATTTAATTCCCCCAAAATCATACGCCACCACTGACCCATCAGGGCGAAAAGCAAAATTCCCCGGATGAGGGTCGCAATGTAAACGATACAGTTGAAACAACTGCCCTGCACTAAAGCGAAACAGTTGGGTAGCAATTTTTTGTTTGACTTCATTGTCCCATGTTGAGGCGACTTCGAGTTTTTCGCCCAACTCTTGCGACAAGGTCAAAATGCGTTTGCTTGAGTGGCTGGCAAATACTTTGGGGATAATCAGCCCTGTATCATTGGCATGAAAATTGGCAAAAATCGCTAAATTATGGGCTTCTTTGGTGTAGTCAAGCTCATCGTACAGGCTATTACGGATTTCGGTAAAAATCTGCTCTTGCAAACTTTTATCCATATTAATCATGCCTGTAATTTTGAGGGCAAGACGCACTTGTTTAAGGTCGCTGTCGATATTGTTATCAATATCTGGGTATTGCACCTTGACCACCACCGCCTGTCCACATGGCAATACCGCTTTATGCACCTGCCCAATGGAGGCGGCGGCAAAGGGCTGTTCATCAAACTGCAAAAACAGCTCACTCATCGGCTTGCCAAGCTCACGCTCGACTTGCTGTTTGATGGTGGCAAACGGCATGGGTGGTGCGTCTTTTTGCAGTTTTTCGAGGGCTTTGGCGACTTCGGGCGGAAATACGTCTTTGTATTGCGAGGCGATTTGACCAACCTTCATCACTGCCCCTTTCATCTCGCCAAGCGTGTCAGCGATTTGTAGCCCAACGGTTTGGAGCATTTCGCTACGGGCTTTGAGTTTGTCTTCCTCTGAGCCTGCGATGCTTTTTATCGAACTTTTGACGGCTTTCCCTGTGATACTGGCGGTCATGCCTGCGAGTTTTAAGAAGCGTGTTTTTGATGACATATTGTTATTTTCAAATAATCAAATTAGGTTGGAGATTAGCAGAAAATACCGCTAAAAGCTATGTGAATCAGATGATGCCATCAAATTTTTCGCATAAATTGGGTTTGCTTGAACTAGCAAAAACGTTCGCCCTGAGCTTGTCGAAGGGTAACGATTTTCCTATGGTTCGACAAGCTCACCACAAACGGAAAATCGTAAAAACATATTTTTTAACCATATCGTATTTTTATTTATTGTAAAAACATCTGATAGCCCAAATTATCGCTGATGTTTTCACATTCATAGCCGATTTCTTGTAAGGTGTTTTGGAGTTTTTCGGCAGTTTGTTCACCCATCTGAATCCCTGCCAAAATCCGCCCTTCCGCCGCCCCATGATTGCGATAATGGAATAACGAGATGTTAAAATCCGACCCCAATTTTTCCAAAAAGTTGAGCAAAGCCCCCGGACGCTCTGGAAAGACGATACGGAACAACTGTTCATCTTTTAACCCTGTATGCCCACCGATAAGATAGCGGATATGGGTTTTGGCGACTTCATCATCGGTCAAATCCACCACATGATAATCCGCCGTGGTCAATAATTCGTGTATCGCTTGACGTTCTTTTTGTCCTTCTTTGAGGGCGATACCGACAAAGATACTGGCAGATTTTTGGCTGGCAAGCGGATTGTCATTAAGACGGTAGTTAAACTCGGTGATATTACGCCCCTTTAACGCACGGCAAAACGCCAAAAACGCCCCT
Source organism: Moraxella sp. TY6 (assembly GCF_048551375.1). Lineage (NCBI taxonomy): Bacteria > Pseudomonadati > Pseudomonadota > Gammaproteobacteria > Moraxellales > Moraxellaceae > Moraxella > Moraxella sp. TY6. The sequence goes on along the minus strand of NZ_JBLYZJ010000001.1, from coordinate 187,223 downwards.
TTCTGCTCTGGAATGGTCACGCCAAATACGGCTTCTTTTTTCTCACCGATTTCGGTACGTTCTGCAATATACCGCAGTCGGTCAAAGTTCATATTCGCCCCACACACAATCACGGCACAGTTTTTGTTTTGTAATTGGTGTTCTTCGATATATTTTTTCATCCCTGCCACTGCCAACGCCCCAGCAGGCTCGACAATGCTACGGGTTTCATCATACACATCTTTGATAGCAGCACACACTTCATCATTGCTACAGGTGATGACTTGGGGGTCAACCACAGGCTCGCCTTGGTCATTTTTGGGCGAACGTACCACGTCAAAAGGAAGTTTGCCAATTTGAGCCACTGCCACCCCATCGACAAACAAGCCTACTTGAGGCAATCGCACACGCTCGCCTGTTTCGAGGGCGATTTTGAGGCAAGCGGCTTCTTCAGGTTCGACAGCAATGACTTTGACATGAGGGGCGATTGCCCCCAAAAATGCCGATACCCCAGCAATCAAGCCACCGCCACCAACAGCGACAAACACATAATCCATTTTTCGCCATTGTTGTACCAATTCCATCGCAATCGTGCCTTGCCCTGCGATGACTAATTCATCATCATACGGTGGCACAAAGGTCAAGCCATCGGTTTGGGCTTTTTCGATGGCGAAATTATTGGCTTGGTCAAAGCTATCGCCATGCAGTAGCACGTTGCCCCCCAACGCTTTGACGGCATTGACCTTGATGTCTGGCGTGGTGGTGGGCATGACGATGATGTTTTTAAGATTGAGTCGATTGGCAGAAAATGCCACGCCTTGAGCGTGATTGCCAGCTGAAGCACAAATCACACCACGAGCCTGTTCTTCAGTGGTTAGCTGGCTAATGCGATTGTACGCCCCGCGTAATTTAAACGAAAACACAGGTTGGTAATCTTCTCGTTTAAAACGGATATCATTGCCGAGGCGTTGGCTAAGTTTTTTGGCAGGTTCAAGGGGCGTTTGTACCGCTGCGTCATACACGGTGGCTTGTAAAATAAGTTTGACCCAATTTGATAACATAATATTTTCCAGTTTTATCACAGTATTTATGCAAATTTATGGTTAGATTAGGACTTTAGGGGTTAGCTTGCAAGTATTTTTACGGTAAAATAAGTTGCATTATTAATAACCAAAGGTTTTTATTTGGTTTTAGCCCATTTATTTTTATCATTTATCACGCTCGCCAACCTCAAGGAATCTTTTATGTCCACCCAACAACAGCAAAAGCAAGCAGTCGCCAATGAAGCCCTTAAATACATCGAATCAGGTATGATTCTGGGCGTTGGCACTGGCAGTACCGTTAACTGTTTGATTGAATTATTGCCAAAAGTCAATCTTAAAGGGGCGGTCGCAAGCTCGCAAGTGACCGAAGATAAACTCAAAGCCCTTGGCATTGAAGTGATGGATTTGAATTTTACAGGTGAGTTGGATTTATACATTGATGGGGCGGACGAAGTAAATGCCGACTTGCAACTGGTCAAAGGCGGTGGCGGTGCGTTGACACGAGAAAAAATCGTGGCAGCCGCCTCAAAGCAGTTTATTTGTATGGTTGATGAAAGCAAATGGGTACAAAAATTGGGCGTGGGCTTTCCATTGCCGATTGAGGTATTGCCACAAGCTCGCTCGTATGTGGCTCGTGAATTGGTCAAATTGGGCGGTGAGCCTGTGTATCGTGAAGGATTTGTCACTGATTATGGCAATCTGATTTTGGACGTATATGACCTTGACATCACTGACCCACTGGCGATGGAACAACAGCTTAATAACATGGTCGGCGTGGTGTGTAATGGCATTTTCGCCATGCAACGAGCCAACAAACTACTGATGGCAGGGGCGGATGGAGTAAAAACCTTAACTGTTTAATCCGATAATGAATGCAAAATATCATTGCTAATTTGTGAAAATTGGTTATGATAATGGTGTGTAATTTTCTATGGATTGATACAATTAAGGAACGACTATGTTAAAAGTGAATCAATATTTTGATGGTAACGTGGCTTCAATCAGTTTTCAAACTGCCACCTTGCCAGCCACCGTGGGTGTGATGAAAATTGGTGAATACGAATTTGGTACAAGCCAATTTGAAACCATGACTGTGGTCAGTGGAGCAATTTCGGTATTATTGCCAAATGCGACTGAATGGCAAACCTTTAGCCCATCTGAACAATTCACCATCGAAGCCAACCAAAAATTCAAAGTCAAAGTAGACGTTGAATCGGCGTATCTTTGTACTTATGAAGATAAATAATCTGTATTGCAAACAAAAAAAGCAACCACTTGGGTTGCTTTTTTGTTTGTAATATCAATGACATTCTTACGCCATTTGCCCAAATTTCCCTGCATTAAAATCCAAAATCGCTTGGCGGATTTCTTGCTGAGTATTCATTACAAAAGGTCCATAGCCAACAATCGGTTCATTAATCGGCTCACCACTCATTAGCACCAATTTTGCCCCATCCATCCCAGTGCTTAAGCGAATATAATCCTCGCCCTCACCGCCTTGTTCGACTTCAAAGGTAATCAATTGGCGAGCAGAAGCACGGTTTTGGCTATCTGCATTCATGGTTACATCCCCTTCACGCACCAATAACAATAAGTTATGGCTTCGAGGAATCGCCAATTCCACACTGCGATTTGGCTCTAGCACCACATCCCATAGATTGATGGGGGTAAAAGTCGTGGCAGTGCCTTTGACAGACTCGGTTTTATTGGCAAATTCACCTGCAATCAAGGTGACTTTCCCTACTGGCTGTCCACTTTCATCGGTCAGTTTGACCACAGGCATATCAGCATGGGCAAGGTGTTGGTATTTGGCAGGGGTGGTTTTATCTCTGGCAGGCAAATTCACCCAAAGCTGTACCATCTCAAAATCACCCCCTGTTTGGCTAAAGGCTTCGGAATGAAACTCCTCGTGAATCACGCCATTACCTGCGGTCATCCATTGCACATCGCCTGTTTTAATCGTACCACCACCACCGCTTGAATCACGGTGTGACACTTCACCTTGGTAGGCAATCGTCACCGTTTCAAAGCCTTTATGCGGATGCTGTCCCACGCCACGAGGTGAGGCTTGATTGGGTTCAAAAAATTGACTGGCAGCATAGTCCAACATCAAAAATGGGTCAGTGCGTTTATCCCCTGCCATGTGGCTAAACATCGGATTGACATGAAAGCCATCACCTACCCAGTGTGGGCGTGGGGCGAGGTGGACTTTATCCACTTGGCGGTAGGTTTTTTGGGTTGTTTGATTTGACATAGCTGTTTCCTTATTTTGTTATCAGATTAATATGGGGATAATGAGGGATATTTTCAAGTATTTCTTATTTAAATAATGGCAACGTAAATTTTAATTAATAAATTATAGTATTTTAGACTGATATTTTTGACCAATTAATCGTAAATATATCGGAAAAGTTTTGATGCTAATAACGACAAAGACGACATTTTATCCCTGTTTAGCCGTGATTTTCCTTGAAGCAAGTTTTATAAAATGGTATAAAGGGTAGTTAAATTGTAACTCGCAATATTTTCACTTTTTTGAGGGTAATTGGTTATGGCATTAATCGTGCAAAAATACGGTGGCACTTCAATGGGCAGTATTGACCGTATTAAAAATGTTGCCCAACGTGTCAAACGTTGGCATGACAATGGTCATCAAATCGTTGTGGTCGTATCTGCCATGAGTGGCGAAACCAACCGTCTTATCGACTTGGCTCGTCAAATTTCTACCGCACCTGACGCTCGTGAATATGACCAAATGGTATCAACTGGCGAACAAGTTTCGATTTCTTTGCTAGCAATGGCTCTTAAAGAAATTGGGGTCGATGCCATGTCAATGACAGGCGGTCAAGTAGCGATTCGCACCGATGACAGCCACATGAAAGCTCGTATTCAACACATTGATGATTCACAACTTCGCCAAGCCTTGAATGCAGGCAAAGTCGTGGTGGTGGCAGGTTTCCAAGGCATTGATGACCACGGTGATATCAACACCCTTGGGCGTGGTGGCTCGGATACCACAGGTGTCGCACTGGCAGCCGCCCTATCAGCCGATGAATGTCAAATTTATACCGATGTTGATGGCGTGTATACCACTGACCCTCGTGTCACCCCAAAAGCCAAGAAATTAAGCAAAATCACCTTTGAAGAAATGCTAGAAATGGCAAGCCTTGGCTCAAAAGTGCTTCAAATTCGCTCCGTTGAATTTGCAGGTAAATACCATGTGCCATTGCGTGTATTATCAAGCTTTGATGAAAATGTTGATGGCAATTTTGATGATAATTTTAAAAATAACGTGGGTACATTAATTACCACTGATGAGGGAGACACCATGGAACAACCTATCATTTCAGGCATCGCCTTTAACCGTGATGAAGCCAAAGTTTCAATTCTTGCCGTTGCTGACAACCCCGGTATTGCCAGTGCTATTTTAAGCCCTGTCAGCAATGCTAATATTGAAATTGACATGATTATTCAAAACATTGCTGAACATGGCTTGACTGATTTCACCTTTACGGTCAATCGTGGTGACTATGACAAAACCTTGGCTATTTTGAATGAAAACCTTGTCAATATTGGTGGTAAACAAATTCTTGGCGACAATAAGGTTGTTAAAGTATCCTTAGTCGGTGTGGGTATGCGTTCGCATGCAGGGGTTGCTAGCAAAATGTTTGAAGTGCTTGCCGAAAATCACATCAATATTATGATGATTTCTACCAGTGAAATCAAAATTTCAGTATTGATTGCCGAGCAACATCTCGAAAAAGCGGTCAAAGCATTACATACAGCTTTTGGTCTTGACCGTGTCGATGGTGAAAGCAAGGTTGCTGGTTTATAAGATTTTTGTAAATTCAGCCCTATGTTAAGGCTTATATGGCATAAAAGTGCTTTATAAGCCTTTTTTATTATTGATTTTAGATTATAATTAACATCTTTTTTCGTATTTTTTAACCAAACGCCATTTAACCCTTAAATACCAATGTTGGGCAATATCTTTTGATTAAAATCTAAAATCGTTTCTTGAATAATATTTGTTCTATTTGTTTGAAAAACACTTAACATCGTTATAATTTTAGGATTATAATGTTGAGAGTTCAGTAGTAAAGATAGTTTAGGCATTGGGCAATGCCGTATTTTAGCTAGTTATCATTGAGATAAAACAATAAATTCACTGAGATGGATATTTAACCAAAAGATAACGACATAAGGAGTGTGACATATGTTAATTCTAACTCGCCGTGTTGGCGAAACTTTAATGATTGGCGATGAAGTCAGTGTAACCGTCTTGGGTGTCAAAGGCAACCAAGTCCGCTTGGGTGTGAATGCCCCCAAAGATATCGCTGTGCATCGTGAAGAAATCTATCAACGCATCTTACATGAGCGTACAGGCGAGCCAATTTATGATGCCAATACGCCTTATGGCAATCCTGCCGAGCGTCAACCGATGGGAGGACAAGACTTCCCACAACATCGTGGTAGTCAGTATCACCAAAATGACCGTCAAGGCTTTCACCATGAGCGTCCCAAAGCTCCCATGAGCCACCTTGAAAATCGTGGTGGTTTTGGACAGCCTCAACAAAACTTCAATCCTTCATTTGACCCTTTTGAAGATGATTATTACAATCGCTAATGTTTTATTGAGGTTTTTATGAACAATATTGATAAACTTAAATTATCATCACTATTAGCACACCTTGACAATAAAAAAATTGATTTTAAAGGCGTACTTCATGTGATTGATAGTGCTTACCATTATACGCCAACCGCTTTTATCAATGGCGAAGTGCATAATGAAGCAGGTGAAAATGAAGGCAGTTGTAAAGTATTTGGTTTTGCATTGCATCATAATTTAACGCAAGTGGATACCTTAAAGCTATTTGCTGAACATTATGAGGCAGTAAAAAACACCCCCAAAGGTACTGACCATGCCAATATTCGCAATTTTTCGTTTTTTGGTTGGCAAGGATTTTTAATGCCAAAAAATTGCTTAACAGCGAAATAATTTTCAAATTATTAATTTTACAAGGTAATTGTTATGTTAATTGAATTAAGCACATTACCACCCAGCGTACAGACATTTATCCAGCAAGGTGAACCTCTTGAGTTCACCAAAAATGGACAAATTATTCAAAAGTTTATTGTTACGCCTAATAAAAAAGAATTACCATTTAACTATGACCTTAAAGCCATGCAACACGCTGTGGATGCTCCAAGACATGAAGTTCCTAAAGAAGCATTAATGGATTTAGATAGCTTTGATAAATGGTTAAGAGTTATTACACAATGAAGGTGATAATTGGTGATGATTTTGCTTTAAAGTTGGTTAATTTCCCCAATACTGATAAACAAAAAATCAGACTATTCATTTTACATCTTGAAAAACATGGCTTTGATGGTTTAACAGGACGAAATAAATCTTCTGATAACGTCCCTTTTAATGACCCTAATTGGTCAGACAAAGTTGCATATGCCCAAAAATATCAATTATGGCATTACCACATTGGCATACCAAATTATACGATGACTAATAATGGAGAACAAATCAGCGAATATATTATTCACTATATTAAAGAATCAGATAAAATCATTCTAATTTCAATGTCTTACCACCCTCCCTTTGAATTGCCAGATGAATCTATTTTAAGTTATCAAGACTGATTTGACAGCCTTCCGCCGTTGCCGAAAAAATTGTTTTAATAATTCACTACTTTGCTCTGCCATCAGCCCATATTCAACTTGCAAAGCGTGATTATAAAACCCCACTTCCTCAAATTTTTGCTGACTAATCAACATCCCTGCCCTCGGCTCGGCAGTGGCAAACACCAAACGAGATACTCGGGCATGAATCAACGCCCCCAAACACATGGTACATGGCTCAAGCGTGACAAATAGCTCACAACCTTGCGGTAGGCGATAATTGTCAAATATTTTGCAAGCATTGCGAATCGCTACAATCTCGGCATGGGCGGTGGCATCTTTGGATAGTATTGGCTGATTAAAACCTGTGGCGATAATCTCATTTTGATAAACTAGCACTGCCCCCACAGGCACTTCACCAAGCCTTGCACCATATTCGGCACAGGCAAGGGCGATTTGCATATAACTATTGTCTATATCGGAAAATTGCGAGTATTTATTATTGAAATTCAGATTCATTGGGTAATTCAAACGGTGGGTGAAAATTCATATCAACAATTTTTATCATTACTGCGGTAATTGCCAATCAATCGGGCTTTTGCCACAGCTCATCAAATAATCATTGGCTTTGGAAAACGGTCGAGTACCAAAAAATCCGCCTCGATTTGCCCCCAATGGTGAAGGGTGAGTCGCTGTCAAAATCAAATGCTTGCTAGGGTCGATAAACCGCCCTTTCTTTTGAGCATAACTGCCCCATAAAATAAACACGCAATGCTCACAATGTGTATTTACCGCCTCAATCACCGTATCGGTAAACCGCTCCCAACCTTTTCCTTGATGGCTACCTGCCTGCCCTGCTTCCACGGTTAGCATACTGTTGAGCAGTAGCACGCCTTGCCTTGCCCAATAGCTCAAATCACCATGCCGTGACGGCGGAATATTTAAATCCGTTGCCAATTCCTTCAAGATATTTTGCAGACTGGGCGGTTTGGGAATCGCCTTTGGCACAGAAAACGACAACCCCATCGCCTGCCCTGCTCCATGGTAGGGGTCTTGCCCCAAAATCACCACTTTGACCTGTGATAATGGGGTCAAATCAAAGGCATTAAACATCAAATGCTTGGGCGGATAGATTTCTTTGTTTTGGGCATACGCTTCACGCAAGAACTGCCGAATAGCGTCCATATTGGCACTGGTCAGTTCTTCGGCTAGGGCGTTTTTCCAGTCGTCAGGCATTTTGACCTTTGCCAAAACGACTTGTTTTTCGGTAGAGAGTTGTTGAATAGTCATAAATTTTTCTGTTATTAATATGAAAAAAGCCAAGTCATTGCTTGGCTTTATAGTATAACAAAATCGTCTAAAAAATTTGTTAAAATCTTATTTTATCGTTTCAATATAAAATCAAACCAGTTTGGTAGGGGCGTATTGCATACGCCCAATATCTCATATTATTTTTGGGTAATGTAAAAATGGCAAGTTTTAAAAAATCAATACAATGTAAGGTACGTTTTACGCACCACATAGATAAAATCAGCTTTTTTAAGGGTGCGTATGACGCACCTTACGATGGTTAAAACTTACCTTTTACACATTGCCTATTTTTGATTTAATGGATTATACAAACTGCTGGGTCAATTGCATCGCATCCAATTTCACCACATCACGGCTAATTTTTTCGCTCGGTGGAATCACTTGGGCTTCGCCATTCACGACCGCTTTGCCCTCTTGATTGGTCACTTGGCAATCCAATGTCACCCATTTTTTCTCATCATTTTTTTCTTTAACCGTCAAAGTTGCCGTCAAGGTATCACCAAAATGCACAGGACGGCGGAATGACAAAGTTTGATTGATATAAATTGTGCCAACGCCAGGAAACTTCGTGCCAAGCAATGCCGAAATCAAGCCTGCCGCCCACATACCATGTGCGATTTTGCCTTTAAACATACTGTTATCCGCATATTCGCTATCCAAATGGGCAGGGTTGTAGTCGTGCGTGACCATCGCAAAGGCTTTCACATCGTCTTCGGTGACGGTGCGTGTCATGCTGTCTGATTGTCCAATGCTGAGTTCGTCATAGGTGACATTGCTAAAAGTTGTCATGGTTTATCCTTATTGTTGGTAGAAAAATTGAGTAATTATTAAATTTTATTCATACTTTAACTATACCATAATTCAACGCTATTTTGATGACAAACGCCAACAATTAGCAAGTTTTTTTTGCTGTTGAAATTAAATCAATGGGTGTTTTATCTACCAAATGATGAATTTTTTGCATGATAAATCACTTGCTTTTGCTAACTGCAAGTAAAATCAAGCGTTTAAAACTTTTGCAATCCCAAGCAAATTTTTTTTGAAAAAACAAGTCTAGAATTACAAAAAAATTTGCGTTATATTGTGCAAACCAAAATAACTCACACCTAGATATAGTATTTATTTTCTTTAATTAACACTAATTATTGATTTATCATACCAACTTGCCAAATTTTCCGTTGAGCAGGTAGGTGGGGTTGTTTTTCTTTTTTTTGACTGGCTAAAGTTGGTATAACATCAACCATCCGCCAAACAATAAGGATAATGACCATGACTCGCTTTGAACAAATCCAAGTAAAAAAACGTGACGGACGACTAGAGCCGATTGATTTGGATAAGATTCATAAGGTCATTGAGTGGGCGGCGACTGGGCTTGATAATGTGTCGGTGTCACAAGTCGAAATTAGTTCACATATTCAGTTTTATGACAATATCACGACCAAAGATATCCACGAAACCATCATCAAATCGGCCGCCGATTTAATCTCGGTAGCGACCCCAGATTATCAATATTTATCCGCTCGTTTGGCGATTTTTCATTTGCGTAAAATTGCCTATGGTCAGTTTGAACCACCGCATTTGTTTGCCCATGTCAAAAAATTGACCGAAGCAGGCAAATATGATGCCCATATTTTACAAGACTATGACGAAAGTGAATTTGACGAATTAAACGCTTATATCGACCACAATCGTGATATGAACCTTGCGTATGCCGCCGTCAAGCAGATGGAAGGCAAATATTTGGTACAAGACCGAGTGAGCAAAAAAGTGTTTGAAAGCCCACAGTTTTTGTATATGCTGGTGGGGATGTGCTTGTTTGCAAGCTATGATAAATTATATGACAAAGCCACTCGTTTGGACTATATCAAACGCTTTTATGATGCGACTTCGACCTTTAAAATCTCGTTGCCAACGCCCATCATGTCAGGCGTGCGTACCCCGACTCGTCAGTTTAGCTCGTGCGTGCTGATTGAGTGCGATGACAGCCTTGACAGTATCAATGCGACAACGTCTGCTATCGTGCGTTATGTGTCCCAACGAGCAGGGATTGGTATTAATGCAGGTCGGATTCGTGCGTTGGGCAGTGCCATCCGTGGCGGTGAAGCCCAGCATACAGGCTGTATTCCGTTTTTTAAAATGTTCCAAGCGGCGGTGAAATCCTGCTCACAAGGTGGCGTGCGTGGTGGGGCGGCGACGCTGTTTTATCCGATTTGGCATTTAGAAATCGAAAATTTGTTGGTGCTAAAAAATAACCGTGGCGTGGAAGATAACCGTGTGCGTCACATGGATTATGGCGTGCAAATCAACAAAACCATGTACCAACGCTTGATTAAAAATCAAGACATTAGCCTATTTTCACCCTCTGATGTTGACGGATTGTATGAAGCGTTTTTTGCTGACCAAGCCGAATTTGAACGCTTGTATGAGCAGTACGAAAACGATGAAAATATTCGCAAACGTAAAATTTCTGCTCAAGAACTGTTCAGCCTAATGATGCAGGAACGTGCCAGTACAGGGCGAATTTATGTGCAGAATGTTGACCATTGTAACACGCACAGCCCGTTTAATCCTGCGGTCGCCCCGATTCGTCAGTCCAATCTATGTATGGAAATCGCCCTACCGACCAAATCGCTTGACAATATCAATGATGAAAACGGCGAAATCGCCCTTTGTACGTTATCTGGCATTAACTTGGGTGAAATCAATCAGTTAAGCGACATTGAAGAACCTGCCGAGTTGATTGTGCGTGCGTTGGATGCGTTGCTTGATTATCAAGATTACCCAGTCGCCGCCGCCAAAAATGGCTCGATGAAACGCCGTACTTTGGGTGTGGGTGTGATTAATTATGCCTATTATTTGGCAAAAAATGGCACAAAATATTCAGATGACTCAAAAGGTACAGACGGGGCATTGGGGCTAACCCATCGCACCTTTGAAGCGTTGCAGTATTATCTATTGCAAGCCTCCAGCAAACTTGCCAAAGAGCAAGGGGCGTGTCCTGCGTTTGGCGATACCACGTATTCACAAGGGATTTTGCCGATTGACACTTATAAAACCGATATTGATAGCTTTTGTGCCGAGCCGTTGCAACTGGATTGGGAAGCGTTACGCACCCATATCACCACGCATGGCTTACGCAATTCCACGCTGTCAGCCTTGATGCCGTCCGAAACATCAAGCCAAATCGCCAATGCGACCAATGGTATCGAACCGCCTCGTGGCTTGGTGTCGGTGAAAGCGTCTAAAGATGGGATTTTGAAACAAGTCGTGCCAGAAATCAACCGCCTAAAAGACCAGTATGAGCTGTTGTGGCAAATGCCGAATAATACAGGCTATCTGCGTTTGGTGGCGATTATGCAAAAGTTTATCGACCAAAGTATTTCTGCCAATACCAATTATGACCCTGCGAAGTTTGAAGATGGGCGTGTGCCGATGAAAGCCATGATGCAGGATTTGTTGATGGCGTATAAATATGGGGTGAAAACTTTGTATTATCATAACACTCGTGACCATGCCAATGATGCTCAAGATGATATGGATGCTGATGGCTGTGCAGGTGGGGCGTGTACGCTTTAATTAGCCCATCAACCGCCACACCACAAATAGCACCGCAATGACATAAAATAGCGGTGCTAGCCAACTACTCACCTGCCACATCGCATGACTGACAAGCATTTGAGCGATAAACAACGACCCAAAAAAACCCACCATCGCCACCCAATCTTGATGACGGCTTTTGAGCATATCGGCTCGAATTTGCTGAATCTCTCGCAGTTGCTGGTCTTGATGACCACCCAAATTAGCAAGACTTTGCAAGCTGTTATCAAGTAATGATGGCAAATCATTCAGGCTTAATAGCAACTCTGGCAGTTGTTTTCGCATATCGCCCATCTTTTTCATAGGGTCAAATTGTTGTTTTACCCATCCTGTCAAAATCGGCTTGGCAAGCGACCAAATATCCAAATCTGGGTACAAATCTCGCCCCAATCCTTCGACATGAACCAATGTTTTGAGCAGTAACATCAACTGCGGTGGAATATCCAAATGATAGCGTCTGGCGATATCCAAAATCGACATCAACACGCCTGCAAAGTCAATCTCATTAATCGGCTTGCTAATCATCGGTGATACGGTACGTTTCATATCTCGCATGAGGGCATAGCGGTCGGTATTCGGTGGAATCCAGCCTGCCCGAGCGATGATATCAACAAGCCCAGTGAAGTTATTATTCATCACGGATAATAATAGACGAGCGACAATTAACTGGTCAGCTTTGGATAATTCACCGACAATCGAGCAATCAAGGGCGATATAGCGTGGGTTAGGATTTTCTGTCCCTTTTGGCAAAGTTTCGACAAACACATTCCCTGGGTGCATATCGGCATGAAAAAAGTTATCTCGAAACACTTGGGTAAAAAATATCGTCAAGCCTTTTTCGGCAAGGCTTGCCCTATCGTAGCCCAATTCATCAAAAACATGGGTCTGCGAAATCGGCACGCCTACGATACGCTCCATTATCATCACGTTTTTACTGGCATCATACACTTCTGGCACATACATCAAGGATGAACCAAGAAAATTATTTCGCATTTGCGTGGTGTTCATCGCCTCAAGGGTCAAGTCCAACTCATTGAGCATGACTTGGCGATAATCCTCCACAATATCAATGATATGCACTGCCCTTGCTGACTCAAGGCGAGCCGAAGCCCATTGTGCCAAATCACGCAATAACTCAAAGTCAGCGACAATCTGCTCTCGAATGGTCGGACGTACGATTTTGACTACCACTTCACGCCCATCATGGGTACGAGCGGTATGCACTTGAGCAATCGAGGCGGCGGCAAGGGGTGTTTCATCAAAACGAGCAAACAGGCTTTCAAGCGACTGCCCTAACCCACCCTCTTTGGTGGATTTTTCGATTTGGGCTTTGGCTATCTTGACATCAAACGGCTTAACACGGTCTTGCAGATGCACCAACTGCTCAATAATCGCAGGTGGCACAAGGTCACGGCGAGTCGATAGTAGCTGACCGAGCTTGAGAAACAGCGTCCCCATGTCCTCTAACGCAAGCTTCACACCATTCGGATTGGGCTTGGCAAACCATGCCACAGGGTGCATAGCAATCATCCGTGCGATAGGCTCAAGCTGTGGATTTTCGTCAAGCGGTAGGTGGGTATCAAGGCGGTAATGGGCGGAAATTCGCCACAGTTCAAGTAGTCGTTTGCGGTGGGTTAATAGCACGATAGCAACTCAATGATAATTTTATAATTGCTCAGATTTTAGCATGAACGCCAAAGTTTTTTAATGTAAATATTAAGGCAATTAAGGATTTTAGCGTTTATTCAATCAGATAGTTTAACAAGGGCGTATTGAATTGAATACGCCCAATTTTTTGTTATTAATGCTCACCCATCAATTTAGCTTGCTCTTGTTTAATAGCCTCTAATTTAGCCTGTTCACGCTCGACATCGGCACGCAATTTTAGCAGTTGTTGCTTTAGGGCATCATGTTCGTCTGCACCATGATGATTGGGCGATTTCCAATCTGCCATTTCTGCGATATCGGCAAATACATCTTTGAGTGGTGTTTTAAGGTTTTGTTTCATCCCACCTATCAGCCCTGTCAACTGACTGGCAAGCGGTAGCCCGATGATGGGTTGTAGTTTGCCAATGATATCTGGGTCAAAGCCTGCCATCAGCGTTTTGACTTGCATTAGCACTTTATAATCACCTTCAATCGGTAAGTTACCTTGCGGTTCGCCCATCAGATACAGCAGATGATTGGGGTTTTCAGCGGTTACGGTACAGTTAGGCTGATTGACGATATCTGTGCCTTTGGGTTCAAACACAGATTGGCTGACAGGCTCAAAGCGGATATGATTGTCATTAAAAATTGTGTCAAATTGCAGATTGGGTTCACGCAAGACAAGGCGGAGTGATTTGGCTGTTAGGGGTTGTAGCCCTGCTTGGGTGATGGGGTCGGTGGCAAGGGCAAGATTGACGATTTTTTCCACGCCAGCTAATAATAAAACTGTGAACATCTGATTCTCTTTTAGTATATAAATTTCAGTGAGCTATTATAGTTTTCAGCGTAACGCTTTATTAAAATAATAGTTTCATCAAATTTATCAGCTAATAAATTTTGATTTAAAACATACTCTTGATGTGTAGTTTCAATAGCATAATAAATTTTATGCCCATTTGTCGTGTTGCTAATTTTCATGTCTATCATGGCAATATCTTGCCAACCGATAAAGTGAATTTTACCATTTTCATTGATGGTCAAACCACTTTCATCAAGCATTAAATAAGGAATAGATTGATAATTCTTTTGGCTATTAAAGTAAGTAATCCATAGACCCACCAAGCCAATCAACCCCATTAAAAACAGAAAAACTAAGAGAAAGTGAGCCTCTTCAACAATAAAAAGCCCACTTACAACTACCACTAAAAAACAAATTAAGTAAATAGAAATCTTTTTAGTGGCTTGTTTTAGATTAGTAAGATTGAAGAAAATGTCACGTTTACCAAAATCATTCATCAATTACTTTTTAAACCCACGATGCACCGCCACAATACCACCTGTCAAATTATGATAATCACAATTCACAAAGCCAGCCTCTTCCATCATACCCTTTAACGTACGTTGGTCAGGGTGCATACGGATAGACTCCGCCAAATACTGATAACTCTCGCTATCATTCGCCACCAATTTACCCATCAATGGCAATGCCGTGAACGAATACAAATCATACGCCTTTGACAATGGCTCAAACACAGGCTTAGAAAACTCAAGCACCAGCAAACGACCGCCTTTTTTGAGTACACGATACATCGAGCGTAATGCCGCATCTTTATCGGTAACATTACGTAAACCAAAGCTAATCGTCACCAAATCAAAGCTTTCATCCTCAAATGGCTCAAGGTTTTCGGCATTGGCAAGCACAAAATCCACATTGCTACAGCCTGCATTTAGCAGACGCTCACGCCCTACTTCTAGCATCGCCTCATTGATATCCGATAGCACCACATGACCTGTACGACCGACTTCTTTACTAAACGCCTTTGCCAAATCGCCTGTACCGCCTGCGATATCTAGCACTCGTTGCCCTGAGCGTACACCCGTTAGACTAATCGCATAACGCTTCCATAAACGATGAATACCAAAGCTCATCAAGTCATTCATAATGTCGTATTTTTTGGCAACTGAGGTAAAGACTTCGGCGACTTTTTCTTGCTTCTCGGCTTTTTTTACCGTTTTGTAGCCAAAATGGGTGGCTTCTTCACCATCGGTTTCGGCAGTGTGTGGATTAACAATCGCAGAACGGTCAAAGCCTGTTGAAGAATTTGATACTGGTTTTTCTGATTTGGTCGCAGGTTGGGTCAGTTGTTGACCTTGTGGGACTGAGGTTGGTAGGTCATTGGCATTGCTAAAATTGGTATTTTGTTGACTATTTTGTGTATTATTGCTCATAAATTTTCCTAAATTTTTATTAACACATTTAACAATTTATACAGTCGTTTAAACCAGAAATAAGACAGTTTTGTAGGGGCGTATTGCATACGCCCAAAATTTCAAAGTCTGATTTTTGATTTAATTCACAATATTATACGTCAAATGGATTGGCTTTGCCTGCATGCACATTGTCAATGATTTGCAATTCTTTGGCACAAAACGGCTCGATAAATTCTCCCATGCTTTTGATGGGTTTGATGGCTTGAAAACCTTCATCAATAAAATCATACAACACTTGCATATTGTGTTTATAGGCTGTGCTTTTGGCAAGCGAAAAGGCTTTTTGCAAAATAAATGATTTAAGATATTTATCACTGCGATAACACATGGCTTTAAGGTCAGCGATTTGTTGCACACGTTGGGCTTTGGCATTGACTTGCTGATAAGCCGTTATCATATTGGCTTCATTGACAGGCAAATCATTACTCAATAAATATTGAGCCAACTGCATATCCAAACGAATGGCAGTAATGGCTTCGGTTGCCCCTGATAGACCTGTTTCGATGGCAGTGTTAGGGACAAACTTTTGTAATTTTTCGGCTTTTTTGACCATACGTTCGAGCATACTGGCAAGGCTATTAAATTTATCACCGCCATACAGTTGGTCAATCAAAAATTTGCCCATCGCTTGATGTTTGGCAGGGCTAAACAAGGCTTCGTGGGTGCGGTGAATACGTCCACGTTGCCACGCTTGGACTTCTGAGAGTTTTTGAGCCAAAACTGGGTCATTGTGGTAAGGAAATTGCCAAAATTCGGTTAATTGCTTTTCAATTTGTTCAAATCCGCTCATAAAATTGCTCGCTTAGGCTAGTTAACGATAAAAAATAGGGTCAAAAATGGATGGTGCAAAAATAATCGTATTACCTTAATGCAAAATGCCCAAAAACACAAATTGTAAATTGTTTAGCTCGCTCAAATCATGGTAAGGTAAAGGTTTAGGAACATCATTTTTAACAAATCCAAGGAATGAATATGTCAAACAAAAAAAAGCTTTCAACACCAACCAAATCCCCTAGCCCCTCAGCAGGTTCAAATGGTCAAACCATTGAAAAGTTAAGCCTTGAAGACCAACTCAACTATCAATTATTACAAGCCCAAAAAAACCTCAAACAATCTGCCAAAAAAAGCCTCATAATCCTAGTCAACGGCATGGAAAACGCAGGCAAAGGGGAAGCTGTCACCGCCTTGAGTGGATGGCTTGACGCTCGCTATCTCAAAGTTCACGCCACCATGGGCTACCACCCCAGCCATTACCAACCCATTTGGCAACGTCACACGCCTCAGCTACCGCAACACGGTGAAATTGCGATTTATTTTGGCAATTGGTATGCTGACTTGATTCGATTTGTGTTTGATAGTGGGGACGAACTGGACGAAAAACGCCTACGCCAAATGCTAGACGATATTCAAGCCTTTGAACAAGACCTTATCAATAATAACACCCATATTGTCAAATGTTGGTTTGACGTGGATAAAAAAATCCTCAAAGACCGCCTCACCGACAATGACCCAGACCCCGAACAGCTTTATCATATTGATTGGCAAAACAAAAAACACCGCAAACACTTCCAAAAATTTAGCCAACAATTACTTGCCAAACAAAATAACTGGCATAAAATCAACGGTGATGACTTTGACACCGCCAATTTACAATTTGCCCAAATCGCCTTACAAGCGATTGAACAAGCCAATGCCCATACCAATGAGGCTAATCCTGCTAGCGATACCACCCCCAACACGCCAACTATCACATTTCAACCAGCACCTATCCCCAAATCCTTGACCCAATTTGATAATAAGGTTTTGGATAAAAACACCTATAAAAAACAACTGAAAGCCAAACAAAGAACCCTCGAAAAACTGCTTCGTGAACGAGGACAGCGTCATATCATCATGCTATTTGAGGGGATGGATGCAGCAGGCAAAGGTGGGGCGATTAAACGCATTATCGAAACCCTTGACCCTCGTGAATACATGATTCACCCCATCTCAGCTCCCACTGAAACTGAGCTTAAACACCCTTATCTATGGCGATTTTGGACTCGCCTGCCCCAAGATGAATTGAGTAATATTGACATTGAATTTTTGGCAAATAAATACCCAAAAAGTCGCAGTATCAAAACCCTAAAAAACCAACAACAAGACAGCCGAGTGACGATTTTTGACCGTAGTTGGTATGGGCGAGTGTTGGTCGAACGTATCGAGGGCTTTGCCAAACCTACCGAATGGCAACGTGCCTACGCTGAAATCAATCGCTTTGAACAAGACTTGGTACAAAATGGGGCGATTGTGTTAAAGTTTTGGCTTGCCATTAGCGAAGATGAGGAACTAAACCGCTTTAAGGCTCGTGAGCAAACCCCCAATAAACAGCATAAAATCACCGATGAAGACTGGCGTAACCGTGCCAAATGGGATGACTATGTGCAATCAGCAAGCGATATGATAGCCTTGACCAGCCCAAAATACGCCCCTTGGCATATCATCGCCACCAATGACAAATTGACTGCTCGCCTGCAAGTGCTAGATGCCATCATCAAACAACTTGCCGAGCAACTTTAAAGGTTATTGATGATAAAATCTATCCAACTAGCGAAGCATAAATCCCAAGCGTTGCAATAAATTCAAATCGCTTTCATTTTTGAGCAATGCCCCTGCCATTGGTGGTAACGCCCCAGTGGGATGGGTTAATTGCTCCAAAGCTGTCCCTTCCCCCTCTCCACTGTTGCTAGAATCTAGGGCGTCAGCCGTTAACAACCGAATCCAATCAATCAACTCTGATGTTGATGGCTGTTTTTTTAGCCCTTTTACCTCTCGCAGTTTATAAAATACCGCTAAAGCTTGCTCTACCAGCCTTTCTTGTAAATTGGGAAAATGCACCGCCACAATCTCACGCATGGTGTTTTTATCAGGAAAATCAATATAATGGAAAAAACAACGGCGTAAAAACGCATCGGGCAATTCTTTCTCATTATTGGACGTAATAATCACCACAGGGCGATGGTCAGCGGTGATGGTTTCGCCTGTTTCATACACATAAAACGACATTTTATCCAATTCATGCAATAAATCATTGGGGAACTCAATATCGGCTTTATCAATCTCATCAATGAGTAGCACCACACGCTGTTCACTGGTAAAGGCTTGCCACAGCTTGCCTGCCTTGATGTAATTGGCGATATCATACACACGGTCATCACCCAGTTGGCTATCACGCAGGCGAGATACCGCATCGTATTCGTACAGCCCTTGCTCGGCTTTGGTGGTGGATTTGATATGCCATGTCAATAACGGCATACCGAGGCTTTTGGCGACTTCTTCGGCAAGTAAGGTCTTGCCTGTCCCCGGTTCGCCTTTAATCAGTAGTGGTTTTTGTAGCACAATGGCAGAATTGACTGCCAATTTTAGGCTATCAGTGGCGATATAATTATCCGTGCTGTTAAATTGTTGGGTCATAAGTCATCCTAAAAAATCTAATCTATTTAGGACTTACGCAAAAGACACTGGATTCCTGCATTCGCAGGAATGACGAAATATTTTTAACTACTCGTCACCCCTGCGTATGCAGGGGTCTAGCGTCTTTATAAAGAAAAGATATTTTAAAATTGCGTAAGTCCTACTATTGCTAAAATATAAAAAAAGCCGAAAGTATTGGGCTTTCAGCTTATCAAATTTGAAAAATATTGGTAATTACACCGCCACATTGTCTGCCACTTTGGGTTTTTTGTGCATTTTATCCATGCCCATACGCACAATTTGCCATAAAAAGCCCAAAATACAGCCAACGGTAATCACAATCATAATCGGCAATAGTCCATTAAAAATAATCGCAGGGTCTTTGAGTAAAATACCATAAACCACCGAGATACTGGCTGGGGCGATGTCTGGCGGTGTGCCAAGTGATGTAGTTGGGGTGAGCAAAATCGCACATAAAATAATCCAACTTAATCCTGCCAATGTCTTTGGCAAGACACGCACCACCAAAATCCACAGCAATAATACCACGATTGAGAAACCAACATAAGCGTATAAAGGTAGGTTTTCTGGGGGAATGCCCTTGACCAGTTGCGTCCACCACACCACGATTTCACCAATCACGCCACCGATTTGGTCTAATGATAAAAATGCCAACATACTTCTGCCTTGCCAAAATTTGATTGCTTATTTTAACATGAATAGGATTTAAAATGCGATTGAAAATACTCGCTGACCAAATTTAGCTGATTATCAACACCCTACTGCCATTTATTTTGTTGGGCTTCTGCCATGTTTAGCTTGGCTTGTCGCAATAGCACGTCTTCTGGGGGCATTTGCACAAAGTAGCCTTGCTCGGTTAGCTTGGCTAATACCTCGTCCTTATTGACCCTTGCCAGTTTTTCGGTGGTGGCTAAATCTAAGTGCATGACAAAGGTTTCTCGTCCGATGGCTTGGCGGAAATCCTTAGGCAACACCGCAAGCCAGTCCTTGATTTGGTCAGTGTCATTCGGATAGTCTGGGCGAGCGATATAGACGTAAAGGTCGTCTTTTTTGCTAAATTTATAAATGTCACAGTGCATTTTTATCGCTCCTTATGCTTGATAAAAGGTTGTTGCTAAAATAACTGAAAGCTATTTTAGCATATTTCCCCCATTACCCCACAATGTCTGCCTGTGCCAATGCTGATAAAGTCGCCTTTAACATCGCTGAAACGGTACTGGCACACGTGCCAATCCCAGAATAAATCTCACCATCGACATTCAACTGCAAATACGCCACCGCATTGGCATCGGTACTGGTGACATCATTTTTGGTTAAAGCGTGTTCGGCATAGTTGATGACATGAATCGGCTTGCCAAAATGAGTTGATAACCCATGAATAAAGGCTGACAATGCCCCATTACCTTGACCTGTGATTTGCGATACCTCATCGCCAAAGCGAACTGTACCCGTAAAGGTCACGTCACCGCCTGTGTTATTGATTTGGTAATCCTGTAACGCAAGGGCTGACTGGTTCAAATAGGTCTGTTCAAACACGGCAATCACATCATCAGAGGTCAATTCGGTTTGACGGCTTTCGGCTTCGTGTTGAATCACTCGGCTAAAGTCAATTTGTGTCCAACGTGGTAAGCTAAAGCCAAAATCACGTTGTAAAATATACGCCACACCGCCTTTACCCGACTGGCTATTAATCCGTACCACATCTTGATAGCCACGTCCGATATGAGCAGGGTCAATCGGTAAATACGCCACATCCCATACGCCTTGGGTTTGCTCGGCATATTTTTCGTTATAATCCAAGGATTTTTTGATGGCATCTTGGTGCGAACCACTAAATGCCGTGAATACCAACTCGCCCACATACGGATGGCGTGGGTGAATCGGCAACTGATTGCATTCGCTCACCACTTGGGCAATTTCGCTCATGTTACTAAAGTCAAGCTGTGGGTCAACGCCTTGGCTGTACATATTCATCGCCATCACCATGATGTCCATGTTGCCTGTGCGTTCACCATTACCAAATAGCGTGCCTTCAATACGGTCAGCCCCTGCCATCAATCCCAACTCACTGGCAGCAACGGCTGTGCCACGGTCGTTGTGGGTGTGAAGACTGACAATCACGTGTTCACGCATCGGCAAGTTGCGACAGAAATACTCGATTTGGTCGGCGTATAAATTGGGGGTTGAACATTCAACGGTAGATGGTAAATTAAAAATCACCTTTTGACCCAAATCTGGTCGCCACACTTGACACACAGCATCACATACCGCAATCGAAAAATCCACTTCCGTCTGTGAAAAGCTCTCTGGCGAATACTCAAACGTCCATTCAGTTTCTGGATAGTCCTTTGCCAAATCACGTAATAAGGTCGCACCTTCTACCGCAATGGCAGTGATTTCATCCAAGCTTTTTTGATACACCTTGTCACGTTGGACTTTTGAGGTTGAGTTATATACGTGGACGATGGCTTTTTTTGCCCCTTTTAAGCTCTCAAAGGTACGGCGAATCAAATGCTCACGAGCTTGTACCAAAACTTGCAAGGTCACATCATCAGGAACATGACCGCCCTCAATCAACTGGCGAGTAAAATCGTATTCCACTTGTGCAGCAGACGGAAAACCAATTTCGATTTCTTTAAAACCGACTTTCACTAAAGTGTCAAAAAAACGCATTTTTTGCTCAATACTCATCGGTTCAATCAAGGCTTGGTTGCCATCGCGCAAATCCACACTCGTCCAAATTGGTGCTTTGGTAATCGTCTTGTCACACCAAGTACGGTCGGTTAACTTGGGGGCAAATGCAAAGGGTTGGTATTTAGTATGGTCGAACGCAGGGTTTTGCGGTGTGGTTTTTTTTGATACAGAAGCAGTTGACATGACAAATATCCTTATGAAAATGCACAAAATATAAAATCAATATATATAATGCGTATTATACCCAAGTTAACCCCACATTTTTCACCAAATTTCTTATTAAATTCAGAAAAATTTAGGTTTTTTCACCAAAAATAGTGTATATTTTATAATAAATCACTAATGCATATAAAAACCAATGACAAAACTCGACCACATCGACCATGCTATTCTCGAAGTGTTACAGAATAATGCCAAAATCAGTAATTTAGAGCTAGCAGAAAAAGTCAATCTTAGCCCTACCCCTTGTGCAAGGCGAGTGAAACAGCTTGAAGAACTGGGCGTTATCACAGGCTATCGACTACAGACCGACCCTAAACAACTGGGCTATCAGTTAGCGGTGTTTATCGCTATTAGTATGGATAAGCATACTGCCGAACGCTTTACCAACTTTGAAAAGCAACTCAGCGAATTTCCTGAAGTGGTGAGTTGTAGTATCGTGACAGGACGCAGTGAGGACTATTTGATAAAAGCTGTGGTACGGGACATGGCACATTATGAAGAGTTTTTGCTACATCGGCTCAATCGTCTTGAGGGGATTGTGCAAGTACATACCAGTTTTGAATTACGTGAGGTATTTTCTCGCAGTGTGATTGAGTAGCCTTTGATAAGTAAGCGAATAAAATATAGTTGTTTAAACTAGAAATAAAGTAGTTTTGTAGGAGCATATTACATACGCCTAAAATTTCAAACACTTCTTCTAAATTTAATTCACTATCATTTACGGTTTTGCATTCACACAATTCAAACAATAGTCAATAAAAAAGACGACACCCAAAGGCATCGTCTTTTTATCATTAATCCTACGATTAACTAATACTTAGATTAGAAGCGGTAAGTCACACCAACTTTAGCGATTGGATAAATGACTTGTTTATTTGCTAGTTTATCCATTAAGTCATCTTTTAGCTGTTGTTTAGCGTTGGCAACTGCTGGAAGGTCATTTGGATTGATATTAGTAACAGAACCATTTGCATCAACACTGGTAACAGTCGCAGCGTTTACATTCACGTCAGCTGCACTTTTACCCATGTAAGCTGCACCGACTTCACCAAATAAACCCCAACGTGCATTGATATTTGGACGGTAGCCCAAAGTCAAGTATGGTGCTAGATCATTACGTGGAGCAACTGCCACACCAACAGTAGAACCTTGAGAAACACTATATTTAGTACCATCAATAGTGAAATCAGTTGACCCACCATCATTGTTTAATAAGGCTTTAAATTCGTTGTCTTGGAAAATAACACCTGTACCAACAGTCAAACCATTAGCAAATGGACGAAGATTCACACCTAGGTATGGGTTGTTTAAGTCCAATTTATAGTTAATGTTACCATCGAAATCTTGATATTCATCACCTAATACTTTGTTCCAGTTGATGTATGAATCACTGCTATTGATGTCGACATCACCGTCAATTTTACCGCCAGTCCAACCAGCAACCAATTCAGTTTTATCGTTTACACCCCACGCTACGTTTGCACCATAGCCTAAAGTACCAACTTCTGCACTGACTGCACCTGGATGGGTTACAGTTTCAAAAACAGTTTTCGTACCAGTTAACACTTGGTTAGTGGTGTTCTGCACGACGCCAGTTTCTGGGTTGTAAGCAACAGGTTGTACCACTTCTGCAGCAAATGCAGAAGAAGCAATTAAAGCAGCTGGAATTACAGCAAGTTTTAACATTTTCATCATATAATCCTCAATTATTTTAGAAAGTATATTTTACCAGTAATTTATGCCAAATCCAATGAATTTGGCATAAATTCGCAAAAATCATCAAACAGACAGCATGGTAAAACCTCAATCAGTGATGTAAAGAATTGAAATATTCTGTTACATTGCCCTTAGTGCTATTAAACCCTAATCTAACGTTAAAATCATTGGTATTTATATACGAATTGTTTATCATTATGTAAACATCAATTGCTAAGTGTAACAATAATAAACTTTTGTTTTTGACAAAAACGTGACTTTTTTATCAGTATTTTTTACAATAGTGGCTAACGAGAGATGTTGCAATTTTGCTTAACGACTGCAAGATGAGGCTCGCTTTTTTTATATCAAATAAAAAATAAACAACGACATCTGCGTTTTTGACGCAATTTAACTTTAACAAACTTAAGGAAAACGGTATGAACGCAGTGTCAAATGGCTTTAGCGATTATAAAGTCGCTGATATCAACCTCGCCGACTTTGGTCGTAAAGAAATCAAACTTGCCGAAACAGAAATGCCTGCTTTGATGGGACTTCGCAAACGCTACCAAGACTCACAACCTTTAAAAGGTGCAAAAATTGTCGGCTGTATCCACATGACGATTCAAACCGCTGTGTTAATTGAAACGCTAGTCGCTCTCGGTGCAGAAGTGCGTTGGACTTCATGTAATATTTTCTCAACCCAAGACCATGCGGCGGCAGCGATTGCGGCGGCAGGGATTCCTGTGTTTGCGTGGAAAGGCGAAACCGAAGAAGAATACGAATGGTGCTTACGTCAGCAGATTTTTGAAGGCGGTGAAGAAGGCGGTAAACTTTGGGATGCCAATATTATCCTTGATGACGGTGGTGATTTGACCGCCTTGATTCACAACAGCTATCCGCAAATGCTCGATAATATTCATGGTATTTCGGAAGAAACCACCACAGGCGTACACCGCTTGCTAGAAATGCTAAATAACGGCACATTGAAAGTCCCTGCGATTAACGTCAATGATGCGGTAACCAAGTCAAAAAATGACAATAAATACGGCTGTCGTCATAGCCTAAACGATGCGATTAAACGTGGTACAGATATGCTGTTGTCAGGTCGCCGTGCGTTGGTCGTTGGTTATGGTGACGTGGGTAAAGGCTCGGCTCAATCGTTACGCCAAGAGGGTATGATTGTGCGTGTTACCGAAGCTGACCCAATTTGCGGTATGCAAGCCTGTATGGACGGCTATGAGTTGGTTTCGCCATTTGTTGATGGTGACCCTGCCAAAGGCGTAAACAAAACCCTACTGCAAGACACTGACCTTGTCGTGACCACTACTGGTAACTACCATGTGTGTAACGCTGAGATGTTAAAAGCCCTAAAATCAACCGCTGTCGTGTGTAATATCGGTCACTTTGATACCGAGATTGACACCCAGTTTATGCGTGATAACTGGAAATGGGTCGAAGTCAAACCACAAGTCCATCAAGTGTATCGCTCAAACGATGACAGCGATTATTTGATTTTATTGTCAGAAGGTCGCCTAGTTAATTTGGGTAATGCGACTGGGCATCCGTCACGCATTATGGATGGTTCATTTGCCAATCAAGTATTGGCTCAAATGCACTTGTTTGCCGAAAAATTTGCCAATTTACCTGCGGATAAAAAGTCTGAAAACTTGTATGTCAAAGTATTGCCGAAAAAGCTCGATGAAGAAGTGGCGGCGGCGATGGTGGCAGGCTTTAACGGTGTATTGACTAAGCTAACCCAAGAGCAAGCGGACTATATCGGTGTGCCTGTTGAAGGACCATTTAAACCTGATAGTTATAAATACTAAACTATTGTAATTTTATTTAAAATTAGAAAAGTGGTATAATTGAACTTATACCGCTTTTTTAACTGTAAATTCAAGGTATTAAAATGAACGTACAAGAAGCTTGTCAGTTACATTGTAGAAGTAGCAACACCCCAACAGCAATTATGGGCAATGCAAAATATTCAAATGAATTTATATCAAAAACTTATGGTAAAACAACCTGTAAGCCAAGAAGTTGATGAAAGTTTTGATTTTCCAACATTTCATCTATGTAAATATGAACCAATTAGTCGTGAACAACTTAATGACGAAATATGTGTAAGGCAAATGTTAGGGTAATATCTATTATTTCACAGCTTATAGAACCACAAACCGACCTTAATCAATTTTATTCATTAGCTTATAATTAAAATTCAATTCTATTCAACCTAAATCTCGTTATAATAGCCTTATTTACACATTGATTTAGGGACTTACCATGAATACCTCAGCGGATAACGCCACACTACAACGCCTAAAAGAAGTCGAAACCTTACTCCATAGCATCAAAGCTGACTTACAACCTGCTAAACCTAGCACAAAAATCATCACCACAACGAGCAAAACTTCTGCCACAGGCAATAAGCCTCGCTTTTCTTTTGAGTTTTTTCCTACCAAAACCGATGAGGGTCAAACCAAGCTGATTCACGTGTTTGACGAATTGAATGCCCTAAACCCCACTTATTTTAGTGTCACTTATGGTGCAGGTGGCTCGACCCGTGAGCGGACATTGGGGATTGTCAAAGCGTTAAGTGAACGTAGCGACACGCCTATTACGCCCCATTTATCGTGCATTGGTGATGATAAAGCCGAAATTGGTGAACTGCTCGATTATTATAAATCACTCGGTATTAACCGCATTGTCGCTTTGCGTGGCGATTTACCATCTGGGATGGGTGGTTTGGGCGAATTGCCGTATGCCCTTGATTTGGTGAAGTTTATTCGTGAGCATAGTAGCGATTATTTTAAAATCAAAGTAGCCTGTTACCCAGAAATGCACCCCCAAGCCAAAAGCTTTGAAGCGGATATTGATAACTTAGTCGCCAAGTACCATGCTGGGGCAAGTGAGGCGATTACCCAGTTCTTTTATAATGCCGATAGCTATCTATATTTGCGTGATGCGTTGGCAAAAAAAGGCGTATCACAAGATGATTTTGGCATTACCGCTGGGATTATGCCGATTACCAATGCGTCTAATTTGATTCGCTTTGCCGATGGCTGTGGGGCGGATATTCCTCGCTTTATCCGTAAGCAATTGGCGGATTTTGGTGATGATAAACAGGCGATTAAGGATTTTGGTTTTGAGGTAGTGTTTAAGCTATGTGAACGCTTAATCGCTGAGGGCGTGCCTGCGTTGCATTTTTATAGCATGAATCATATTCACCCAAATAAAGAATTGGTTGAGGCGTTGGGCTTATTATAAATAAAAATAGATTATGATGATGACACATAAAATTTGTTGCCAAATCAAAGTATTAACGATAAAATATTCCAATCAATAACAATTGTAAAGGAATACCCATGCAACTCAAATTAAACCATAAAACCTGCACCGTCATCCTCACCAGTCTATTCGCCCTAACAGGCTGTGCCACCACCGAGTTGCTTGAAGGTGGCTCATCAAGCCCACGCACTGTCACCACTAGCCAAAAAGTCGTGCTGACCCAAGACGAAGTGGTCGCTTTTGGTAAACCTGCCACTGCCCTACCCAATATGCCTAGCACCAGTCTAGTGATTGTGGGTGAAAAAAACAGCTATGTATTGAGCCAAGGCGGTTATGAAGTCGGACAATTATTAACCAATCTTGACCCACGTTATATCCAAGTCACCAAAGCCCTAGACTTTCATTCACCCAATAATGATGGACGCTTTCAAGGTAGCCTTGATATCGCTTATGCTAAACTAAAATCTAGCTTTACCCAAAGCGATTATGATTTTATGCTCCGCAATAAAGGTCAAGAATGTTCGACCGCCAGTGATTTACGCATGAATGCTCAACGTTTTTGTTTTAGCGTCCCTGTGCAAGGTGGCGTATATCCTGCGGTTAGTAATTTGGCATTGATTCAGTCACAGTCAGCATTTAAGGCACTATCCCATCCTTACCAAGTGTCGATTTATACCAACCAATCGACCACAACCACCACACAAAGTAATGGCGGTGGGGCAAATGCAGTGGGTAAACTGGTGATGTTGCCATTTGCATTGGCATTTGATGTGGTGACCTTGCCAGTGCAAGTGTTGGCAGGATTGAATTAAACCTTATTTTTTAGCATACCCTTGCTGATTCAAATAAGGCAAAATTTGCGGACGAGCAGGTTTACCCAAATAATTCATCACTGATTGCGTCCAATCCATGCCCGCTTGTCCACGCTCAACATAATAGGCTTTGACCGTATCATTATAGGCTTGCATTTGCTCAACCGTTGCAGGCTGATAGTGATTGGTCGATACCACCAACTCAATCGGCAAGCGTGGACGCATCGCAGGGTCTTGGTCGGGATAACCCAACGCCATACCAAACATCGGAAACACGCCTTTGGGCAATTGCAATAACTCGCCCAGCCGTGGCACATCATTACGCACACTGCCCAAATACACCCCACCTAATCCTAGACTTTCCGCAGTGACCAATAGATTTTGGGCGATAATCGCACAGTCCACCGCCCCCACAAGCGTGACTTCCGTCCAGTCAATTTGAGCCTCTGGCAATAGCTGTCGGTGGCGATGATTGTCCATACAAAAAATCAGTAACTCCGCACATTGCTCGACATAGGGATGTCCATATTTTTCACCGTCTTTGGCATTTTGAGCATCGGCACAGATACGGCGAATTTGGTAGCGTAAATCTGGGTCAGTGACACGAATAATACTGGCGGATTGTAAAAACCCTGTTGATGACCCTGCTATTGCCGATTGAAATAAAGTGTTTAGCAATTCTTCGCTAATCGGTTGCTCGGTAAATTTGCGGATTGAGCGATGGCTTAGGACGGTTTCTAGGGTGGGTTTACTCGTGATGACATTTGACATAAATATTCCTTAAAATTGTTTTATGTTGATAAGTTTTAGCGTAAATTAAAAGTGAAGTTATTATGGAAATCACAAAAATTCTAGCAGTATTATTGATAATCGGTAGTATTTATTACTTACTCAAAGCCCTATTTGATTTAAAGCTTGCCATACAATCTAACCAATGGGTAAAAACTCCTTGCACAATTAATGATATTGCCATGACTTCATATGAGGACGAAGATGATAATACTTGGTATGATGTTGCCATCAGTTATCAATATAAAGTTGGTGGACACACCTATCAAGGTTCAAGAAGAAATTTTAACAATGATACTCGATTAAACCTTAAAACCGCTCAAGCCATTGTCGCACAGTACGAGCCTTACCGTGCCTCACCCCCAAATGAACGAGCAACCTATCCGCAATCTCAAACATATAAAAAAGCCTATGCCTACTACAATCCCAACAACCCAAAGCAAGCTACTTTAGAAAAAGGTATCAAATTTGATATCTTCTTACGAATTATCTTATGCGTGGGTTTGATAGGCTTCTTGGTGGCGACTTTTTTTTAGAAAACACAGTTTCGTTTGATATTTCAGCCAAATTTCCACATGATATTTTTAATCCAATTTCTCAAATAAAAACTATCATGGATACAGGTTGTTAGTTTTCTAATTTTATCACAGCATCAAGGCGTAATTGTTCTTCTGGGGTAAACAGTTGCTGTTGTAATGTAGTAATGGCTTGTTGAGCTTGGGGATTATTGCCATATTGTTGTAGCAGTTGTTGGCGTTGCTGTTGGTAAATTTGGACTCGATTTTCAAAATTTGCCTGTTCTTGATCAAGCTGTTCTAAACGTTGTACCGCTTCTTCAGAAACATATTTTCGCCTCATGGCATTGATGGCTTGAGGGCTTGCCCCTTGCTGTTGTAGGCGTTGCGTTTCTGTCAATAGTTGCTCGATATTTTGCTGTTGTTGCAGTTGAGCTTTGACTTTGGGGTCACTAAATTGATTAATATAGGTTTGTTTGGCTTGGTCGATACGTTGCTGACGCTCCGCAGGCGTGATTTGTGCGTTTTGATTAATTGTCATCATTTGCAAACTATAATCGTTTAACGCATTATCTTGAGCAAAAAAAGCTTGACGTGTCGCAAGGTCAAAGAATTTGGCTTGGAGTTGTTGTACCTGTTGTAATTGCTTGGCGACCACACCCAAATCCATTGATAAAGCTGTACCATCATTGATTGGCTGACGTTGTTGATTCAACTGACTATCGACTTGGCTTAACGCTTGCAAATAATCCAAATAGCGGTGATACAAGGCGATGGCTTGCGATGACGCTGGCTCTGGCGTGTGTTGGCGAATATAGTCTTCAGTCCGCTGTCGAATTGCCTCTAGAGATTCTTCACCTTGAGCGGATAAAAAATAATCAAACAATCGCCTTAGCCCTTGCGTGACGACCAATTGCCGATTTTCATCAATAATGATTTCACCATCCACTGCTGTACCTTGCAATGACTGAGGCAAAGGCTTATCGGTAGTTGCCATGCCTGTATTTGCCATCATGGTTGAATTTGGCACACTGGCGACAGATGGTGTGATTTTGGCAGAGCCATTCGCTTGCACCTGAGTTTGGGCTTGAGCAGATGGTTTGTTTGAGGCATCTTTTGGCTTTAACCACGCCAATACGATTAACAATAGCACCATCAATGCGACAGCAAGCAATAACATGAGCCAAACTGACCAGCGTTTGAGTTGATGAAAGTTTGGTGAAGGTGATGGCGATTGGCTCATGGCGATAAACTTGATTGTCTATAAACTTGATTATAAGGCTTGTTGTTTAAGGCGATTGACATGGCTACGATACACCGCCAATGGGTTGGTATCTAGCAAGCTGACCACGCCAAAGACTTGATTGACCGAGTCTAAGTGGTTCATTTTATAATCATCACGAATCACTTGCCCAAGACGGCTAGAGCAACGAGATACCAAGCCATCGTTGGCTTCGCCTGCAAAACTGGTGGCAGTCAATGCCAGTACCGTGTCCGATGGGTCGACAGCAGTGGTGACAGGCTGAATACCACTAAAAGAATAATAACGCACCCCATTGACCACGCTGTCTTTGGGATAGCCACAATAACTGGTCGGCATGCCTGCAGGGAATTTTTGATTAAATTTTGTCGTATAATCAGTGGTCAACGCATTAACCGCTGACCAGCCATCTTGCTGTTGGATTTGGCTAAGTGGAATGCCAGAAGCCAAATCCATAAAACCACCGACAAAATTAAAGAACCCAATTGCCAAGGTTGAACCGAGATTAAATTGTCCTTGATTGACATCATAGCCACTTTGCTGACTACCATCCGTGACCATTTTCACCACCCAGTCCGCCATCTTTGAGCCTTGCTCTGGGCTAGATACCGCCGTTACCGATGCCACATATTTGGGAGCAACAGACGCAACATAGCGAATATCATGCCCCCCGTGGCTATGCCCTATCAGATTGACTTTCGGCTGACCTGTCACAGCGATGATGGTTTTGACTTGTTGCAATAACTGCTCGCCTCGCACTTCACTATCATTGACGCTAGAAGTTTTGGTGACAAAAACATTCGCACCATTTTGGGTCAAATCTTGTGGAATACCATGAAAATAATCGGCTATCCCAAACATTTTTGTCCAACCGCCCAAGCCATGAGCCAACACAATCGGATATTTGGTTTGGTCAAAATCAGACGTGACACGTACATCTTTGACCGCCACACAGCCTGTTGCAGTCGCACAATTATAATAGCTTGAGGCATTCGCCATGCCCATTACTAACACTGGGCTTAGTAATAAGCTGGCTTTTAATAATGTGGTTTTTAGCGATAAGGGTTTTGATAATAATGAAGAAGCAGACATGATAAATCATCCTTGATTTGTTAAAAATAAGTGCTGAACAAGCCATTAGAGTTTAGCATTTAAACGCTTAATATGCTACTTTTCATGCGTGTTGCTGTAATAATTTTTGGGCTTGCACAATCACAGGCGTATCCACCATTTCACCATCAATCGCAAATGCTGATAGCCCTGTTTGTTCATAATATGCCACCACTTTTTTGGCAAAAGTTAGTTGCTCATCGGTAGGTTTTGCCAAGGTATTAACAATACCGACTTGGTTGGGGTGAATACACAACATCCCCGAAAAGCCCAAATCTCGCCACCATTTGACACGCTCGGTCAAGCCGTCATTGTCATTAAATGGTGGATACACACATTCGATGGGTGCAGTTAAACCATTAATTTGGCTATGCAAAAGTAGCTGATAGCGTAATTGATTGGCGACCATCTGCCCTGCGTCACTGTCAGCTCGCACGCCCAATTTTTCACAGATATCCAAAAAGCCATAGCTTAACGCATACAAGCCTTGAGCGGTGGCAATATCCGCCACATTTGCCATGCCAATGGGGGTTTCGATTAGGGCGATAATGGGGGTGTTGGGAAAATGACAATGGACTTGGGCGATATCGTCTGCGGTTTCGACTTTGGGCAACACAATGCCGATGATATTGGGTAAATGTTTAACCAATTCAATATCTTGAGCAAACCAATCGCTACCAACTGCATTGACTCTCACCCAAACAGGCTTGGCAGTGTCTGACGTTAGATAGGTTTGTAAATTATGTTGGCATTGTTGTTTGACCGATTCACTAACGGCATCTTCTAGGTCGATGATGACCGTATCCGCCCCACGTTCAAAGGCTTTTGGCACTCGGTGAATGTCAATGGCAGGGACAAACAGATAACTACGGCTTTGGGGGATTTTTGACATGATAAACACCTTAATTTTGCGTAAGTCCTAATTTTAAACTTTAACTTTGCTAAACAAAAAATTTAACAAAATTGCAGTCAGTGTCGCTGTACCGATACCACCCAAATTAAATTGCCCAATATGCAAGCTAAAATCGCCCGTTCCCATAATAATCGTCACTGCACCGATAATTAGATTGGCATTTTTGCTAAAATCAATGTGATTATCAATCCAAATTTTCGCCCCTGCGATGGTAATCAAGCCAAATACGATAATCGAAGCACCGCCGAGCAATGGGCTAGGAATACTGTGAATCAACGCCCCAAACTTTGGCGATAGCCCCAACAGCACAGCCACCAGTCCTGCCACCACAAAAACCGTGGTGGAATAGACTTTTGTCACCGCCATCACACCGATATTTTCGGCATAAGTCGTCACACCTGTGCCACCCACGCTCGATGACAGCACAGTTGCCACACCGTCCGCAAAAAACGCTCGCCCCATATAAGGCGACACGCTTTGACCTGTCATCGCCTCCACCGCTTTGATATGTCCCAAATTTTCTGCCACCAAAATAAACACCACAGGGGCAATGAGAATCATGGCATTCATGTCAAAAGTCGGTGCGGTAAAACTGGGAAAGCCAACCCAAGACGCTTGAGCAATCGGTGCAAAATCAATGGCTTTACCTAAACCCAGTACGTTAGTTAGCACAAAATACGCCACATACGCCAATATCAAGCCAACCAACAGCAACAAACGGCGTAACATCCCACGCCCAAACACCGCCACGCCACTGATGCACAGCACGGTCATCAAGGCAATCCAACTATCAAATTGACTGCCTGCCACGCCTTTGATGGTGACTGGGGCAAGGTTTAAGCCGATAATCATCACAATCGCCCCTGTGACGATGGGGGGCATGAGTTTTTCAATCCATTGCACGCCTGTTTTCATCACCAACAAGCCCATCATGGCATAAATCACGCCACACGCCATGATACCGCCCAATGCCACTGATAAATTGGGATTAATGCCTGACCCTGCATAGGCAGTTGCGGTGATGACAGGGGCAATAAACGCAAAGCTTGAGCCAAGATAACTCGGCACTCGACCGCCTGTCAAAAAGAAAAACAGCACCGTACTCACGCCTGCCATCAAAATCGCCAAATTGGGGTCAAACCCCATCAGCAAGGGAGCAAGCACCGTTGCCCCAAACATAGCAAAAGCGTGCTGTAACCCTAACAACACGCTTTTATCAATGGGTAAATACTCATGGATACGCACAGGATGATGGTCAAGATGCCCATCGTATTTTTGCCATTGGGGAAACCAACCGCTGGTCGATTGCCCATCTGGTTGGCTTGGTGGTTGAGATTGTGTGGTTTGTTGATTCATGCTTGCCCCCAATAACATCAGATAACATCAGAAAAATTCGGGGTATTATAAGCGATTTGTTATGATAAGTGATATTTTTGTAACGATAATTTTTTAAGTTATGCTAAATATGATACTCAACATTATCTTGTAAAAAATTCGCCACAAAATGGCTATTTGGTTGATTAACAAGGGTTTGGTAATCGCCAACTTGCTCAATTTTACCATGATTCATTACCACGATTTCATCCGACAATTCGACCGCCTCTTCTTGGTCATGCGTCACCAAAATACTGGTCACGCCCAATTCATGGTGAATGGATTTTAGCCAACCACGCAGTTCTTTTCGCACTTTGGCATCCAACGCCCCAAACGGTTCATCGAGTAATAAAAGTTTTGGTTCAACGGCTAACGCACGAGCAAGGGCAATACGCTGACGCTGACCGCCAGAAAGTTGATGCGGATATTTTTTGGCAGTATCGGACAGTTGCACCAATGCCAGTAAGTCATTGACTTTTTTGGCAATATCCGCTTTGTTAGGGCGTTGTTTGCGTGGTAGTACGGTCAAACCAAACGCCACATTATCAAACACATTCATATGGCGAAATAACGCATAATGTTGAAACATAAAGCCAATATGACGCTGTTGCACAGGCACATCGGTGACATCATCGCCATCAAACAAAATCCGCCCTGTATCTGCCAACTCAAGCCCTGCGATAATGCGTAACAGCGTGGTTTTGCCACAGCCAGACGGCCCTAGCAAGGAAGTCAACTTGCCTGTGGGGACGGTTAAATTAATCGGTTGTAAGGCGGTAAAATTGCCGAATTGTTTGGTGACGTTTTGGATTTCGATACTCATGGTTTTTCCTAAATTTCTGCGAATTTTTTCTCTTGTCGTTTGGTCAAATATTGTTGCACCAATAGCGTTACCAACGCCAACATCGCCAGCAAACTTGACAAGGCAAAGGAGGCGGTAAAGTTATATTCGTTATAGGCAATCTCGACCAATAACGGCATGGTGTTGGTTTCGCCACGGATATGCCCAGACACCACGCTGACCGCCCCAAATTCCCCCATGGCACGGGCATTGGTGAGAATAATGCCGTACAGCAACGCCCATTTGATATTTGGCAAAGTCACTCGCCAAAACATCTGCCAACCGCTTGCCCCTAGCGTCAACGAGGCTTGCTCTTCGCTACTACCTTGCGACTGCATGAGCGGAATAATCTCACGAGCCACAAACGGAAAGGTCACAAACATGGTGGCAATTACAATGCCAGGGATAGCATAAATCACTTGAAAACCAAAATACTCAAGCCAACCGCCAAGCCAAGAATTTGCCCCAAGCAAGGTCACAAACATCAAGCCTGCCACCACAGGCGACACCGAAAATGGCAAATCGAGCAAAGTGGTGAGTAATTGTTTACCACGAAAATTAAAACGAGTGAGCAACCATGCCATTGCCACACCAATCACGGTGTTCAGTGGTACGACAATCAACGCAGTAATCAACGTCAGTTTAATCGCGTGTAATGCCTCTGGCTCGACAAGGGCTTTCCAATACAAATCCCACCCTGCTTTGAGTGCCTCATAAAACACCGCCAGCAACGGCACAACCAACATCACCACCATAAACAGCATGGCAATCCCAATCAGCGAATAACGCAACCAACTCGGCTCACGAGTGGCAGTATGACCTTGATAATCATGTTGACGAACCGTTATCATGAATGCACCCCACCCATCCGCTTGGTCAATAACCATTGCAACGCATTGATACTAAACAAAATCACAAATGAAATCAGCAACATAAATAACGCCACTGCCGATGCCCCTTGCACATCATAACTGTCCAATTTGCCAATGATAATTAAGGGTAAAATCTCAGACTTCATCGGTAAATTCCCTGCAATAAAAATCACCGAACCATATTCGCCAGTGGCACGAGCGAACATCATGCCCGCCCCCATCAACAGCGATGGATACAATTCTGGTAACACCACTTTAACAAAAGTCGTCAACCGCCCTGCCCCCAATACCGCCGATGCCTCTTCGTATTCAGTGGACATCTCAGCCAATACAGGTTGCACCGCTCGAATCACAAACGGCATACTCACCACCACCAACGCCAACCAAATGCCCAACGGCGTAAACGCAATTTTAATCCCTAATGGGGCGAACCACTGTCCAATCAAACCATTCGGAGCGTACAAGGTGGCAAGCGAAATCCCCATCACGGCAGTGGGCAACGCAAACGGCAAATCCACCAACGCATTCATCAGCGATTTGCCCCAAAACTCATACCGCACCAACACCCACGCAATCAGCGTGCCAAACACCAAATTGGTCAAAGTCGCCAATAACGATACCTTGAGCGTTAGCCCAATTGCTGACAACACACGAGGTTCATTGATAACCTGCCAAAATCCGCCCATGCCTATCTCAGAGGCGGTAAACACCAACGCCACAAATGGCAAAAATACCAATAGCGACAAGGCTAGCACGCTAATCCCCAAACTTAAATTAAAAAACGGCATGATATGGCGTTTTTTATTGGGCTTGAGCGAAGACGCTGGTAAAGAATCTGGCAGAGAAATTGGACGTGCCATTGGGGTGGATTTCCTTACTTTATATACAAAATAATTAAGCCGTCATTGTACCACCACCGTTATGCCAATTTTTATGGTGTTATAGGGTAATATTATGCACAAAAGGAATATTGAGTTGTAAAAACAAAAAAAGCCAAGAATGGCTTCTTGGCTTTGTCAAAAATGCTAATTTAAAATAGAAATAAGGGGCTGTTGTAGGGGCGTATTGCATACGCCCAAAACATTAAAAGTCTTATTTCCAATTTAATTCACTATAAAAACAAGTGATTAGCGATTTTCTGGGGTAATGCGATACCATGCGTCACGAGCGGCGTTACGAGCGTCTGCCCAAAGCATACGAGATTCGCCTTTGACTTCGTTCCATGAACGCTCTAAATCACTTTCAACATCTTCAAAGCGAGTGTTTGCGTCATAACGTGAACGGTTCGCATAACCTACCGCATAAGCAGGTTGATAGTCGTTCTCATAGGTATAATCTTTATTGTAATAGCTAGAAGTTGTATAGTTGTCATGCCAGTAGGTATCTTCGCCTGTTGGGTTGATACCTTCAGCAACTTCATGACCTGCTTTACCGCCGACTACTGCACCAATTGCACCGCCAATCAATGAACCCAATGGACCACCAATTGCACCGATAGTTGCACCCAATGCTGCACCACCCACGCCACCTGTGGCTGTACCAACTGGATGTGAACCTGCTTCACCTGTGATAGGGTCTTGATTTAAGTCAGTGTTATTTACGTTGTTATTAACCATGAGAATATTCCTTATGAATTAGAAAAACAGAATTGTTAAATTTATTAAAATATGAAATTAGTATAAATGACTTTTTTTGAAGTCAAAGTTATAGTAACCCTTTAAATTTCAGATAAATAGGCGGTTTTTGTGTATTTGTTTATCGCTTGATAGGGCTTTGGTAAACCTGTGTAAACCACAAATACGCTGACTAAAGCAATGATTTCTTTGCGTTTAACAGGTCACACTTTTCAAGCCCCAACAGCTTGACGAGTGGTCAGATACTCCCTACAATTAAACCAAATTTTCGCAGGTTTATTTATAAGAAAAATGACAAAATTCACCGCTACAGCTTCCCCTATTGTTACCCAAATTTTGCTTGCACCTGTCTGTTATATGACTTGTTGTATGTCTGCTTTTGCTCAAGACTTACCCAATATTGAGCCTGTCAATTCCCAAATCACACAGCCCATTGCGATTTCCCTTGACCAAACCGCAGTCGACCAAACAGCGATTGACCCAACGCCAAATACCAATCATAACGCACCAACGATGCCAAGCTATTTGTCGCTTGACGAAGCCCAACAGTATTTTTTGCAGGTATCGCCCAAAGTCACTGCCGACCAGTTAGCCATCGTCAGCCGTGAAAAAATGGCTACCACCACCAAAAACCTCAATAAACCTGTGGTATATGTCGGAGCAAGTGCCACCCATCTGCACCTTGATAGGGACATTGACACCACTCGCCTTAAAGACGAGCTTGCTAATGGCGTGAATGATGGTTTGGGCAATTTGCCCATTCCTTTGCCCCTACCCAATCCATTGCCGATTGATTTGGGTAGCGTGATAACCAATCCCATTCCAGATAGTTATAATTTGGATGTCAAAAGCAACCATGTTGGGGCGAATATTACCGCACTTTGGTCGGTTTATAATGGCGGAAAAACCCAAGCCATTACTGATTTACTCAATCAACGCACCGAAGAAAGCCGTGCCGATGCCAATTTGTCGCTGGATGAGCAATACACCAGTCTGACCAAACGCTACTTTAACACCCAAATGGCACTGATGGCACTGTATCTGCGAAGCGATGCCCTCAACGCCATTCGTCAAGCTGACCACGCCGCCCAACGAGCGTTGGACGTGGGGCTGATTGCCAAAGTCGAACGCCTTGAAGCCAAAAACGCCCTTGCCAATGCCGAATACGAAAATAGCAAAGCCCAAAACGATGCGATGCTTGCCATGCAAGCCCTGCAAAGTCTGCTTCGTAGTGACCACGCCGTCAAGCCGACCACGCCTTTATTTATCAATACCAAACCGTTACCGCCTTTGGCATATTTTCAAGATGTAGCACGTCAACATCACCCTGCATTTGCCAAAGTCACTGCCAAATACCAACAAGCCAAAGCCCTGCACGACTTTAGCCAATCCAACTATAAACCCAATGTGATGGTATTTGGTCGCCAACAACTGGCAAGCGATGACCAAAGTTTTATCGCTGGGGTGTCTGCCAATTGGAAATTATGGGGCGGTATTGACCGAGAAGCTAGTAACCAGTCGAGTTTGGCACAAATGCAACAAGCAGAATTTAGCCAAATCGAAATGGCGGATAATATCAATTTATTGGTACAAAAAAACTGGCAAGCCCTTAAAAACGCCCAACAAAATTACCTTAGCCTAAACAACAATATCGCCCTAGCCAGCGAAATGCTACGCTTTCGGCGATTGGGCTTTAAGGAAGGGGTCAACACGCCACTGGAAGTCATGCAAGCTGAGGTTAATCTTGAAAAAGCCAAAACCGAACAAGCTCGTGCGGTGAATGACTATGTGCAAGCCCTTGCCGACTTGATGCAAAGCTGTGGCACGCCTTTGGCATTTAATGATTATGCCCAACAAGCAGACGTGCGTTTGGCTTCACCTTTTGCAAAATCTTAGAACTTACAACCCCTTTAATTAACCACACGGCTGACTATGAGCAATTCCGACACCCCCAACCCTACCCCCAACCGTTTGGACGAGGCAAATATTGATGCCTTGCTCACCGATAAACCAACATCCGATACAACGTCAGCCACGCCTCCTTTATTAGAAAAACAACGCTTAGAAAAACCGTCCGAACCGCCTGTTTCTCAATCTATTGACCCACAATCCGCTCAACCGCAACAAGCCGTCAATAAAAAATCTGGCTTAATTCGTAAAATCGTGCTGAGTTTGATTATTTTGGGCTTGATTGGCTTTGTGGTATGGGGTTTATGGCAAGACAAACAAACCCAAAAAGTCGCTCCCATCAGCCTGCAAGGACATATTGAAGTCCAACAAACCCCCATCGCCTCAAAAGTTGCAGGACGAATTAGTAAAATTCATATCAAAGAAGGCGATGTCATTCAAGTTGGGCAAAAACTGATAGACATGGATAGCCCAGAAATCACTGCTCGACTGGAGCAAGCCCAAGCAGGCAAACAAATGGCTCAAAGCCAACTCGATAAAGCCAAACATGGGGCAAGACCGCAAGAAGTCGAAATGGCAAAATACCAATGGCAAGCCGCCCAATCCGCCGCCGACCTTGCCAAAGTCACTTATGAACGTATCAACCGCCTTGCCAGTGAGGGCTTGATGTCGCAACAAAAACGAGATGAAGCCTACACCAACTATATCGCCAGTCGTGACAAAGCCAGCATGGCAAAAGCCCAATATGACATGGCAGAAGTAGGGGCAAGACAAGAAGACATTGACACCGCTACTGCTCAAGTGACCCAAGTTGATGCCAAAATCAAAGAAGCCCAAGTCGCCCAACAAGAAGCCAATCTCGCCAGCCCCATCACAGGTACGGTGGATAATATCATTGCCAAAGTTGGCTCGGTGGTGGGGCAAGGCGTACCGCTATTGACCGTGATTGACCCCAATGACCAATGGGTCGTGCTAAACGTCACCGAAAATAACCTTGGGCATTTTGCAGTAGGTAGCCAGTTTACCGCCCAAGTCCCTGCCCTTAGCACTGCTAGTCAGTCCTACCAACAGGTATTCAAAGTGTATGCCGTGTCGGTGCTGTCCGACTTTGCCACGTGGCGACCCACCAACGCCCAAGATGGTTTTGATATGCGAACTTTTGAAGTCAAGGCTCGTCCGACCCATAGCGATGGCAAATTGCGTCAAGGCATGAGCGTGTTGGTCAATTTGCCTGCCACAACTGCCAATAAATAATCAGCCACCATGACCAGCACTCCTTCATCCTCATCGCAAAAAAATGCCTTATTAGCGTTTTGGCAAGCGTTTTATTATAGTGCCAAGCGAGAATGGCAATTTTTAATGGCAAAGCCGTTTGATTTTGCGATGATTTTTTGGCTACCTTTTATCACCACTTTTTTAGTATGGTGGATTTTTAGCCGAGGGATGATTACCGATATTCCGATTGGCATCGTGGATAATAGCCACTCGCCACAATCAGCGACCTTGATTCGCTATATTGACAGCACCCCTGATGTGGCAGTGACCCAACAATTTTGGGACACCGCTTCGGCACAGCACGCCATTCAACGAGGGCAAGTGTATGGCGTTGTTGAAATTCCCAGTGATTTTGCCACCCAACTTTTGACCGCACAACCCACTCGTATTTTACTCAATGTCAATGCCCAATACGGCACGCATTCTGGCATGATACAAAAAGGCGTACAATCAGCGGTGCTGACCTACAGTGCAGGGGCAAAAATTCAAGGGCGAATCGCCAAAGGGCAAGACAGCGAGCAAACCAAAGCCACATTTAATCCGATTCAAACGCAAATGGTAGGATTGTTTAACCGTGCCAATAATTATCAACAGTTTTTGGCAGTCACCGTAATTCCTGCTTTGTTACATATTTTGGCGATGGTGATTGGGGCTTCGACTTTAGGGCGAGAAATCCGAGATAAAACCATTGATGACTGGTATCAGTGCCTATTGGGTAATGGCTTGTTAAATAATGGCTTATTGGGCAATGATTTGTTAGGCAATAACTTAGGTAATAACTTGACCAACACAACATCACCAACGCCTACAACGCCCCCACTAACCCACCCAGATATCCTCATGCCTAAGCCCAACTTTTGGTTATTGATGGCAGGGTTAAACGGCAAGTTTATTTGGCAAATGTTGGCTTATACGTTATGGGGAGCGGTGTTATTGACCTTAGCCATGCAGTTGCACCCCATCAGTCTAGGGGCGTGGCTAGTGACCTATACTGGTTTTTTGTTGTTGATGATGTTGTCGTTTTGGCTTGGGCTGATTGTGACGCTTGGCACGTTTTCTTACCGCCAAGGGCTGTCGATGACGGCATTTATCGCCGCCCCTTCGTTTGCGTTTTCTGGGGTGACCTTTCCCTATATTGCCATGAGCGATGGGGCAAAAAAATGGGCGGATTGCCTGCCTTTGACCCATTATTTACGCATTCAAATTCCCCAGTTAGAAATGTCCGCCCCACCTAGCCTAGCGATACCGATTGTATTGGGCTTTATGGTGGCGGTGGCATTGGCGATGTTATGGGCGATTGCATTGACACGGCGAGCCTTGGCAACGCCTCACCGTTGGGGGCAACGCTAATGGCAGAGCAAATGGCACAACATAATCCAACACAAAAAACGACTTTTATCGGTCAATTTTTACAAACCTTTAAGCTCATCGCCCAAGATAAGGGCGTGTTGATGATGCTGGTATTTGCACCGATTTTATATGGCTTTTTTTACCCTTGGCCCTACCGCAATGAAGTGGTGCATAAAATTCCTGTGGCGATTATTGACGAAGACCATTCGGTGATTGCCCAAAAAATCATCAGCTTTGCCGATGCCAGCCCTCGCATTGCCCCTCGGGTGGTCAGCGATGAAAACCAAGCCAAACAGCTACTTTGGCAAGAGCAAATCGCAGGCTATATGGTGATACCGTCTGGACTTGCCCAACACGTCCAATCCGCCCAAACCGCCAAAGTCAGTATCATGGGCAACGCCAGTTATTTTTTGTTAAATAAACAAGTACAAACAGGCTTTTCGGAAGTGGTCGGCACGGTGTCGGCAGGCATTGACATCCAAAAAAATGTCGCTCAAGGCAGTTATGCAACGCTCGCTAGCCAAAATACCGCCCCTGTGAGTTTGCTGATTAATCCCTTATATAACACCACTGAAGGCTATGGCAGTTATATTGTGCCTGCGGTGTCGATTTTGATTTTACAACAAATGTTCTTAATGGGGACTGCGATGTTGGTCGGCACATGGGCAGAACAACGCACCCATCACGCCCCCTTTAAGACATGGCTGGCTCGTATTTTGGCGATTTCAGGCATTGGTTTTATCCTTGGTTGTTTTTATTATGGCGTGGTATTTCGGCTGAATGACTA
Organism: Moraxella sp. TY6; assembly: GCF_048551375.1. NCBI lineage: Bacteria > Pseudomonadati > Pseudomonadota > Gammaproteobacteria > Moraxellales > Moraxellaceae > Moraxella > Moraxella sp. TY6. The sequence goes on along the minus strand of NZ_JBLYZJ010000001.1, from coordinate 144,924 downwards.
CCCTCGCAACCAAAACCTACTCGGCTCATTGGGGCTATTGGCATTATTTTTCCCCACCGTGGTGACGGCAGGCTGTGTGATTGGATTGTGGTTTAAAGAGCGTGAACGAGCCATGCAATTACTGGTGGTCAGCTCAATGCCAATGATGTTTTTGTCTGGCGTTCCGTACCCTGCCCATAATTTGCCAGAATTTTTGCAATACGCTCGTTGGCTACTGCCTAGCACCCCTGCGATGAATGCCTCGGTGCTACTCAATCAAATGGGAGCAAGCCTTGCCGATGTGCGTCCTTATTTGGGCGGATTGGCGGTAATTTTGGCAAGTAATTTATTGATTTTATTATGGTTAGGGGATAAAAGGGATAAAACTTAAAATGCTAGGATTTACGCATTCAACCAATTTGTAGGTTGGGTAGAGCTTGTAATACCCAACAATTTGCATGGTTTATGTTGGGTGTCATTTTTTGTAAAGAGGGGGTTTGGGGAGATTTAACGAATATTGTTCAATAAATAGCCAATCAAACCGCCTCAATGCCAAAATAGATTGATTTTTCCTATTATTAGCTCCATTATGGTATTATTCTATAAACACGTCTCATTGAGTAAGTGTATTCAAAACTATGAAAACAACCCCAACAGCGACCCCCATTTCACCCCCTACGCCCAAAAAAACAACTAATAACACCTCTACTACCCCTGTAGCTCCCACTGCACCTATGCCAAAAACGAGTCAATCTATTAAACAAATCAAACCAACCAAACCAAAAAACAGCCATCAGCCTGTCCCTCGCAAGCTTTCAGCCAATCTTGTCCCCTTGTCTGCCAATCAGCTTAAACGTATTAGCGACCCCAAACAACTGCCCAAAGATAGCAACCTCTGTGAGGCTGTCCCCTTAGATTTTGGGCAACAACGTGCCGTACAAGCCTTGACCACCGCCCTTGATATCAAAGCCAATGGCTATCATGTATTTGGGGCTGGTGAAAATGGACTGGGTAAACGCACCTTGGTCAACCGTTTGCTCAAGCAACACGCCAGCAACCGCCCCACGCCCAATGATTGGGTGTATGTGCATAATTTTGTTGATGCTCGCCAGCCCATCGCCCTCACTTTGCCTGCAGGGATGGGGCAACGTTTGGCAGATGATATGAAACAATTTTGGCTAACCACCAAAAAGCTACTCAATCAACGCTTTCGCAGTGAGCATTACCAAAGCAAAGTCGAAGCCATCAAAAACGAAATCAGCCAACGAGAAGAACAAGCCTTTAATGCCCTGCATGAAGAAGGTAAACAATACTCATTGGCATTGACCTTGCGACCGTCAGATAATAAGCCAATTTTTGTTGAATCAAAATTTGAGGATTTGGAAAACCTCGCTGATGCGACCCTTGAGCCTGTGTCTGCCAATGATAGCCAAGCCTTATTGCATTCATTGCGTCCGCTAGCGGTCACCGCCAAAAAACAAGCCACTGCCTCATCACAACAGTCGCAAGCGTCATCTCATACACCGCATCCACAATCAAAAGTGATTGGAGATACCGAATCGCATGACGTACATGAAGGGCATAGCCATGCCTTGTCAGATAGCACCAGTGCGGTGGCAAATTATCAAAATAAAAACCACATGCAAAAGCGTCTAAGCCTTGTCACCATTGCCTTAGAAAAAATTGAGGATGAAGCCAATCATACCTTGCAAGCCTTGCACCAATCCTTGACCAAACGCACGCTAAAACCGCTGATTTCACCGTTGTATGAAACTTATGCCGATTTACCAGAGGTGATGACGTATTTACAGCAAGTCCATGATGACGTGGTCAAACATATCGAACGCATTATCAATGAAGATGACGAGGAATTTTTGCCCAGTCATTTTTCGCCTGTGCCTGCTCGCTACTTTGTCAATGTCATGGCAACCCATCAGCCGAACACAGGGCTACCAATTGTGTTTGAGGATTTGCCAACGCATTTGAATTTACTCGGTCATGTTGAGCAAATCACCCATCTTGGTACGATTTCCACCGATGTCAGTCTGATTCGTGCTGGCTCATTGCACCGTGCCAATGGCGGTTTTTTAATCCTTGAAGCCAACAGCTTGCTCGAATATCCCTATGCGTGGCAAGGGTTAAAACGTGCATTACAAAGCCGTCAAATCAAAATGTCAAGCCTTGAGCAAATGCTGACGCTCACAGGCAGTATCAGCCTTGAGCCACAAGCGATTGGACTGGATGTCAAAGTGATTTTGCTGGGTGAGCCTGATTTATATTATGACTTGCTCGATTTTGAGCCAGAATTTAATGCGGTATTCAAAATCCGAGCCGATTTCCATGACCGTGTTGACCGCACACTTGACAACGAAATCGCCATGGTCAATAAAATCGCCGATATGGTCAACAAATACGAGCTATTGACCTTTGACAATACCGCCTTTGCCAGTTTGCTTGACTATTTGAGCGAACAAGCCGAAGACCAAAACGAACTCAGCCTACACAGTGACCGACTGGCTCAAGTCTTGCTCGAAGCCAACCGCCACGCCTTGCTACAGCCGACTGCTGTCGTGACCGACCAACATGTCAAACACGCTATCAAGGATATCCAATACCGCTCTGGTTATCTGCGTCAGCTATTTTGGCAAGAACTCGAAAAAGGTCAACAGCTTATCAGCACCACAGGTGAAGCGGTGGGGCAAGTCAACGCCTTGACCGTGATTAGCTATGCGGATAGTGAATTTGGGATGCCTGCTCGACTCACCGCCAGTGTCCATGCTAGTAACGGTCATGCCGATATCATTGATATTGAGCGTGATGTGGACTTGGGTGGCTCAATTCATGCCAAAGGCGTGCTAATTATGAGTAGCTACTTGCGAGCGTTATTTGCCGAAGAAAATGAACTAAACTTCACGGCTTCACTTGCCTTTGAGCAAAGTTATGGCGGTATTGATGGCGATAGTGCCACCATTGCCGAAACCTGTGCCTTGCTCTCCGCCCTTGCCCAAGTGCCAATCAAACAAAGCCTTGCGGTCACTGGCTCAATGAACCAATTTGGGCAAGTACAAGCCGTGGGCGGTATCAATGCCAAAATTGCAGGGTTTTATGATGCCTGTGTCGAACAAGGCTTGACAGGTAAAGACCAGCAAAACGTGCAAGGGGTCATCATGCCCAAAGCCAACTTGACCCAACTCATGCTTCGCCAAGATATTGTCGAGAGTGTCAAAAAAGGCGAGTTTACCATCTATGCCGTAGAACACGTCAATGAAGCATTGGCATTACTGACTGGCGTGGCGATTGATGACACCACCAAAAAAGGACGCTACAAAAAAGCCACCTTATACGGTCAAATTGAACGTAGATTGGAAGTGTGGGCAGAAAAACACCATGAGGAAAAGGAATAAGCGATTATCGTTCCAAATCCAATAAAATCTGCTTAATCCCTACCCCACCTGTATAACCACCCAATCCACCATCACTGGCAATCACTCGATGACATGGCACAATCAATGAAATCGGGTTTTTGCCATTGGCATTGGCAACCGCTCGAAAGGCAGTTGGCTGTCCGATATTGTTGGCAAGTTGGGCGTAGCTGATGGTTGTGCCATACGGGATTTGTAATAATGCTTGCCATACTTTTTGTTGAAAGGGTGTGCCTGTTGATAAATCTAGCGGAATATCAAAGGTTTGGCGTTTACCATCCAAATATTCGTCAAGTTGACTAATAGTTTGGGATAAAACTTCGGCGTTAGGATTGTCGGTGTTTACTGCCAAGTTTACCAAATCCTTTGGCTCAATGTTTTTGGCTTGTTGGGTGAGTTTGGTGAGGATTTTTTCGGTTTTAACCGTAAACCAATCTAACGCCATCAGCTTGCCGTCTTTGGCGACAAGGGTGATGGTTGGTAAAGTATCTGATAATTGATAGGTCGTTGATAACATAAGCTTTATTTTCATAGGATGTAGGTTGGGTTGAGCTTGCGAAACCCAACATTATCTAACCTGAACTCGAGATAAGAAGTATTAGCATTTTCCATATAATCCCCCTAAATCCCCCTTTTTCAAAGGGGGACTTACCTATCGTTTTAGTCTAAGTTATGGGGGTATAGCCCCCTCTTTCGTAAAGAGGGGGTTGGGGGAGATTTAAATGATAGCAACATCAATGATTTATAATTTTTCTTACCTCGAACTCAGGTTATCTACCAAGGCTACCAATAAGTTACGTTGGGTCTCATACTTCGACCCAACCTACAAATGGCATTTTTGCACAAGCTCTAATCGAGTTATTCATCTTTTTCAAACAAAGCTTGAACAAAATCTTCCGCTTTAAACGGACGCAAGTCATCAATTTTTTCACCCACGCCAATAAAGCGAATCGGTACATTGGTATTTTCAGCAATGTTAAACACCACGCCACCTTTAGCAGTACCATCAAGCTTGGTAATGGTCACACCTGTCAACGTCACCGCTTCATTAAAGATTTCCACTTGATTTAACGCATTTTGCCCTGTCCCTGCATCTAGCACAATCATCGCCTCATGCGGTGCAGTTGGGTCGGCTTTTTGCATGACACGGATGACTTTTTTGAGTTCTTCCATCAAGTTGGTTTTATTTTGCAAACGCCCTGCGGTATCGGCAATCAACACATCAATGCCTCGTGCTTTGGCAGATTGCATGGCATCAAAAATGACCGAAGCACTGTCCGAGCCATGCCCTTGAGCGACCACAGGGATATTATTACGTTCGCCCCATACCTGTAGCTGTTCGGTAGCAGCCGCACGGAAGGTATCCCCTGCCGCCAACATCACCGATTTGCCTTCAGCTTGCAGACGTTTGGCAAGTTTGCCGATGGTGGTGGTTTTACCCACGCCATTCACACCCACCATCAAAATCACAAAGGGTGATTTGGTGGTATCAATGACTAACGGAGCGACTTTTGGGGTCAAGATATCGCTGAGTTCCTGTTGTAAGGCTTTATACAGCGAATGCGAATAAATCAAATCGCCACGAGCGGTTTGTTCGGTTAGGTTTTTGATGATACGATTGGTCGCATTCACGCCAATATCCGCAACAAGCAATTGGTCTTCGACCTCTTCAAGCAGTTCGTCATCAATCTCTTTGCCACCAATCAAAATATTGGTCAAGCCTTCGGTGAAGTTTTTACGGCTTTTGGTTAGCCCTTCTTTCATGCGACTGAACCAACCGCCTTTGGGTTCTGGCTCGGTTGTTGGAGTCGATACGGTTTGGCTTGGCTGTGGTTGTTGCGGTTGGGGCTGTGCTATTGGCGTAGGCTGTGGGGCTGGCTCAGTTGAGATAATTGGCACATTTTGCACAGGCATATTGGGAATGGTGGCATCATCAAAATTTGACACTGCATTACCTTGCGGATTAATCACGACTTTATGGGATAAATTGGTGGTATTCATAAACATGCCTATGCGTTTTGGTTAGAATTTTTAATCATTAGTTGCCACTTTGCACAAACGGCTTGGCGGTTACTTCTAATAGTTGGCTAAAGCTTTGCCCAGTGCTGTCTTGGCTATTTTTAATCATCAGTTGTAAATATGCCGAACGGTTGTCACTCAAGGTTTTATCTGCTAAAAAATAACGGTCTTTGTCAGTACGTAACGCACCCATATTAAAATTAAAACCTTGGTCATATCGCCCAAATATGTTGAAGGTCAAGGGTTGTAATTGATACACGCCTTGGGCATTAGGCAATGCCACATCAGCGATGGTCACCAAAATACGAAACTCCGCTGTCCCATCAATATACCGCATATTCACATACGGCTCATCGCTTAATATCACTTTTTCGATCAAAAAAGGTTCGACAAAATATTGCTTGAGTTGAGCCAATGCCTGCTTAGGAAACCGCTCTAACTCATCCATGCTTAATTCGTGTTTATCCAATGACCAACTAATCGCTGGGGGTGTGGCATTAGGGCTGGTTTTTGTGGTGAGCAACCCCATAAAACCATTGTCCAAACTACCCACTAATGCAGATAATAACATGGGTGAAAAACGTGCTTGGTAATGCTCAATGACCTTATACAGCTTTTGGTAGCTTTCGGCAATCTCAGCCAACTGGCGAAAACTATCCAACGACATTTCATACACATCATAACTATAGCTTAAATTACTAATTCGCATATCTTGACGGTCAATTTGCGATAAGCCCAATTCTTGATAAGGTAACACGCCTGCCAATGCCATGCTGAGTGTCAATGGCTCAATGACACCCAATTCCTTGATAAATATATGTAACGTTAGCATATGATATTGTACCCTGTTGATGCTATGGCATGATGGTTGGTGGTCAATTGTTCGTGGTCATTAAAACCGAATATTTTAGAGTTAAATGCGTCCAAATACTAGGATTATTGCGTACTATCCGTTATGATAAGTAAATTTTAGAAAAAATACGACTAAATTTTGAGATTTATCTATGTTACGCTCATTACTTACCCATACCAAACAACCCGCTTTACCCCCCTTAACAACAACACAATTATCCGCCACTCATATCCGCCAAAGCCCCCTTCGCCCACTGATGCTCATCATGGCAATTGGTGTGGGCATGGGCGTAAGTATGGTCACGCTGGCACAGCCCACCATCGTGTCAACAAACTCGACCGCAAAAACCGCCCCATCAAGCCAATCAAAACAAGCTAGCAACCGTCATCAATATACCTTAGATAATGGCTTAAAAGTGATTATCAAGGAAGACCACCGTTCGCCTGTGGTGATTAGTCAAGTTTGGTATAATGTGGGGGCGACTGATGAGCCAACTGAGTCAGGCGGTATCTCGCATTTACTTGAACACATGATGTTTAAAGGCACAAAAAATGTGTCATCGGCAGATTTTGAGCGACTGATTGCCAAATTTGGTGGTAGCAACAACGCCTTTACCAGCCATGATTATACCGCTTATTATGAAATATTCCCTGCCAATCGTTTAGGGCTTGCCCTTGAACTAGAAGCCGACCGTATGCGGAATCTACAGCTCAACCAGTCAGATTTTTTGAGCGAACAGCAAGTCGTCATGGAAGAACGCCGACAACGCACCGATGACAACCCCACCGCACGAGCGTATGAGCAATTTAGTAAAATGCTGTACCCCACCAGTCCAAAAGGTGAATCTGTGATAGGTCCGATGACGGAAATTGCCTCCATCAAATTAGAACAACTCAAAGACTGGTACAACACTTGGTACGCTCCCAACAATGCCACCGTGGTCATCGTGGGGGATGTCAAACCCGAAGAAGCCCTTGCTCAAGTCAAACATTACTTTGGCAAACTATCACCACAACCCCTGCCGACTCGTCCCAGTGTCACTGAGCAAGGCTTTCGAGGTTATCAAGAGCAAACCACCGAACTCCCTGTGCAAGTGCCAAGCGTGCTGATGGCGTACAATTTACCCACCCTCACCACCGCCAAAGACCCCAAAACCGCCTATGGACTGTTACTATTATCCGATGTGCTAGATGGTGGCTTATCCGCTCGCCTTGAAAAACATCTTGTGCGTGATAAACAAATTCTTGCTTCTATTGGCAGTGGCTACAGTGCCTTTGACCGTGGGGATGGGGCATTGATGATTCATGCCACGCCACGTCAAGGCGTGACCCTCGAACAAGCCAAACAAGCGATTTTGGCTGAAATTGAGGCGTTAAAAACTCAGCCGATTTTGCCCAATGAACTACAACGTGCCAAAACCAGTACCATGACAGGATTGGTCTACAGTCAAGATAGTATCAGCGGACAAGCACAAATGATTGGTAGGTTAAACAGTATTGGCTTGGATGACCGCTTGATTTACGATTTGCCAACCGTGCTAGAAAGCATTCATGCCAATGACTTACAACAATTGGCAAAACATTATTTTACCAAAGACAACCTCACCGTACTGAATGTGGTTAATGGTAAAAAAACAACCGCAAATAACTGACATTATGCCAAACCCAATAAATATCTATTGTAGGGGCGTATTGAATACGCCCAGTATGTGAAATCTTAAACAGGGCGTAAGCATTACGCCCCTACAGTTTTGGGTTTAGTATTCGTAAATATAAATGTCAAACCATGTCAAATTTAAAAAATAATTTGGAAAAACCCATGCAAAACCCTACTTTTACCCCACGCCAATTTATTTTACGCCTTGCACTCAGCCTTATGGCGATTAGCATGCTTCCAAATGCTTATGCCGACACTGCCAACAGCCAAGCCGAAACCCACGGTTCAGCAGATATTGACCCCAATGCACCGATTTTGGCATTGGATAAATTGGATAGCCTAAAAAACACCCCACCTCTGACCGTCACCTTGCCAACGATTCAGCATTTTCACACCGACAATGGCACGCCTGTGGCATTTGTACAAGCCAACAACTTACCAATGGTGGATATCAGCCTGTATTTTAATGCAGGGTCGGCACGAGATGAAACTATTAAAAAAGGTGGTTTTGGCATTGCCAGTCTAACCGCAAGCCTACTTGACCAAGGTACACGTCAACTTAGCGAAGACCAAATCGCCGAAATCAGCGAACAACTCGGCATCAGTCTTGGTGCAAATGCCTATAAAGATATGTTTAGCGTCAGTTTGCGTAGTTTAAGTGATGCTAAATACCTCAACCCTGCGGTAACCTTGATGAGCGACATCATCAGCCAACCCACCTTTCCCAAAGCCAATCTCGAACGCACCAAAGCCCAATACCTTGTCGGCTTACAACAAGCCAAAGAAGACCCCGACACCATTGCCAGTCGAGCCTTTGCCAAGGCAATATTTGGCAAGCATCCTTATGCCCACCCTAGCACAGGGACAGAAGCCAGCATTCCACAGATTCAATCAGCGGACTTACAGCGTTTTGCCAAACGATATTTGGTGGCAAAAAACGCCAATATCGCCATCACAGGTGACCTTAGCCTAACCCAAGCCAAAGCCATCGCCAACCAACTCACCGCCCAACTGCCAAAAGGCACGCCAGCCCCTGCCTTGCCAGAGCCAACGCCCCTCAAGACAGCCAAAACCATCCATATTCCATTTGATAGCACCCAAACTTCGGTGGTCATGGGGCAACTGGGGGACAAACGCCAAACAGACGCCACGACTTTACAACGCCAAACCAATTTTGCTTTAGCAAATGAAATTGTTGGTGGCGGTGGTTTTCAAGCACGTTTGATGAGTGAGATTCGTAAAAAACGAGGGCTGACCTATGGTATTTATAGTGGACTGACCCCCATGCAGGCGACAGGGGCATATCGCATTGAATTTTCCACACGCAATGAAAAAGCCGAAGAAGCGATTAAAGCGACACTAGATGTCGTAAAAAGCGTCAAACAGCAAGGCGTCACCCAAACTGAATTGGACTTGACCAAAGACAGTCAAATCAATAGCTTCCCACTGACCTTTGCCAGTAATGCTTCTATTAATAGCACGTTGGGGATGATGGGCTTTTATGGGCTACCAGATAGCTACTTGAGCGATTATGTCAACCGTGTCAAACAGGCAGATTTAAACCAAGTTAATCATGCGTATGCGACCCTTATCGACCCAAATCGCTTTGTGATTGTCACCGTAGGTAAAAAACAACCCTAAACTAATAAACCTCACTAACGGTGGGGTTTTTGGTCACAACCATATCATAATCAAGGTTTTTGGGATTATAGCGTGTCCCATCATAGCTCACACGAATGGTATAACGGTCAAATTTTGGGGCAATATAGTCACCATTGGCAAAGTTAAACCACACAGGTGAAACTAACTGGACTTCAATATCGCCTGTGACTTTGACCCTAAGCGTGTCTTTTTCTTTGAGATAAACAAAATATTCACAACTGGTTTTGTTAAGTTGTTCATTTTCACGGGTGATGGATTGGGTTTTAAATTGAAAATCCAATAATTTAGGGCATAAGTTTGCTTGTTGGGCGGCCGCTCTGGCATAACTGACTTCAAGGCTATCAGCAATTGCTTGGGCATTGCTTTTTGCTCTAGGGGCAGTGGCTTCAGCCAAGGTCACGCCACCTTCGTTCGCATTAACAGCGTTCGGTTGTATATCCAAGCCAGTTTTATTGACTGTCATATTGCTAGCAGGGGGGTTGGCGTGCGACTCACTGGGCTGAATGTCACATCCCACGAGCAAGCTTGTGCTAGCCAACGTCACCGTAGTCGCCAACCACTTTAACATAAGACCTTTATTTAACAATATTGGTTGTTTTGTCATTTTCATCCTAAACCACTGAATGCTTAATCAGAATCAGAACTGGCTATAATATAAACATTTTATCAAAAACACAACTATTAAAACGTTGCCTAAAAACGACAAGGCGATGAGCTACTACTGTGGTTGCCTCCCCATTTGCGGTAGCCTTGTGTGTCAATGTGAATCGAGCCTGTCGCATATAAGCCTAAACCAAAGTTATAGTCTTGCCCTTGACTTTGCCAAAATTGACATAACCCATCAAAGGTGCTGTCAATTGCCCAACGATTGCCGTCATTTTCAGGAATCCAAATGTCAATCGCCCCATTGGTCGTGTGTTTACTCTCGCCTGCCCCACCTGCACATCGGTTTAGACTGGGATTACGATACACCGAGCGAATCACGGTCGAGCGTGGCAAATAGCCTTGTTGTTTGAGGCGTTCGACCAGTTGGAGAGTAGGTACGATGTTTCGCCACAGCTCAACAGGGGGAACTTCATACGGCTCATAGCCACAGTTGACGGCATCTCTGGCACTGACGACCAATTCGTCAATGGGCGGAAGATTATTCACTTGGGTTTCTAAAAAACCTTGGTAGGCTAGGACTTGTGGCTTATGATAGGGCTGATTTTCCAACCAATAATTAAAGGCTGGATTATGGCTGTTAATTTTATTGGTTTTGAGAAATTTGGTTTTGGTGCTAGCGTCATGCGTTGGCGTATATTTTGGTACAACTTGGTAGCCTTGATAGGATTTTTGTTGCGAAACCACCCCACGCACAGTATTTTGAATGGGGTAGCGACTTTGATACACGCTCGACTGGTAAATTGGAAATGCGTTTTTGCTGGGAGCTTTTTTGCTGGTGGTTTGATTGACCGTGGTGGTGGCACAGCCTGCTAACCCTGTGAATAATAGGGCAAGGCTTGCACCGAGTAGCATGGGCTTATTTGTCATATTTTTTGAGAGATACATATCAAGACCTTTTTTTATTATAATAATAATGATAACTGTTTATGCTTTTTCAAGTGAATCGTGGATAAATGGTGCTTTTTATCAAAAAATCATCAATAAATTATCAAGAAAACAGGAAGTTATTCATTGGTTTATCGGCTATTTATGGCGACTTTTTTACCAGTTTAATACGTTTTATACTATCAAATTCACGTTAAGCAAGCTAAACTATGAGGCTTATTTTTGTGTCTTTTTTTTATGTTTATGTCATTTGAGTATAGTGATTAAATGACGATACTAATCCATGACATTTTTCTAGGGTTTACTCAAAATAGGTATGTGTAAGGTGGTTAATGCCTTTCATTCACGCTATTTATCAGCCCTTTGTTCTTCCCTTGTGTGATGATTTTTGATTGATTATGGCAAAACCGATTGGGCAGTACCGTTTTTCTCGCCAAGCACATCATTTTGGCAATGATCGTTTACCAAGTTTTTGGCAACGTGTGCATCTTGACCCTTGGCTGTTAATGTTGTTATTTGTGACAGCATTGTTTGGCTTGGCAATTTTATACAGTGCCTCCGTACAAGATATGGGGATGTTACTCAAGCAAGCCATGAGCTTTAGCATTGCGTTTGTGGTGATGATTGTGATGGCTCAAATTCCCCCAACATTATACCGTGATTTTACGCCATTTTTTTATGTGGGTGGGGTGATGTTGTTGGTGTTGGTTAAGGTGATTGGTGAGGTGCGTTTAGGGGCTCAACGCTGGATTGATATCCCCGGTTTTGGTAGTGTGCAACCCTCTGAATTTATGAAGCTTGGTATGCCAATGCTATGTGCGTGGTTTTTATCCAAGCGAGATTTGCCACCGAGCTTATCGACTGTGTTGATTTGTTTGGCTACCATTGGGCTTCCTGTGTTGTTGATTGCCGAGCAACCCGATTTAGGTACATCTATTTTGGTCGCTTCTAGTGGGCTATTTGTGCTGTTTTTATCTGGGTTACCTTGGTGGATGATTGGCAGTGCCGTTGCATTATTTGTGCCGTTTGTGTTTGTGGCGTGGGAATATTTATTGCATGATTATCAACGCAAACGTGTGATGACGCTACTTGACCCTGAGGCGGATGCTTTGGGGGCTGGCTGGAATATTATGCAATCAAAGACAGCAATTGGTTCTGGCGGTTTGACAGGTAAAGGCTACCTTGAGGGAACGCAGTCGCATTTGCACTTTTTGCCAGAGGGTCATACCGACTTTATTATCGCCGCCTTTTCTGAGGAATTTGGCTTAATCGGCGTGTGCTTATTGATGTTTTTATATGCTTGTGTATTAGCAAGGGCATTGTTTATCGCTTATCGTCATGGTTCGGTGTATGGTCGCCTCTTGGCAGGGGCGATTGCCATGTCATTTTTTGTGTATGTATTTGTCAATGCAGGCATGGTCGCAGGCATTTTACCTGTGGTGGGCGTGCCATTACCCTTTATTAGCTATGGTGGCACAGCATTGATTACCCTAATGGCAGGTTTTGGCTTAATTATGTCGATTAGTTCACATGATACCAAATAAGGCGATAAAATGCTTTGGTTAAAAAATAGCGGTATTTTTATTAAAAAATACCGTTTATTACGTTTTTAATACCTTTTGTCAAGATAATTAATGCTTTTTGGTCAATGAAGGCTTATTGTATATTTATCGTAAATTAACAAGGGTAAACATTGAACAATGTTTATTCACTAACAATTGCTAGGATGTCTACAATTCTAGCGACAATCTGTGCTATATCGTTTTGTTAAACTCATCAATTTATTGAGTATATTCAACAAAACTAATAGCCATTTTATTTAGAGGTGCTTATGTTCAAGCGTCAACGTAATAATGTCGTCTTAACCCTATGCCTAGCCACTGGCGGTAGCATGCTGAGTCTACCCACCAACGCCGCTAGCAATAACTTAGACAACGTGCTTAATGCGTTAGCTCGCCAACAAAGCAGTGCATCTGACTTGGTCAAATCTGCCCGTCAACCGACTTCTTTGGCACTAACCAGCCAATTAGTCAGTCAAAACACCCAAGCTGTCAGTAATGATAAAGATGTGTTACAACGTCTATCGGCTGTTGCATCCAATACGGTTAGTAAATTTAGCCAAACAGGTGTCGCTTCATGGTATGGTCGTCAATTTCATGGCAAAAAAACCGCCAGTGGTGATGTATTTGACCAAAATGGCTTAACCGCTGCCCATCGTTCACTACCAATGAATTGTTATGTTAAAGTAACTAATAAATCCAATGGCAAAAGTGTGGTCGTCAAAGTCAACGACCGAGGTCCATTCTCTAGCAACCGTGTGATGGATTTATCGTACGGTGCTGCCAAACAAATTGGCTTGGTGAATGCTGGCAGTGGCAATGTCATCATTGAGCGTGTGGCAGGCCCGAACTAATCTTTTGACAGGTTTAAACTTGTAGGGGCTTATTGAATTGTAGGGGCTTATTGAATAAGCCCACTCTTTAAATTTTTAGGTCGTAATTATGCCCCTAGTTTTAAACCCCTAGTTTTAAAGGTGCATATAACACATCTTACAATTATTCCCTACACTCCCTATTAATTATCTCGCCAAATACTTAGTCATATCTTCAATACCATGCAAGGTCATCGGATACATTTGCCCTTGCATGATGTCTTTAATTAAGCCAATGGTTTGGGTGTATTGCCAGTAGCCTTGCTGTTCTGGGTTTAGCCATGCCACTTTATCAAAATGTGCTGTCATTCGCTTAAGCCATACCTGTCCTGCTTCATCGTTCATATACTCCACGCTACCGCCACGAGAGAGCAACTCATAAGGCGACATTGACGCATCACCGACAAAAATCACCCGATAGTCACTGGCATATTTATGCAAAATATCCATCGTGGGTATCGCACTGCTGACACGCCTTGCATTGTCCGTCCACACATAGTCGTATAGGCAATTATGAAAATAGAAAAACTCAAGGGTTTTAAATTCATTTTTACTGGCGGTAAATAGCCGTTCACATTCCTCGATATAGCTGTCCATACTACCGCCAATGTCAAATAGCATCAGCACTTTGACACGATTACGCCGTTCTGGGCGAAACTGTACGTCTAGTACGCCTTTTTGGGCGGTTTTTTTGATGGTTAAATCAATGTCAAGCTCATCAGCCGAGCCTGTCCGAGCGAATTTGCGTAACTTACGCAGTGCCATTTGCATGGAACGGGTTTCGAGTTGGTTATCGCTGTCTAGGTCACGGTATTTGCGTTCTTCCCATACTTTGACGGCACTACGTTTACGTGATTCACCGCCCACTCGCACGCCTTCTGGATGGTCGCCATACGCCCCAAATGGTGATGTACCGCCTGTACCGACCCATTTGCTACCGCCTTGATGTCGCTCTTTTTGTTCTTTTAGCCGTTCTTCTAGGGCTTTCATTAGCTCTTCAAGCGAGCCATATTTTTTGAGCAATCGGCGTTGTTCTTCGGTCAGGTTTTTGGGGTCGAGTTTCAGCTCAAGCCATTCTTTGGGGATTTCGCCCAGTTTGTTCATCAACTCGTCAATATCGAGGGTATCGACACCGTCAAAATAATCCGCCATTGCTCGGTCGAATTTATCAAAGTATTTTTCGTCTTTGACCATACATAGGCGGACAAGTTCATAAAATTGCTCACGGTCTGCAAAGACGATTCCGCTATCGAGCAGGGCGTAGAGGTCGAGCAGTTCACGGGTGGAAACTGGCACGCCATAAGTGCGTAAAGTGTAAAATAAATTTAAAAACATTACCAATTTAACCTTAACTTTTCTACTGCAAACTGACGGCTAACTGCCAAAATTTCTGCCTGTTTATTTTTAACAATCATGGATGGCATCATGGTCTAACCCTCTCATCGCCAACGTGTTAGCCCAGTATAACTAAAAATCAACCCAGTTTGCAGAGATTTTTCCTGCTTTACAACAATTTTGCTATATCCCTTTGAGTGATGCCGAAATTTTATTGATGGATGTGCCGATGGATGCCGCTAAGGCAACCCAGCAATAATCACTATCATTATCCCCAAGGTTTAATCCCTTTGTGCATGGATTTTCATGCCATATTAGCCTATAATATCAGGTTATTTGATTGTTGATTTGATACTTTGCAAGTGAGCCACGATGGACGCATTACGAGAATTTTTAAAAGGTTGGGCAGGTAAAGGGCTACTGATTTTATTTTTATTACCCTTAGCCATTACTGGGTTTGAGTCGATTGTGCGTAGTGGTGATGACCCCAATGCAGTCGCCAAAGTCGGTGACTTAAACATTGACGGTTCAATTTTACAAAACACCATTAATGAACGCCGTACTGCCCTACTCGAACAAGTCAAAGGCGATGCCAGTTTGATTGATGACGAAGCCTTACGTAAGCAGTCTTTGCAAAATATGATTGACCGTTATTTGTTGATGTATCAGGGCAAACAGCTTGGCTTCACCGTGTCGGATGCCACCATCACCCAAATGCTGATGAGCGAACAAGCATTTTTGGGAGCAGATGGCAAATTTTCTAATGATGCCTTTGCCAATTTTCTCAAAGGCAGAGGTATGACCAAAGACCAATTGTTTGACTCATTACGTCAAGATTTGGCGGTGCAAGCGTTTAGCCGTAGCATCATCAATACAGGGCTGTTTTCTGAAGCAGGTATCGAAAAACTTATCAATGCCCAAAATGAATCTCGTCCAGTTTGGCTGTACCGTTTTGATTGGCAACAATTCGCCCCTCAAGTGCAAGTCAGTGATAGTGAAATCAATCAATATTACCAAAAAAATCAAGCTGACCTAAAAAGTGCTGAAATGGTTGATGTCAACTATATGCAGTTAGATAAAAATCAACTGCCCGTGACCGCCCCAACCGAGCAGGAAATCGCCCAACAATACCAAATGTATCTTAAAAATCAAGGCTCACAAACCGAATACGAAGTTGCCATGATTTTGATGAGCGACCCCAAAGCCCAAGCGACCTTAACAGGGCTAAAACAACAGTTGGATAATAATCAAGCAGATTTTGGCACCCTTGCCAAACAATACTCACAAGATGAAGTCAGCAAAAATGAGGGCGGTAATATTGGACCTATCAGTGAAGGTATGTTCCCAGAACATTATCAGCAGATTTTAACGGCGGTCAAAGCCCTTAAAGTCGGACAGGTCACTGCCCCTATCAAAACCAATTTTGGCTATCATTTGTTTAAATTGGTCAAAATCAATGGTCAAACACCGCCTAGCCTAGACAGTGTCAAACCAACTTTAATTGAGCAACTGACCACCCAAAAACGTGAAGCCCTATACCAAGACACCATCACCAAAATCAACAATGATGCGGTGGCTGGGGCAAATTTGGGTGAATTGGCAAACCGTTATAAACTAACCGCTCAATCACTAAAAAATTATCCAAAAGTCGATAATACCACCGTTCTCAATCAACCTGCGATTATTACCAAAGCGTTCGACCCATTGGGGGTACAAGAAGGCAGTATGTCGGTGGGAATCGAGTTGGCAAATAAAGTGGTGTGGCTACAATCCACCAACCATCGTGCGGTCAAAAACCTAACTCAAGCTGAAGCTGTACCTGTAATCAAAGCCAAATTGACCCAACAAAAAGCCCAAGCTTTGGCATTGGCTCAAGCCCAAGCCCTCGCCAGCAAAATTCAGCAAGCCAATAGCGTGGATAATGTGGGCGTACCCCTACAAAGCCTAGGTATGGTCAATCGCCAACACCCTGCCCTACTCACCGAAGAACGTGGTAGTGCCTTTAGCCTACCTGCTAACAATGGTAAACTTGCTGTCACGACAGCGACCACCACTCAAGGGGCAAGCGTACTGGTCGGCGGTGCAATCACTGCCACCAATCCCATCAGTGCTGAGGAAAAACAAAGCACGGCGAAAGTCATCCGTGATGCGATGGGTCAATCACAATTTGAGGATTATTTGGCATATTTGCGTTCAGTAATTGAAGTCAAAATCAAACCACAAACGCCTACCAATTAAACGCTCATTGATAAATAAGACCCAGCCTGTATGGGCGTATTGCATACGCCCTGTTTGTAAAAATCAAAAACAAAACTAACGTATTTTCATAGCGTTTCAGTTGTAAGGCTTAAAAAAGGGGCGTAATAGTTACGCCCCTTATCTATCCAATCTACCGATTAAAACCATTTATAAGTCGCTGATACAAAGGCATTTACACCTTTTTGGTTATAACCATATACGGTTTCGTAGTTTTCGCCTGTCAAATTATTTAAACGAGCATTGATTGTTAAATTTTGGTTAATATAATAATTACTTGATATATTCAATAAAGTATAGCCATCAAGTTGATTGGTATTGCTCGCATCTCGATAACGCTCGCCTATGTGTTGCACTTCACCACGAATATCAAATTGTGGCTGACGATATCCGACATACACTAGCCCTTGATGTTTAGGCTGATAAACCAATGCTTTGTTGGTCGTTTGATTGGTGACATCGCTATAATCATAGCTTAAACCAAACAATTTATTAGCCACCGTCCAATCACTGCTTAGGTTGACCCCTTTAATTTTGACTTTTTCAACATTTTGCATTTGACCTTGATAAGTCTGAGGATTGGTGGTGACCCAAGTCAGCTTGTCTTTAACGTCTGACGTATAACCTGTCAAACGTGTTTTTTGTAAATTCGTGCGATTTTCGACAAATACTTCGGTGTTTTGGCTAGTTTCAGCTTTTAGATTTGGGTTTTCTGAGCCTTTCCAATACAAATCATTGAAAGTTGGGGCTCTAAACCCTGTCGCATAGGATGCTCCAACACGAGTATGCGGTAGAATACGGTATGCACCGCCAACATTATAGGTGGTTTCATTGCCAAATTGAGAGTTATCATCATTTCTGACATTGATTTGGGCATCATACTTGTCTTGTGTCAGTTGATAGCCTGTAAAGACGCTTTTTATGGTACGGTCTTTTTTATCATAATTACTGGTTTCAACTTGTTGTTTTAGTTGCTCATAGCCTGCCATCAACTGCCCCACAGGCAAGCGGTAGCCTAACTGCAAGCTGGCTTGATCTTGTGTGGTGTCAAAGACATCATCCAAGCGTCCTGTTTCCCAATCTGCACCATCATAAGTGGTTGATTTGTCAAAGCTTTGACCGTATTTGAATTGGGCTGATAATGCCTGTTTTTGATAATTCAAAAAGCCTGTAACCGCCCCATTTTTTTGATTGGCATAAGCATTGATGACATTTTCACCACTGTCCATATCTGAGGTTGATTGATTATAAATTCCCGTCAAACCCACTTCAGTGCCTTGATTTAGCTGATATTTAGCCACCAAACTGGCATTTTTTGATTCAAAACCATCTTTATCTGGATAATAGCTGTAGGTATTATGGCTATTCGTGGCATTAATCCCTTCCGTTTTTTCGTAGCCACCCGATAGACTCAGCGTAGATTTTGGTGTGACGAGTTGCCCTGTGACCTGCCCTTTATAACTGTCTTGCGTGCCTGCCCCTACGGTCACTGCAACGTTTGATTGGTCAGCATTTTGCCCTTTGGTAAAAATCTGAACCACACCACCCATCGCATCTGCTCCGTATAAACTTGAGCCTGATGCCCCATACAATACTTCAATACGGTCAATTTGGTCAGCAGGAATCAATGATAATGGTGCAATGCCTGTGGTCGCTGAACTATATCGCACACCATCAATTAGCACCAACACCGCATTACTACCATAACCACGGATTTTGATACCATTTGATGAACCATCACCACCATTTTGGGTAATATATACACCACTTTGCTGACGCAATACATCCAGCACGCTTTGACCGTGATAACGTTGCAAATCCGTTTCATCAATCACCGTAGTCTGAGCAATGATGTTTTTGACGAGGGTTGGGGTACGGGTTGCGGTAACGGTCAAGTCAGGTAAGTTAGTAACAGGCGTGTTAAAATCTTGGGCGGATACATTGGTATTGGTAGGTGGATTGGTATTGGCGGAAGCTGTGCCAACCACACTCACTAAACCTAGCGTTAAGGCATTTAATTTAAATAGGTTTTTGGTAAAAGATGAAGAAGACTTGGTGATTTGCATAAAAATCCTACGAACATTGGTGAAAATACAACATACAAAAAACCAACATTTTAAAAAATTTTATACACATTGCCTAGCATTATCTTGGACATAATACTGGTATTTGCTCATGGTAATATGAAATATATTCATTAAAAGCTTAATAAATATATTAGTTAATATAAAAAAAGCCAATAAAATAAATTATTGGCTTTTAAATATGGTGGCGATGAAGAGACTTGAACTCTTGACCTCACGATTATGAGTCGTGCGCTCTAACCAGCTGAGCTACATCGCCTAAACGTTGCGGATATTGTGTCCGCCTTGTGGACGCATATTATGCGTATTTCGACCCACCTCGTCAAGGGTCATTTGCAATTTTTTTTGCAATTTTTTAAGATTTTCCCCAAAAATACTGACTAAATCAACAATTTTTAGCAAATGGTATAATATTTTATCCGCTTTACCTTGAATTTTGTCACATATTTACCATAATAAACATGATAACCTTATAAATATAGCACCGATTCACTATCGTACCGAATTTTACACCGACATCCAAATTTTCAACACCTAATGACACCCAGTGACAATGAGCAAACCATTGATAAACTTTGATAAAAAAGGAAACTGTCTTGACTGATACCATTAGCCGAACTGTCGATTTATCCCAACTTAACACCCAACAACTCAAAACCCTTTTGGGTGAATATAACAACCATATCAAATACTTAGAACACCGTCTTGGTGTGCATATTCATCAACGTAAGACATCATTTGTGATTTCAGGCGACCTAGAGCCTGTCGAACGTGGCGAGCGGATTTTGACCCAACTTGCCGATGAAGTCGAAAGCAACGACACCATTACCCCAGAGGATTTGCATATTTTGGTACAGACTAGTTTTAGCCGTGAGCAAGATTTGACCCAATCAAATAGTCAAAATAACAGCCAAACTGACAGCCAAACCAACAACGAATTTGACGAATCACAAGGCGGTTATACCCCTATCACGCTACGCACTCGCAAAGGCAAGGTTATCCCTCGTGGCTACAACCAACAGCAATATGTCAAAAAAATCTTGATTTCGGACGTATCGTTTGGCGTAGGGCCTGCAGGGACAGGTAAGACGTACCTTGCGGTGGCGTGTGCGGTGGATATGCTTGAGCGTAATGAGATTGAACGGATTTTGCTGGTGCGTCCTGCGGTGGAAGCAGGTGAAAAACTGGGCTTTTTACCAGGGGATTTGACCCAAAAAATTGACCCTTATCTACGTCCACTGTATGATGCCTTGTATGAAATGCTAGGCTTTGAAAAGGTCGCTAAACTTATCGAGAAACAAGTCATCGAAGTCGCTCCCCTCGCCTATATGCGTGGGCGGACGTTGAACAATTCGTTTGTTATCCTTGACGAAGCCCAAAATACCACGCCTGAGCAGATGAAGATGTTTTTGACACGCCTCGGCTTTGGCTCTCGTGCGGTGATTACAGGCGATATGTCGCAGGTCGATTTGCCTCGTGGCACGCAGTCTGGCTTACGTCAAGCGTTGCAGATTTTAAGCCCGATTGAAGAAATTCATATCACCCATTTTGACAGTAAAGATGTGGTACGTCATCAGTTGGTACAAAAAATCGTCCAAGCCTATGATGTGTTTGATGAAGAACAAGAGGCAGAAAAATTGGCGAAAAAACAAGCTCGCCTTGCCGAAGAAGCGGAAAAACTCGCTCAACAACATGCCCTGCATCAAGCCGAACAAAATGCCTTGTTAAGTAAAATTGCAGGGACATTGGCGACTAAAGGTGAATAACGAAACCCTCTATCAACTTGGGCGTATGCAATACGCCCCTACATAACGGCTTGATTTTACGTTAAATTATTTCAATTTAGGCATTTTGATAAAATGTAGGTTGGGTTGAGCGTGCGAAACCCAACATTATCAACAAAATACGTTGGGTCTCATACTTCGACCCAACCTACAAATGATATCTTTGCCTAAGTTTTATCATTTTTAGAATCCCAACAACAGGTATTTACATTGTCAGCCCCAATCCCCTCTATTATTATCAGCTTTAGCGAAGATTTGCTCAATCAATCTGACTTTCCTACGATTGAAGCCTATTATGATAACGACAAACTCATGGCGATTTTTTCCCAAGTTTTAAGTTACCTAGCTGAAAATCCACAATTTGATTTGCCAGAACATTTAGCAGAAAGCTTATTTAGCAAACCTAGCGAAATTGAGCTTTACATTACCGAACCCATCGAGGCTCGTGAGATTAACCTTGATGCAAGGGGCAAGGATTACGCCACCAATATTTTATCTTATCCCAGTGAGTTGCCAGAAGCCGTGCTAGCGTTATTGCCAAATTTGCCGTTGGGTGAATTGGTGATTTGCCATGAAGTTGTGGTTAAACAAGCGGAAGAGCAAGGCAAAACGCTTACCGACCATTTAACGCATTTATTGGTGCATGGGTTGTTGCATTTGTTAGGGTTTGACCATGAATTGGGGCAAGCCGAGCAAGATGAAATGGAAAGTATTGAAATTGCGGTTTTAAAAGTATTGGGCGTGGCAAATCCGTATGAGTAAAAAAAATATAAATACAATCGGCATTATTTACGCAGGTGGCACGTTTGGCAGTTATGGTCAGCCACTGCAAGCTTTGCCAAATGACGAATTTTTGCCGATTTTAACCAACATCTTGAGCGAGCATTTTGCCACCTACCTCAATCATGCCGAACAGCCTGTGAATTGGCAAATTTTACCCAATGATATTGTTAAAGACAGTAGCCAACTCACCCCCAGTGATTTTGCCCATTTTTACCAACTTATTTTGCAAGCCATATCGCAAGGGATACGCCAATTTGTGCTACTCACAGGCACGGATACGTTAAGTTATCTTGGGGCATTTTTGGCAGAAAGTTTTGCCAATTCAAATACTTGTATTATCGTGACTGGGGCAATGCAACCGCTATTGGATAGCCAAATTTTAACCGCTTATCAAATCGACCCACATAGCGATGCCACGCAAAACCTGTTTGATGCGTGCAAACTGGCTCGACATGGCGAGGCAGGCGTGCGAGTGGCGTTTTCAGGCGAGCATTGGCACGCCCAAACGGTGCAGAAAATTCATAGCCATGACTTGATGGCGTTTGTCGGTCATCATCGTGCGGGCTACCCTGCGACTAGCTACAGCAATAAAGTGACTGCAAGCCAACAGGCTTTATGGCTTGAGGATAAATTGGCACAATTACCCAATGTGGTCGCCAGTCTTAGCCATGCCAATATTATACCCTTGTATCTAACTCCCATGTCAGCGGAGCAGTTAACAAGTCAGTTACAGCAAGCCTTAGCCAATCAACCGAATGGCTTGATTTTATTGGGGTTTGGTGCAGGGAATGTGCCTGTTAATGACTCGGTCAAAGCCTTGTTAAAGCAAGCGAAAAAGGACGGTTGTTTGGTGGTAATTAGCACGCAATGTCCGTTTGGTGGGGTCAGTGGTAGCTATGAGGCTGGGGCATGGCTTGAGGAATGTGGCGTACTTACGACAGGTCGGCTGACTGTGCCTGCGATTTTTGCTCGCTTGTTGTGGCTAACGGCGAATTTTGATACGCCAACTCGCAGACGGCAACGCTGGACGCATTGTATAAAAGATGCGAATAGTGTTGCATGAAGAATGAAATTTTTCTTTTTGTGGCAGGTATGCTATACTGAAGTGGTAGTAACGGTTGTAGTTTAAATATGCCTAGCTCACTCCGACACCTACCGTTATCATCGTAAGTGCGGTCTAAATGCACGAAATCTAGGTACTACGTTTTAACCCTATCATTTTGGTAGGGTTTTTTTATCGGTGGTTTTTATTGATGGATGATAGTAAGGCAAATGATAAAACCCATATCAAAAGTAGAATTCAACAAGACCCCAATGTATTATATAATTATGCGACAAATTTGCTATTATTGAGCGAAGTTTGTGAATTAGAATATGTGGACTTCATCCCCGATGCTCGCAGTGAAAAACATAATAGCCGTTGGAATTTTACACAGTATTTTAATCAAATATTATTGGAAAAATGCTTAACGCAAAACATTATCAATAAAAGTTGTCTAATTATGCCTACCAATAGCCAATATAATTTGGGACTACAATTTATTGATTATTATGTGGCGTTGGTATGGTCGAGTTTTGAATTTGGTAATAATTACTTAAATTTAAACATGCCTTCAAATCATCATCTTGTTATTAATAAACAATTTTTTGGTAAATAACTTTCTATGTCCTCTCAAACTTATGCCATCGGCATTGAATTTATCGGCACGAATTATCGAGGCTGGCAACGCCAACAAGAAGTCGATAGTATTCAACAACGCCTAGAAAGCGTGTTCTCCACCATTGCCAACGAACCCATCGAAATCATCGCCGCAGGTCGCACCGATGCAGGGGTTCATGCCTCCAACATGATAGCCCACTTTACCACCACCGCCCACCGTGAGCCATATAATTGGCTACGAGCCAGTAACAGCCTGCTACCACCAGATATTGCCGTGCGTTGGATTGTTCCTACGCCGTCTGACTTCCATGCACGCTTTAAAGCCATCGCCAGACGTTACCGCTATGTCACGCTAAATCAGCCATACCGCCCTGCGATTTTGAACGGTCAAGTCACCCACGAATACGCCCCACTCGACTTTGACAAAATGCAACAAGCCCTACGCTATATCGTGGGAACGCATGACTTTACCAGTTTTCGAGCGGTGGCGTGCCAGTCCAAACAACCTGTCCGCAACGTGCATTTTGCCAACCTGAGCCAACATGGGGATTTATTGGTGATGGATATTCAAGCGGATGGATTCTTACACCACATGGTACGCAATATCATGGGTAGTTTGTTTGCGATTGGGCGTGGTGAGCAAAACGTGGATTGGCTTGGTGAGTTGTTATTGGCAAAAGACCGTAAGCTCGCCGCCAAAACTGCCGATGCCGATGGGCTATATTTTATCAATGCCATTTACCCTGATGAGTTTCAGCAACTTTTGCCAAACGTGCGGTTATCCCCTGTTTGGCTGAATTTGGCGGAATAAGCGAAATTTTTGTACTGATTTGTAGTAAATTTCGCATTGTATTTGCCATTGTCAAGGCTTTGGCGTATAATTTGGCGTTAAATTTTCACTATTTTTGATAAGGCTATTATGGCAAAGAAAGACGATGTAATTGAATTTGAAGGCGAAGTGATTGACACCTTGCCAAACACGCTGTTTAAAGTCCGCTTAGAAAACGGTCACGAAATTATTGCTCACATTTCTGGCAAAATGCGTAAAAACTATATCCGCATTTTGACAGGTGACAAAGTCAAGGTCGAAATGACCCCATATGACTTGGATAAAGGTCGTATTACCTACCGTGGAAAATAACTTCCATCTAGCTATGATGGGTATGGATTGACACCCTACCCATTCAATGCCCTCGCATGAAATGCAATATGCTCACCAATAAAGCTTGCGATAAAATAATAGCTATGGTCGTAGCCTGCACGTGAATGATATTCACAAGCCACGCCTTTGTCAGTGCAAGCCCCTGTAAACAATTCAGGGCGTAATTGTTCCACCAAGAATTTATCGACATCGCCTTGGTCAATCAAAATCGGCAGGTTCAAACTGCTACTGGCGGTATTGCGAATCAACCATGTCGCATCATAATTTTGCCAAGCCTTTTCATCATTGCCTAGATAAGCGGTAAATGCTTTTTGCCCCCACGGCACTTGCGTTGGGGCGACAATTGGGGCAAATGCCGATACGCTTTGATAACTGCCCGTTTCACGCAAGGCGATAATTAACGCCCCATGACCGCCCATCGAATGTCCGAAGATGGATTTTTTATCCGTCACGTTAAAATGCTCGGCAATTAATTTTGGCAATTCATGCACGATATAATCATACATTTTATAGTGTTTTGACCAAGGCTCTTGTGTGGCATTGACATAAAATCCTGCCCCTTTACCCAAGTCATAGGCTTCATCATCTGCCACATCGTCGCCACGAGGGGAGGTGTCAGGAGCGACCACAATCACATGATGCTCGTTGGCATAACGCTGAAAGCCCGATTTGGTGATAAAGTTCTGTTCGGTACAGGTCAAACCCGATAGCCAATACAACACAGGCAAGGCTTGTTTTTCGGCTGACTCGGGTAGGTAAATGGCAAAATTCATCTCGCAATTTAAGGTATCTGAATGATGTTGCCAGACTTGTTGCTGTCCGCCGAAGATTTTATAGTTTTCGAGTTGTTGCATAGAAGTTATTCCCATTAAGTTTTTTGGAAACGGCATCAATAATGAATCACCGAACGAATCGACTTGCCTTCATGCATCAAATCAAAGGCTTCATTGATTTTATCCAGCCCCATGGTATGCGTGACAAACGGCTCTAGCTTGATGTCACCTTTCATGGCATCTTCGACCATTTTTGGTAATTGAGAGCGACCTTTTACCCCACCAAAAGCCGTGCCTTTCCAAGTACGACCCGTCACCAATTGGAATGGACGAGTAGAGATTTCTTGCCCTGCACCTGCGACACCGATGATGATGGATTGACCCCAACCACGGTGAGCCGATTCTAAAGCAGCACGCATGACATTGACATTACCAATACATTCAAAGGTATGGTCAACGCCCCATTTGGTCATCTCGACCAACACTTCTTGGATTGGCTTGTCATAATCGTTTGGGTTCAGACAATCGGTTGCACCAAATTCTTTGGCTAATTTAAATTTCTCTGGATTGGTATCAATGGCAAAGATACGCCCTGCTTTGGCTTGCTTTGCCCCTTGCAATACCGCAAGACCAATACCGCCTAGACCAAATACTGCTACCGAGTCGCCTTCTTGTACTTTAGCGGTATTATGCACCGCACCGATACCTGTGGTTACGCCACAACCAAGTAAGCAAACGTGTTCAGGATTGGCGTCTGGGTTGATTTTGGCAAGTGATACATCTGCCACCACGGTATATTCGCTAAAGGTTGAACAGCCCATGTAGTGATAAAGTAGTTTGCCTTGATAGCTAAAACGGCTCGTACCATCAGGCATCACGCCTTTGCCTTGCGTTGCACGCACCGATACGCAAAGGTTACTTTTGTTGGATTGGCAAAATTCACATTCGCCACATTCAGCGGTATAAAGGGGAATCACATGGTCACCGACTGCCACGCTGGTCACGCCTTCGCCGACTTCAACCACGATACCTGCACCCTCATGCCCCAAGACGACAGGGAATAAGCCTTCAGGGTCAGCACCCGATAGGGTAAATGCATCTGTGTGGCAGACACCTGTGTGGCTGATTTTTACCAATACTTCGCCTTTTTTGGGACGTTCTACGTCAATTTCGACAACTTTTAACGGTTCATTTGGGGCAAAAGCCACCGCAGCACGAGATTTGATGGTGTTGTTTGTTTGAGTCATGGGGGATTCCTAATTATACGAGTATAGTTATAAGGGCGTAGTTATAAAAGTATAGTAATTGAGAGGCATCATTGGCTTATTGTTTATCCACAATGTCTTTTAACAATTGATAAGATTTTAGCTGTTTTTCTTCATCGAAAATATAGCTGACCGCCATGATTTCATCAAACTGTACTTTATCACGCAAGCTTTGTAATTGATACGCCACGCTTTGTGGGCTACCAATCAACGAACAGGCGGTCATCTGCTCGACCACGGCACGCTCTTGGCTATAGATGGGTAGGGTGTCCAAATCTACAGGCCCAAAATGTGGTTTTTGGGTGGCGTGGGTGTGATTTTTCCACACGTCTTCTGCGTTTGCCATCGGTGGTTGCATGGCTTGTTGGGCGTTGGTGACGACATTTAAGAAAAATTGCGTTTGGGTGGTGGCAAGCATTTTGGCTTCATCATCCGTATCGGCAACAATCGCATTGACACCGACAATCACATAAGGTTCGGCAAGGTGTTTGGACGGTTTAAAATTATTGCGATAAATCTGCACCGCCATCTCGAGCATACGTGGGGCAAAGTGCGAAGCAAAGGCATACGGTAAGCCGAGTTCCGCAGCCAGATAAGCACTTTCAGTGCTTGAGCCTAAGATATAAAACGGGACATTTAAGCCTGCCGATGGATAAGCCGACACAGGGTTGCAATCATCAAAATAACCACGTAACTCCGCAATTTCAGTGGCAAAGTCAAAGGTTTGGCGACCACGGCGTAACGCTTGAGCGGTACGCATATCCGTGCCAGGGGCTCGACCCAATCCCATTTCCACACGGTTGGGGTAGAGGGTTTCTAATGTGCCGTATTGTTCCGCCACTACATAGGGGGCGTGATTGGGTAGCATGACACCGCCCGAGCCGACTTTGAGCGTTTGGGTATTTGCCAAAGTATGTTGAATCAAAAGTGCTGTTGCCGAGCTTGCCAAATTTTTCATGTTATGGTGTTCGGCAATCCAGTAGCGTTCTATGCCAATCTTTTCGGCAAATTGAGCAAGCGTTATCATGGACTGCATGGCTTGGTTGTAATTTTGACCTTGACGCACAGGGACAAGGTTTAGGATAGAGAGTTGCATAGTTTAATTCGTCTCATCAGGTGTTTTTGGGTTGGTGTTTGGCTTTATGGCTGGCTGTATCACTAGCTGTATTGACTCTTGTTGCAGTCGTGCTTTGAGCCATGCCTTTAAGCGTTGCTGTTCATCATCTGATATGGCTTTGGATGTTTGTAGAATCACGATATAAGTCGATTCATTATTTTTGGCAGATGGTGTACCTTGCCAATGCGTACCTTGCCCTATCGTCATCTGTTGAACATCTGGATATTGTGCTTGCAATTCTTGTAGCAAACGCTTATCTGAGATGTCCTGCTCATTTTTTTGCGACATCAATGCTTGAATATGTTGCTGTTGCTCAGCCAGTTGAGCTTTTAATTGTGTTGAGTTTTCTTGGTTGTTTAATAGTTCATTTTTAAAATCATTTAAATTCTCCAAACTGCCACCAGCGTATAATACTTGAACATGGGCTTGATCAAGCCCTATCTGTTGTAGCTGCTGAGTGAGTTTTTCGCTAATTTTCTCGGTATTACCTGAGCCATTAATAATCAAACGAACGGATTGCTTTTTTTCATCAATATCACTATTTAAAATAAAGAATTTCTCATCACGCTGTACTGCTTGAATGCTATTCATGGCTTTGGTGTTAAACACTTCTTTTTTAATCAAATTCATCGCCAAATAAATACTAGGAATCATAATTCCAGATACCACCAAAAAAATCACGATATTATAAAAACGGCGTGTTGATTCGGTAAGTAAGCCACGCCTTGGCAAACGCAATAATTTACAAAATAGTAGTGTAGAAAATGCGATAAATACACAATTGATGGTAAATAAATAAAACGCCCCAAAAAAATAATCCCAATTGCTCGTTGCTAAGCCATAGCCTGCCGTGCAAAGTGGTGGCATCAAGGCAGTTGCAATAGCGACACCTGGAATAACATTGCTCATCTCTTTACGAGTCAGGGCAATAATCCCTGCACTACCACCAAAAAATGCAATCAGCACATCCCACAAATTGGGCTGTGTGCGTGCCAATAATTCACTTTGGGCTTGTTGTAATGGGCTAATCAAAAAATATAATGTTGCTGTAACCAAAGCGATGACAATAAAGATAAAAATATTGCGAATGGACAGACGAATCAATCCAATATCACTGACAGCCACCCCATAGCCTATACCAACAATCGGTCCCATTAAAGGTGAAATAAGCATTGCACCAATCACGACTGCTGTACTGTTCATATTTAGACCAATACACGCAATCAAAATCGCAAACATGAGTACCCATAAGTTTGTTCCCGAAACTTGTGCATCGCTACGAATATCATTATCAATGGCATCGGGATGTGCCTGGTTATGATATAAGCTAAACATGCTGCCTGATTTATGCTGTACGGTTTGCGAATTATCTTCGGATTGGTTATTCATCATCAAGTTCTCAAAATTGCTTTATTGGCATCACACATCATGATGATGTGGTCTAAAAGTATGTCATTTATTTTGCTTTCAGACCACATTTTAATCCAAATTTTGCGTATTCATCAATTGAAGTAACAATAAAGGATGAATGTATTATGCGGGCTGTTGGGTAACAGGGGTTCTGCCTAGCACACAAATTTCTTGCACATCATTCGCCAAGATGGCTTCACGCAAGGCACTTTGCCCAAGCATACCTGTTGCACCGATAATTAAAATTTTCAATATTTTTACTCATTTATGTTGATTAACAAACGCCTAAACCGCCCAAAGCTAAGCTTGGACGGTGTTTTTTACTAAACAATTGATATTACAAATCAAATTGTTGCACGACTTTCACGTGTAAACGCACATCAATGTTGCCACGAGTAGCATTTGAATATGGGCAAACTTCGTGGGCTTTATTAATCAATGTGCGAGCGTCTTCTTCGCTGATACCTTCAACCGTGATGGTAATATCAAGGTCAAGACCGAATGCACCATCTGCCTTTTGACCGATACCCACAGCCACCGAAGTGCTTGATTTGGTTGGTTTAATGCCTAGGCTTGGGGCAACGTGATTCATGGCACTGTCAAAACAAGCCGCATAGCCCATGGCAAATAGTTGCTCTGGATTTGTACCAGTTTTACCTTCGGTATTTTGAAAGCCGACTAAGTCAAAGCCGATAGAACCATCATCGACTTGGGTATGACCGTCACGACCGCCTGTGGCTGTTGCTGATGTGTGATAAAAAATTTTCATGGTAGATACCTTTTTGTTAAGTTAAAAAATCATTAAAAAAGTTAAATCAATACGCTCGTGAATACTGTGCAGGTACAAACTGTACACCACTGCTATCACTAGCATTGCGGTTATATTGAGTATTTAGCACCCAGTTTGGGTCACGGAGCAAACCACGACCAACCGCCACCAAATCCGCATCACCGCTACCCAGTACAAAATCCGCCACTTCTGGCTCTTCTAGCATACCGACCGCAATCACAGGCAAGCCTGTTTCCGCCTTGATACGGCGAGCAAAAGGCACTTGATAGCCTGCCGAAATCGGTGGGTGATTGGCTTTGTTTAACACGCCATCACCACCACCACTGACATGGAGCATATCCGCCCCTGCTTGAGCAAAGCGTTTGCCAATCTCTACGCCATAGTCCAAATCATAGCCATTGTCGCCATATTCTTGCGCAGAAAAACGCACGATTAACGGCATATCAGTAGGCATCACTGACTTAGATGCCTTGATAACTTGTTCACCGAACAATAGACGGTCTTGACCATATTTATCGCTACGTTGATTAGATTTTGGCGATGCAAATTGATGAATCAGATAACCATGTGCCGCGTGCAATTCAATCGTATCAAAGCCCGCATCCACTGCACGTTTGACCGATTCACGAAATTTTTCGATTAAATCGCTAATATCGCTTTCACTTAATTCTAAAGGCATGGTTAAGTTTTGCCCTTCAAAATCTTGCTTGCCATAATGAATCGCAGACGGTGCAACACTTTGGCAATCTTGGGCTTTACGACCTGCATGGGCGATTTGAATACCGATTTTTGCACCGTATTGGTGTACGCTATCCACAATTTCTTTGAACACATCACGTTGCTCATCGTTCCAAAGACCAAGGCAGTTTGGTGAAATACGACCATTCGGGGCAACATTAGTCATCTCAACGATAATCAAGCCCACGCCACCAATGGCACGAGAAGTATAATGCACCTTGTGCCAGTCGTTTGGCATACCGTCTGTGGCAGAATATTGGCACATTGGTGGCATCACCACACGGTTACGCAGTTCAAGATTTTTGAGGGTATAAGGGGTGTTTAAAAAACGTAGTTTAGCCATGAGAATTTTCCTAGTATTATCTATGTTAATTATTTTAAATTTTCAACATTAACGCACGAATTTAACCACATCATAAAAGGCTCGTCTTGTTTGTTCATGGTAGGGTACTCCAAAATTAAAAAACATCATAATAAAGGTAAAGTAGCAATAATTTATCAGTGGTTTCTCAATAATTTTTGCATACCTACCAATTGATAGGTTAAATTATAAAGCAGGAAATTTACCTGTCAAGTAGTAGGTAGATTGGTTTTTGTGATACAATGGTTTAGAAAATTCATATAAGCTTGAGTAGAAATGGGTTATTTTTAATTAAAAATACTGCTAGGTAATTGTATTTATAATGATTTTTATTTTTCTCAAGCTTAGCATGTTTTAATGTGGATTTTATTTTTAAGGTCAAAATATTACAAGATTTCACAATTTTACGACATCCCTTTTGTCTAAGTGGACAAAGACCATCAAGCTATCGCAATGTACACCTGACATGGCGATTAAAAATACAGGAAAGAGTAAAGACATGAGCAAAGAAAGTAATGTTGAAAGTAGCAGTGAAAATAACAGTGAAAATCGCAATGCAATTTCCAAAGAAAGCACACGAGATAAATTACTTAAACTTGCCAGTGAACTGATGCGAGAAAAGGGCTATGCTGGGTTTAGCTATGCCGACTTAGCGGACGAAATTGGTATCAAAAAAGCCAGTATCCACCATTATTTCCCCACCAAAGCGGATTTGGGCTTGGCGGTGGTATCAGCTAGCCATGATGATGTCAGACAAACCTTTGCCAAAATTGAAAGCAATCATAGCGATGTGCAAGGGCGTTTGACCGCTTATGTCGATTTGTTCACTGATACTTGCGAACGCTTGCCGATGTGTGCAGCTTTGGTAGCGGATAAGCATAAACTGCCTGAAGTCTTAATCGCCAAAACCCAAGATAA
The DNA here is from genome assembly GCF_048551375.1 of Moraxella sp. TY6. Classification (NCBI taxonomy): domain Bacteria; kingdom Pseudomonadati; phylum Pseudomonadota; class Gammaproteobacteria; order Moraxellales; family Moraxellaceae; genus Moraxella; species Moraxella sp. TY6. The sequence continues at coordinate 112,915 of NZ_JBLYZJ010000001.1, read as the reverse complement.
CTTTACCTTACAACTCGATTGGTTAGAAAAGGTTCTAAACCAAGCGGTTGAAAATAAAGAAATTCAGCCACTCAATATCAGCGATACCGCCTTGATGATTTTAAACCTGTGTGAGGGGGCGAGTTTGGTTGCCAATGCGTTGGGGGATAAAGGGATTTTTGAGCGGACGAAAAAACAGATATTAGCGATGGTAGGCTAATTGATGAAAGGGCGTAATCATTACGCCCTACCCAACCTACATGCTGTAAAAATGCGTAAGTCCTGTATATTAACCTAACACATTTTCATCATACTGACCTAAGATACTCGAAAAGTCCTTATCCCCATGCACTTCACTATGCTTTGTATAAAGAGCATTGGCTTGGTCTGCCATTGGGGTAGCAACGCCTGTATCTTCGGCAGTTTGTTTGGCGAGGTTCATGTCTTTAAGCATCAGCTTACTCATAAATCCGCCTGTATAACCTTTGCTTGACGGTACAGTTTCAAGCACGTTCGGATACGGATTATACACTTCGAGTGTCCAGTTACGTCCAGAGCTTTGGAGCATGATGTCGGATAACACTTTGGCATCCAGTCCATTTTTCACACCTAAATTAATCGCTTCGGCTGTGCCACTCATCAAGATACCCAGTAGCATATTATTACAGATTTTGGCAACTTGCCCTGCTCCGACATCACCTGCATGGAAGATATTTTTACCCATGGCTTGTAATACTGGCTTTATGGTTTCAAAATCGGCTTGCTCACCACCGACAATAAAAGTCAATGTACCTGCGGTCGCTCCGCCTGTACCGCCTGACACAGGGGCATCCATGAAGGTAATGCTTTTGGCTTTGGCGACTTCGGCAACCGCTTTGGCATCGCTAGAAGCAATCGTACTACAGTCCACCAATATTGTGTCACTCGCTACCGCATCAATCAAGCCGTTACCATTTTCACCGATATAAACAGACTTAACGTGTTGCCCCGCAGGTAGCATGGTGATAACCATATCGACATTTTTACTGGCTTCAACAGGTGATGAGGCAACAGTCGCCCCTTGTTTGGCAACGTCATCAAGCACGGCTTGGTTTAGGTCAAAGACATTAAGGGCAAAGCCTTTTTTGATTAGGTTTTCTGCCATCGGCTTGCCCATGTTGCCAAGTCCGATAAAGGCGATTTTTTGAATGGTTTTCATATAACACTCCTTGTTATGTTTGGGTTTTACTCAAGCTTTTTTGGTAGCTAATTTTTAACACACGATATGCGTGGGTTACGCCAAACAGACGGCTAACCCACTACAATGCTTATGACTTACGCTTATGCTTAGGGCTTATCCTTTGGCTAATTGACTTGACAAAGATTTATCACTTAGCCAATCTTCAAATGGATGTTCACCATTTGGGAAAGCCGTCTGCAAATGCGAAATAATATAACTGGTATCGCATTCATCAAGGGTTTTGCTCCACTTCGGTGATTTATCCTTATCAATCAACAAGGCTCGCACGCCCTCACGAAAATCAGGATAATTGGCACAATGCAATGACGCATTCATCTCCATATACAGCACTTGCTCCAATGATAGCTTGCTTGCTCGCTCAAAAATCTCAAACGTCAAACCTGCCGACACAGGGCAACCGTGCGTATAGGTATCGACCGCACGAGATAGCCATTTATCAGTATCGCCATTGACTTTGCTAAAGTTATCATTACGCAAGGCTTTGTCCATATCATGCACCGAGCCTTGATTGACCACCGCTTGAATACGGTCAAAATGGGTCATCAAATTGCTATCGGCAAGGTGTTCGACATGGTGAACGCTTGCTAACGCTTGACTGGCGATATCTTGTAAATTGACATTGTCTTGGCTATGCGAATCGGTGCTTTTTAGAGAAGAGCAGTTGGCTTGCCAGTTGGCATTTACCAACGCATTGATGACTTTTTCATATTCATCACTTGCCACCGCATATTCCGCCAAACTGGTAAAAATCGCATCTTTGGCATTGCAATTCGCCCCTGTTAGACCTAAGAACAAGCCGACTTTGGCAGGCATACGAGCCAAGAACCATGAACCTGTGGCATCAGGATACAGCCCAATGGTAATCTCTGGCATGGCAAAACGTGTGGTTTCGGTGACGACACGGTGGCTACACATCGCCATCAAGCCCATACCACCGCCCATGACGATACCGTTGCCCCATAGGATAATGGGTTTTTGGTAAAAGTGCATTTGGCGATATAGGCTATATTCGTTTTCAAAAAACTCAACGGCATAGGCATTTGGCTGTTGAAGTGGGATTTGGGTCGGGTTATCCGTCATGCTGTCGTAGAGTTTGCGGATATTGCCACCTGCACAGAATGCCTTGTCGCCACTGCCTTTGAGGATGACGGTTACGATTGATTCGTCACTCGCCCATTCGGTCAGCTGAGTTGCCATGAGTTTGCACATATCCACGCTGAGGGCGTTTAGGGCTTTAGGGTCATTCAATGTCATTGTGCCGATTTGATGACCGCTTGTGGTTTGGATTGTGTCAAATAATACGGGGCTTTCCATGTTTTCCATTTTTCATTCCTTTATCTTACAATTTTTCTAAAATAAATTTTGGCAATAAAAACGCATAATATTCTTTAAACAAGTTTCCCATATTGGTATAGCCTGCATAACGTTTAAAAACTGATTCAAAGCCTTGTTTTATTAACTCATAGTTATCAATTTCTACTGTTAAATCTTTAGCAAAACCAATAATTTGTAATGGCAAATCAAAATCAATTAAGGCAAAAACAGGTTCATCTTGACTAAAAATAAGAAAAGGTGTGTTCATGTGTGGGTTGTAAAAACAATCTATAACATTTGTTGTCAGCTTTTCACATCTCACGACACAACATTTATCGTTATCAGTAGAAGCTAAAATTTTATCGCCTTGAATATACTTGTTTAAAACTTCAACCAAAACCTCTGTGGGAGTAATTTCATCAAAAATGATATCACCTAACTCATAAGGCATGGTTAGATAATGATAATTTTTATTCAAATGTGGTTTACAATCACCTTCATTTTTGGAAAAAAAATTTATCAAAATTTAAATCATTGGCTTGTTCTACAGTCAATAAAAATGCGTTATCTTTGGCTAAATCTTGCCTTTCAATTTCCCAAGTTGTGTGGTTAAAATAGTAATGGTCGCTATTTGGTAGATAAAAGCCTTGCATTGATTTTCCTTAAACTATCTATTCAAATAGTGGGCGTATTCAATACGCCCCTACCGTCAATTTCAAAATCATTTCCAAACCGCAGGGCGTTTTTCTAAAAACGCATTAACACCTTCGCTTTGATTTGCCCCATCAAACAACTTCAAGAACAACTCACGTTCTGTAATCCAATTAAAACTTGGTGGCTGGACACGAGCCGACTGAATCAAGGTCTTACTTGACGCAATCGCATCAGGTGACTGCTTGGCGACTTTTTCTGCCAATGCTAATGCCGTTTCTAACCCTTTGCCAGTTTCCACCACTTCTTCAACCAAGCCGATTTCTAACGCTTTATCCGCTTTGACACGCTCACCGCACAGAATCATACGCTTCGCCCAGCCCTCGCCCACAAGCCAAGGTAGGTTTTGCGTACCGCCTGCACAAGGCAACAAGCCCACAGATAGCTCTGGCAATGCCATTTGGGCGTGGCTTTCGGCAATGCGGATATCACACGCCAATGCACATTCCAAACCGCCACCCATCGCATAGCCATTGATACAGGCAATCGACACGCCACGGAAGTTTGACAGGGCTTGGAACGCCTCACCAAACGCCACCGCCATGTCAAAGGCTTGACCTTTATCGCCACTGGCAAAGCTGTTCAAATCCGCCCCTGCTGAGAAGAATTTTTCGCCATCGCCATGCACGACAAGGGCTTGAACTTGTTTATTGGTGTTTAGGTCGCTGATAAGCTGTTTTAGACTGGCTAAACTGTCTTTTGTCCATGTATGAGCAGGTGGGTTGTTGAGCGTCAAAATGGCAATATGACGGTCGATTTTTAGGTTTAGGTTGGTGTAATTTGACATGATAAATTCCTTTTATTTGTTAATCTTTGATACCGATATGAATTTCAACCGTCCCATCAAGCAAATATTTTTCATAATCCACTTGATACGCTCGATTGATTTCACCCTTTTCTTCCAACTGCCAAATCTTTATCCAAGTTTGAGGCAATTCTAGGCGATTGGTTTTAAACACTTGATAAGGCGTATCAGGCAACTCAATCATTTTGCCATCACTAGGGGTTTCACTGGCGGTGCTACAAGTATAATCGCCTTGATAATTTGACGCATACTCATGGTACACCCCATATAAAACCGACAGCCCATGACCTTGCAAAATAGTTTGTTGCCACAATTCGCCAAATTTTTTCATCACTTCGATATCAGTGAAATTATTGGTTCTGATTGTGTTAACTTCATATAGGGTCATGGCTGTTATCCTAGATATTTGTGCCAAAAATCAGCCAAAAATTTCCGAATGGGTATTTAACTGGTGAAACTCTACAATATCTTGCTCATTAATCTTATAAATCAGCACCAAATCAGGCTTCACATGACAATCTCGAAAGCCTTTTTTATCGCCATGTAAAGGATGGTCGCAGTATTTTTCGGGCAATGGCTTGCGTTGGGTCAAACATTGAAATACCTCACCCCATTCAGGCGTTACCAAATCAAGATAGCGTTTTTTGATATCTCGCTTAAATTGATTGGTGAGCAAAACCTGCCTATCTGCCATCAGCTAACTCCAACATGGCTTGCATTGCCTGTTCTGGCGTTTTGTAAAGCGTATAATCACCGCTTTCGACTTCTTTGGCAGATTGTTCCAATTTCGCTTTTGCCTTGGCAGTCAGCGTTGCCGTGCTTGATGATTCAACACGTTTATGCCAATCAAATGATATTGGCACGACATTGGTTTCGGCAATTTGATTTAAAAATAGCTTAAAGGCTTGAGCAGGCGACAAGCCATAACGCTCTAGCACAGGAAAGGCTCGATTGCGTAAGTCATCATCCAGTCGCATATTAAAATTGGTGGCTGACATCTTTTTCTCACTTATCAAATTATGGGGAAACGGGTTAAATGTAAGTTATTGTAGCACTTTTTCTTACATTTTACACCCATATTCATTGATAATTAAACCATCAATCGTACCCTTTATCCCATTTTCAGCTTATTGCAATCTTGCTAACGCCCCGTCATCCATCATTTTACGAGCGACAATCATTCGCATGACTTCATTCGTCCCCTCAAGGATTTGATGAACACGCAAATCACGCACATGACGCTCTAGCGGATATTCTTGCAAATAACCATAGCCACCATGTAGCTGTAACGCTTGGTTCGCTACTTCAAAGCTTAAATCAGTCGCAAGGCGTTTTGCCATCGCACAATAAGCAGTCGCTTCAGGGGTTTTATTGTCCAAATTATAGGCTGCCAAACGCACCATTTGACGAGCTGAAACAAGCTGGGTCAACATATCAGCAAGTTTGAATTGTACTGATTGGAACTGGTCAAGCGTTTTACCAAACTGGCTACGTTCTTGCACATACTGCACCGCACGGTCAAGAGCAGCTTGAGCCGTACCCACCGCACAAGTGGCGATATTGATACGTCCACCGTCCAAGCCTTTCATGGCAAAGGTAAAGCCTTGACCTTCTTCACCAAGTAGGTTTTCGGCAGGGACTTTGACTTGGTTAAAATGCACGGCGGCGGTTGGTTGGCTTTTCCAGCCCATTTTGTGTTCGTTTTTACCATAGCTAACGCCTTCTGCATTGGCATCCACCACGAATGCCGAAATGCCTTTTGCCCCATTGTCACTGGTGCGAGCCATCACCACAAGCACATCGGTCGCCCCTGCCCCAGAGATAAACATTTTTTGCCCTGTAAGCAGATAGTGGTCGCCATTTTTGACGGCTTTGGTGGTCAATGAAGCAGCGTCCGAGCCTGCATTAGGTTCGGTCAAGCAGTAGCTTCCTAATTTTTCACCTGTTAGCATTTCTGGTAGGTATTTTTCAGCAATTTCTGGTTTAGCAAATTCACCAATCATCCACGATACCATGTTATGAATGGTCATAAAGGCAGCGGTTGAGGTGTCACCATACGCCAATTTTTCAAAAATAATTGAAGAATCAAGACGAGGCAAGCCAAGACCGCCAAAGTCTGGGTTGGTATAAAGTCCCATAAACCCTAATTCGCCTGCTTGTTTAAATACTTCTTTTGGGAAGTAGCCTGTTGCGTCCCATTCGGCTGAAAAAGGGGCAAGTGATTTGGCGGCAAATTGCTCGGCTAAATCGGCAAAGGCTTGTTGGTCTTCGGTTAGGGAAAAGTTCATTTTGATTTCCTTAAAAAATTACTATTAAAAAAGTATTTACTTGCAACGTGCGAATTTTCTTTCAATAAATTTAGTGACTTAATTGCTCTTCATAGAAATCTAAGTATTCATATACGCCTTTATTTTCAAACTCTAATCTCAATTTGTATTCAGAGTGGCTCTCTGTAGTATATGATGAAATTCTATCAATAATGCCATAACAACCAAAATACCCACTCTTTTCATCAGTTACTCTTAAATCATAGCCAACAAAAACTTCGCCAAGTTTGGGAAATTTTAATCTTTGATATCTTTGTACTTTAGTCATTTAATATCTTTTGATATTCACCGATTAATTGTCTAGCTTGTTTAGCCAAAAAGTTACGCCCTAAATTTTCGTTTGATGCCCATTCATCAACACTAAACAATTCAAACATACCAATTTTAATTAAGGTTGGAATGGCTTGAATTAGCTCTTGCTCAACATCACCACGCTCACCTGCGTTATAGCGTTCAATGTTATGGAGCATGGTCGCTACTGTGCCTGTTTGTACCTTTGTGCCGTCTTTCATTGTGACTTGGGGTAGGGTTTCGCCGTCAGCCAAAATTTTTTGGTTAATGTTGGCTAACTCATCGGTAAATTGTGGTTTTGACATTTTTTCTGTTCAAATTTCAATTGTCATTTAAGTAAGATGCCAACTTGAAACCATAGTTAGATTAACCCCCTCTAGCTCCCCCTTGCTTAACAGGGGAGGTGATAAATCGCTCTCAATATAATCTCAAAAACCTTACATCCCTCAAGTATGCAATGTAATCCAATTTAATATAGCTTGCCACACCTCACCACTGGCATTTTTACTCAGCATAATCCGACCATGCGTATAATCTTCTAAATGCTGATGGCGAATACCAAACGCCATAAATTCATTTGCCTCATGCTCAAAGGCATCTAAAAACGCTTTACACCCTGCAATCGGTGCAATCCACTTATCCCCTAGCCCTGCAATGGCGATAATCGGAACTTTAACCTTTGGCATTTGGGTTCGATAATCAATGGAGTTATCCAAATTCACAAATTGCTTAGTTAAATTCCAATCAAACCACGGTTGCATGGTGGCATAAGTTTCGTTTATCACCCCAAGTTTAAACCACTTGGCAGGGATAAAGCCCAAATGTTTGGTCAGTTGTTTTGCCAACCACAATCGGACAAAGTCGACACGGGTTTGCACCGCTCCAAACGCTTGACAAGCCACGATACTGGCACTTTTAATTATGGCTTGATAGTGAGGGTAATGTATCAAGCACAATGTTAAAGCAATACCACCACCACTATGGGTAATACAATGTAACGACTTCACCTGTAAGTCATTGATTAAATAATCAAAACTGGCTTTAATGTCGTATTTGGCAACGGTGTTAAAATCAAATTCTTTTGCGGGCTTAGGGCTGTCACCATGCCCACGCCACTCCAAAATAAAACACTGATAATTTAATGTTGCTAAAAATTCAGCAATCCCTAACATAATTCGTTTATCCGAAAATGCCCCATGTGTCAAAAAAATGGCATTTTCAATGACTTTAGTATTAGGTTGAGATTGGTTAAATGGTTGCTTAGCAATATGCCAAAGTGCCACTTGCTCACCGTCATCGGTGTTCAGCAAGTGGCAAGTTTTTACCATAGTCATCACGACAGCATTATTTTAATGAAATCGTGGTATTCACGCCTTTACTGGCCTCATCATCAAACCAACGAGCAGTAACGGTTTTGGTTTGGGTGTAGAACTGCACCGCTTGTTTACCATAAGGACCTAAATCGCCCAGCTTACTGGCACGAGAGCCTGTGAATGAGAACATTGGTAGTGGCACAGGAATCGGCAAGTTGATACCCACTTGACCCACATCAATATCTTGTTGGAATTTATGAGCAGCCGCCCCTGACTGGGTGAAAATCGCTGTACCGTTGCCGTTTGGGTTGGCATTGATAATCGCAATCGCTTCATCAAGGCTGTCAGCGTACATGATATCAAGGACTGGTCCAAAGATTTCTTGTTGATAGCAAGTCATATCTGTGGTGACTTTATCCAAGATAGTTGGCCCTACGAAGTTACCATTTTCATAGCCTTCGACTTTGATACCACGACCATCTAGCAATAGCTCTGCACCCTCATCAACACCTGCTTGAATCAGACGTTCGACACGTTGTTTGGCTTGTGGTGAAATCACAGGTCCAAGGTCTTTGTCATCTTTACCTGCTGATACCACCAATTTTTTGGCACGTTCAACGATATCACCGACCCAGTTTTTGGCTTCACCGACTAGAATCACCACTGACAACGCCATACAACGCTGACCTGCCGCTCCAAACGCTGCCCCTGCTAATTGGTTAAGGCATTGTTCTTTATTGGCATCAGGTAGGATGACCGCATGGTTTTTCGCCCCCATCATACACTGGACACGTTTACCTGCTTGGCTTGCGGTGTTATAAACGTGCGTACCAACGGCAGTCGAGCCAACAAACGAAATCGCTTTGATATCTGGGTGGGTACAAATCGCATCAACGGTGTCTTTACCGCCATGCACCACGTTTAACACGCCTTTTGGAATCCCTGCTTCAAGGGCAAGCTCAACCAAACGCATGGTTACCATTGGGTTCTGTTCTGATGGCTTCAAGATAAAGGTGTTACCCGTGGCAATCGCCATTGGGAACATCCATAGCGGAATCATGGCTGGGAAGTTAAATGGGGTAATCCCTGCACACACGCCAAGCGGTTGTTGGATGTTGTACATATCCACGCCTGTGGCGACATTTTCGATAAACGCACCTTGTTGTAGGTTACCAATACCTGAAGCGTGTTCGACCACTTCAAGACCACGGAACACATCGCCTTTGGCATCGGCAAGGGTTTTGCCTTGCTCTTCGGTCAGCATACTGGCAAGCTCGTCCATGTTGTCACGGATAAGTTGTTGGTATTTTAGGAAAATGCGTGAGCGTGTGTTGATTGGGGTTTTACGCCAAGTTTTGAAGGCTTCGACCGCACTGGCAACAGCTTGGTTAATCTCGTCCTGTGTGGTTTGTGGCACTTGGGCGATGACTTCTTGGGTGGCTGGGTTGTTGAGGTCAATCCATTGGTTAGTGGCTGAATCGACAAATTCACCGTTGATAAGTTGTTTGACTTTTTGAATGGTCATTTTAAAATCCTTTTTGTTTAAAAAATTAATAATCCGCAATCGCTTGTTTCACCGCATCAATCGCTGATGGATCATCAAGGGTACTCATATCGCCTGTTTCTTTGCCCTCTGCCAATGCCTTAATCGAACGGCGTAAGATTTTACCCGAGCGAGTTTTTGGCAAGGCTTTCGGGAAATACACAGCAGCAGGTTTTGCCAATGCCCCTAATTGTCTTGCGACCTCACCCACGATTTGTTGTTCGATACGGAAACGGTTTTCGGTATCTTCCACCAACTCGTGATTTTTAAGGATACAGAAGGCAATCGGTAATTCGCCTTTGAGTTCATCATGGATACCGACTACGGCAGATTCTGCCACTTCTGGGTGATGTCCAATCGCCTCTTCGATTTCTTTTGTACCAAGACGGTGTCCTGCCACGTTAATTACGTCATCGGTACGCCCTAAGATATAGTAGTAGCCGTTTTCATCAATCACTGCATAGTCAGAGGTTGAGTATTGTTTACCATCAAGCAGTGAGAAATAGCCATTGATAAAGCGTTCATCATTACGCCAAACCGTGCTTAAACAACCCGGTGGCAAGGGTGATGCAAGCATCAACATCCCTTTTTCATTCGGTTGACAAGGTTCGCCTGTTGCTTCGTTGATGACTTGGGCATCAAAACCAAACATCGGATACCCCGGTGAGCCTTGTTTGTGTGGCTTATGGTCAGCATCATTGGCAAATTTAGGGGCGTGGCTTAGGATAGGCCAGCCTGTTTCGGTTTGCCAGTAGTGGTCAAGAATAGGCACACCCATATGACCTGTTAGCCATTCTGCGGTCGGCTCATCGAGTGGTTCACCTGCCAAGAAGAATGATTTTAGGCTTGAGATGTCATAACGGCTCATCCACATTTCATCTTGTTTGCGAAGCATACGCACGCCAGTCGGTGCGGTGAATAGGATATTGACCTTATTGGCTTCGACAATCCGCCACCAAATCCCTGGGTTCGGAATGGTAGGTAAGCCTTCATACATGATACTGGTCATACCTGCCAATAACGGTGCATAAATGGTAAACGAATGTCCTACCGCCCAGCCGATGTCTGAGATTGCCCAGAAGGTTTCGCCTGCTTTACCATCATAAATCAAGTCCATTGCCGTAGTCATGGCAACCGCATGACCGCCTGTGTCACGTTGCACACCTTTTGGTGTACCTGTCGTACCAGAGGTATAAAGTAGGTACGATGGCTCGTTTGATTCTAACCATACACAAGGTACTTTGGCATTGTTTTCGACACTAATCGCACGCTCAGTGGCATAATCAATGTCTTGTTGCTTGTCACTTTGTATGGCTTCAAACGGCATGATGCCACGGTCAACGACTAGCACTTTGGTATTGCCTTTGGCTTCTTCAACGGCTTTATTCACCAAGTTTTTGTAGTTAATCAGCTTACCACCACGCAGACCTGCATCCACGGTAATCACCATTTTGGCTTCAGCATCGTCCATACGAACAGCTAAGTTATGAGAGGCGAAACCGCCAAATACTACAGAATGAATCGCACCGATACGCACACACGCAAGCATGGCATACGCCGCTTCAAGAATCATCGGCATATAAATCACAACACGGTCACCACGACCCACGCCTTGACGTTGTAGCACATCGGCAAAGTAATTGACTTCTTTATATAAGTCATTGTAGGTCAAACGGCGTTTGGCATAGTCAGTGTATAGCTCGACAGGGTTGCCAAGGGCTTTGAAGGCTTTAACAATATTGGGATAATTGTCGGTCATTTGCTCGTTAATTTCGGTCGAAATCCACACAAATGCGTCCTGCTCGGCACGGTCTTCAAGGTGACGGTCAACCATGTTATAGCAAAGATTGGTTTCGCCACCGACAAACCATTTGGCAAAGGGTAGATTGCTGTCATCAAGAATTTGGGTAGGCTCTTTATGCCAATAGATACGTTTGGCTTGCTCACCCCAAAAGGTGGCTTTGTCATTGAGGGATTGTTGGTGAAGTTCGGTGAATGTCATACGCTGTCCTTAGCAGATTGGATGGTGAAAAACAGGTTTGAAAATAAACTCATTCCATGAATTTATCATAAAATATTTAGGATATTAAATGATACGATGTGTATCGTTTTTAAAATATAACAAAAGCCTTATACAGCGTCAAGGTATATTCATGGTTTATTTATAGATTTTACCGTTCAAATTGATGGCTACGATTTTTTTGCATTGGTATAACCATTTTTTTGAGAAAATCTGCAACTATTCTCAAGCGTTTTGATAGATTTATGCTATGATAAATTTTTTTTAATTTAAGCAAAACACAGAGGAAATGTGATGACCAACACTGACAGCCATGCCACGCTTGACCATCTACTGGACAATGATAAAGATTTGCCATTATTAGAAGACACCCAGTTATTAAGCCGTATTTTGTTAAAAATGTTGGCTGGTCAGACCTCGACCCCTGTGCAACAAACCATTGATGCGTTGCTGGATGGGGCAAATCCACAGACCACCATTCAAGCGATTTTGCCGACCTTAAACCATCAACAACGCAAAAATTTGATTCGTGCTTGTGGATTGTTTGCCCAAGTGTTTAATATCGCTGAAGATATGCACCACGAACGCCGCCGCCTCGCCCATGAGCAGGACGAGTCAGCGTCAAAAAGTAGCTTTGCGTATGTGATGGACGAACTCAAACAACAAGGCTTGTCCGATGCCCAAGTACAACAACAACTCGATGAAACCCATGTCAGTGCGGTGTTGACGGCTCACCCAACCGAGGTACAACGCCAAACGATTTTATCGCTTCATCGCAAAATCCGTGCGTTATTGGAGCAATATCATACCGCAGTCGGTTATCAACGCCAACGTATCGAAGAACAACTAGAAACCGCCCTACTCGCCCAATGGCAAACCAACGAAACACGGCATTTTAAAATCACCGTCAAAGATGAGATTGATAATGGCATTGCGTATTTTGATTTGAGCTTTTTTGAGGCGATTCCGAGCCTATATCGAAAGTTAGATTATCAACTTAAAGAACGCTTTGGCGAAGTTGAATTACCCAATTTGCTAAACATTGGCGGTTGGATTGGTGGTGACCGTGACGGCAATCCGTTTGTGTCTGCCGATACGCTTCGCTATGCGTTTAAACGCCAATCGGCGACGGTGTTTTATTTTTATCGTGACCAATTGGGCAAACTGTATCAAGAATTACCCTTGTCAATTCGTCATGTCAAGGTCAGTGAGGCGGTATTGGCATTGTCGGCTCAATCCCTTGAAGAAGATATTTCACGAGAAGAAGAGCCGTATCGCCGAGCGATTGCCTTTATCTCGTCACGTTTGGTAGCGACTTCACATGTTTTCGATTTGCATTTTGGTTGTCGTTTTGGCTTAAGTGAGCCGTATGCTGACCGAGAGGAATTTTTGCAAGATTTATATGCGGTGTATGATTCGTTGGTCGATAATGGTAGTGAGCTACTTGCCAATGAGCGTTTGACCGATTTAATTCGAGCGGTAGAAGTATTTGGCTTTTACCTCATGCCGTTGGATTTACGCCAATATGCAGGGATTCATGCCGAAACCGTGCATGATTTGTTTAAACACGCTGACCTTGAAGATTATTTGTCATTGTCCGAAACCGCTCGCCAACGTGTGCTATTGCGTGAGCTTGCCACCGCTCGCCCACTGTATAATCCGTATGTCAAATACGATGAGCAAACCCAGCGAGAATTGGCGATTTTTGAGGCGACTGCCGATATCAAAAACCGCTTTGGCGAAACCGCCATTAACCAAACCATCATCTCAAATGCCGAACAAGTCAGCGATATTTTGGCAGTGGCGTTATTGCTGAAAGAAACAGGGCTATTGACCATTCAAAACGGTCAACCGATTAGCCGTTTAAATATCGTACCGTTGTTTGAAACCATCGAAGCCTTGCAAAATAGCACTCGTGTGATGAGTGAATTGCTTGACAAACCTTGGTATAAAGCCATGATTGCCAGCCGTGATAATTTGCAAGAAATCATGCTTGGCTACTCGGATAGTAATAAAGACGGTGGCTATGTCACCAGCCAATGGTCGCTGTACCAAGCCGAGGTACAACTGGTCGAACTTGCCGAAAAATACGCCATTCAGCTTCGCCTGTTCCACGGTCGTGGCGGTAGCGTGGGTCGTGGTGGTGGCCCGTCATTTGAGGCAATTTTGGCACAGCCAGAAGGGTCAGTGGCAGGGCAAATCCGTATCACCGAGCAAGGCGAAGTCATCACCGCCAAATATGCCGATGCAGGCAATGCCGAGCGGAATTTGGAAACCTTGATTGCTGCTACGCTAAAAGCCAGTTTGGTCAGCCATCAACAAGACAATCAAAGCCCAGATACTGACTTGATGAATGAGCTATCGACCAAAGCCTTTGACAGCTATCGCTCGCTGATTACCCAACCGTATTTTATTGATTACTTTTTGCAGACCAGTCTGGTCAAAGAAATCGCCAGTCTAAATATCGGCTCTCGCCCTGCCAGTCGCAAGACCTTGGCACGCATTCAAGACTTGCGAGCGATTCCGTGGGTATTTTCATGGATGCAAAATCGCTTGATGTTGCCTGCGTGGTATGGCTTTGGCACAGCAGTGGAAACCTTAATTAAGGACAATCCAGACAACCTTGCCAAGCTCAAACACAATGCCCAACACACGCCCTTTATGCACGCCATGCTATCGAATATGGCACAGGTAATGGCAAAAACCGATATCAGCATTGCCCAAGCCTATGTCGAATTGGCGGACAACAAGCAAGAAGCTCAAGCGATTTTTGAGCAAATCGTGGCAGAATATGAACGTAGTAAAAACGCCCTGCTCCAACTCACCGACCAACAAACACCACTCGATGATAACCGTTCGTTAGCACGTTCGTTGGCATTGCGTTTGCCATATTTGAATGGGTTAAATTGGCTACAAGTGGCATTGCTAAAAGAACTTCGTACCCAAACCTTTGATGATGAAAGTGCTTATACGTCAGCGTTGAACTTAGTGCATTTGACCATTAATGGTATTGCACAAGGGTTGAGGAATACGGGTTAATATAAATACCACTCACTTTTAAGTTTTAATCCCCCTAAATCCCCCTTTTCAAAGGGGGACTTTTTTTTACCCAAACCGCATCTATGCGAGGCGTATAGCCCCTATTTTATCAAGAGGCAGTTAGGGGAGATTTTGAAAATCACAAAATAAACTTACCATTTTTTACATTACGGCGGTTTTTTTATTTTGACAATTTGCAAACTGACACTTATAATGCGTTTAAATTTTTAAACATATAAACCCATTAAATTATAGTGAATTAAATCAGAAATAACACTTTAAAATTTTGGGCGTACTCAATACGCCCCTACCAAACTGTCTTATTTCTCATTTAAACCACGCTAGAAACCGATTAAATAAGGTGCAATTTTATGCCCCAAGCCACCATGTCATTAATGAAAGATTGCATCCCGATTTTTGTGGTGCTATCAGACGAAAACCGCCATAAGATTTTGCAGTTATTGCTTGAACAAGGCACGATGAATGTCAATCAGCTTACTGAGCAGTTGCACTTATCACGCCCTGCGGTGTCGCATCATCTCAAAATCATGCTTGGGGCTGGTACAGTCAGCGTTGAGCAGATTGGTAAAGAGCGGTTTTATAGCATTGCCATGCATGATGCCACCGAAAAATTACTCCAACTAGCCAATTCAATGACGATTAGTTGCCCAAAAAATCAATATTCACTAAATTAAATCATAGGAAACAATATGTTATTTACCCCCTTTACCTTTAACAATGGCATCACCGCCAAAAACCGTTTTTTCAAATCAGCGATGGAAGAACAACTATCGCAACGTAGCCGTATCTCTGGCGAACTGGTCAAACTCTATGACACATGGGCGAAAGGCGGTACTGGCGTGCTACTGACAGGCAATGTCATGGTATCCAAGCAAGGCAAAGGCTCACCCAAAGATGTGGTGCTTGAACCGTCTGATTTGGCAATGGCAAAAGCGTGGGCGATTGCAGGCATACAAAACGATACCTTATTAATTATGCAAATCAACCACGCAGGCAAGCAATCACCAAAAGCCGTGAATGACACGCCAGTCGCCCCAAGTGCCGTACCACTCAGAGGTATGGACAGCTTTATCAATCCACCACGAGCGTTAGAAGAAAAAGAAATTCTGCAAATCATCCAAGACTTCGCCACCACTGCCGAACTTGCCGAGCAAGCAGGCTTTAGCGGTGTGCAAATTCATGGCGCACATGGGTATTTGATTAGCCAATTTTTATCACCGCATCACAATCAGCGTACCGACCAATGGGGAGGTAGCCTAGAAAACCGTATGCGTTTCTTGGTCGAAGTGTTTAACGCCATCAAAGCCAAAGTATCGGATAAATTTTTGGTCGGTCTAAAGCTCAATTCTGCTGATTTCCAAAAAGGCGGTTTTGATGAAAATGACTCAGTGCAAGTGATTGCCAAAATGTCGGAGCTAGGTATTGATTTTATTGAAGTATCTGGCGGTAACTATGAAAGCCCTGCCATGATGCAAGCAAAAGACAGTACCAAACAGCGTGAAGCTTTCTTCCTTGATTATGCCAAAAAAGTCCGTGCCGTCAGTGATGTACCTTTGATTGTCACAGGTGGCTTCCGCTCAGAATCAGCCATGAATGAAGCGTTAGAAAGCAAAGAATTGGACTTTATCGGTATCGCTCGCCCACTGGCGATTATGCCAGATTTACCCAATCAAATCGCCAACGGCACTTACAAGACGCTTGAAACGCCACCGATTAAAACTGGTGTAAAAAAGGTCGATAAGCTATTCCGCTCAGTGGCTGAGATGGAATGGTATATGATGCAAATGGCTCTTATTGGTCGTGGCAAACGCCCGAATCCCAAGCTATCAGCGTGGCAAGTCATCGCTCATGTGTTGATTGCCAATGGTAAAGCGGGACTGAGTACAGGGCGTGCGAAGTAAGCTTAGGGCGATTTACAAATCTTGCACATTTCTTTTATGGCAATGACAAAAATGCTTAAGCAAAGGGGGTATTATTCTGCTATATTACCCCCTTTTGATTAAACTATTTTTCTCTCTTTTGTCGTGTGAATGCCCCAGATATCAAGGTTAACCAGCTCACTTATGCCATTTTTTTCACCCATGTTTACCAAATCTTCTTCTCTGTTACTATTATGTATGGCGTTACCTTTGACGCTGACTGCCTGCCAACGCTCAGATACCGATAAATCCACCTTAACAAGTGACACAACTGCATCCGCACCTGCCTCTACAGTCGCTTCTACACCTGTCCCCGTGTTGCGTCCTAATGTCAGTCAACAGTTTGTTGGGACTAGCCCTATCGAGGTGCGTTTGGCATACGCTTTGCCAGAGATTCCTTATACCACTGATAATTTACCGAGTTTTGCCCAAACGGTCAATCAAGCCAGTTGGGGCGATTCATCCGACCTCATACACAGCATGACCGCCAGCCAGTCTGCATCAACCGCCAATGACTTCGCCAACACGTCATCCAATCAGTTATCCACCAATTTGGCAAGCACCACGCCAGCCTCATCCGTAAGCCCTGTATCGGTTGATAATACTAAAATCACCAAAAAGCTTCCTGCCAAACTGGACCAAGCCACTATTATCAAAATTCAAGCCTTGCTAAATTGGCATAATCATGGTGTGGGTGCAGTCAATGGTAAAATGAGCCGAAATGTCATCAAAGCCATGAATGTGTTTCAACAAAAGCACAATCTAGCAGTCACTAGCGAAATGGATGAGGCGACATGGAAAGCGTTGACCAGCGATGAAAAATTGAATCAACAACCTGTGTTAATTAATTACACATTAACCAAAGATGATGTACATATTCCTTATCATACCAAAGGGATGCAATATACCAGTGTGCGTGAGGCAGTGGCAGAACGCTTCCACATGAGCCGAAGCTTGCTCAGTCAACTAAATCCTGACACGCCATTAAAAGTGGGTAATACCATCACAGTTTATAACCCTTACCAGCCTAACATGACCGAAATCACCAAGGTTGTGGCAAATAAAAAACGCAATTTATTGTATGCCTATGATAAAACAGGCAGATTGGTGGCAAGCTATCCGACCACGGTTGGTAGCCAATACACCCCTTCACCATCTGGTACGCTCAAAGTCATCAACCGTGTCATTAACCCCACGTATAATAAAGATTTTTCTAATAAAGATTCAGTGCTACCGCCCGGCCCAAACAATCCTGTAGGACGTGTATGGATTGGTTTATCCAAAAAAAGCTTTGGCATTCATGGTTCACCCGAACCTGAAATGATTAGTCAACAAAAATCTCATGGTTGTGTGCGTTTGACCAATTGGGATGCGTTGGCATTGTATGGCACGATTGCGGACGGTGCAGAAGTCATTTTTGAATAGTTTTAACTATATTTGGCAAATCCACCCCGAAACTGGTAAACTACACAGCATATATAGGGATGCTACCTATACCCCCATTTTTGACACCAACCCAACATTGCTAGACGATGTTGGGTTTATCAAATTCTATTGATTATTTTTTAGGAATTACCAGCGTATGAAGCCTGTTGTCGCCCTCATTGGTCGCCCAAATGTGGGTAAATCCACACTATTTAACCAACTCACTCGCAGTCGCCAAGCCCTTGTGGCGGATTTGGCAGGGCTGACTCGTGACCGTCAATATGGCGACGCCACGTTTGAGGATAAGTCATTTATTGTCATTGACACTGGCGGTATTGGCGAGATGGATGATGGCGATGGCACGATTGATGACTATATGTCGCACCAATCGCACACAGCCATTCACGAAGCGGATATCATCGTGTTTGTGGTGGATACTCGTGCAGGCATCACAGGGGCGGATGAGGTTATTGCCAAACAACTGCATACCCTTGGCAAACCTGTATTTTTGGTCGCCAATAAAATTGATGGCGTGCATGAAGCCACTGTGAATGAGTTTTTTGAATTGGGCTTTGGCGAGCCGTTTCCGATGTCTGCCAGTCATGGACGAGGCATGAGCAATTTATTGGAGTCATTGACTGCCAATATGCCAACCCAAGACCAAGAAGAACAAGCCCCAGAAGGGTTACGTATTGCCATTATCGGTCGTCCCAATGTTGGCAAATCCACCCTTGTCAATCGCTTACTCGGTGAAGAGCGGGTGGTGGTGTTTGATATGCCGGGTACGACTCGTGACAGTATTTATATTCCGTATGAGCGTGACGGTCGCCATTATGTATTGATTGACACCGCAGGGGTACGCCGTCGTGGACGCATTGACGAAAAAGTCGAAAAATTTTCGGTCATCAAAACCCTACAAGCCATCAAAGATGCCCACGTGGTCATCATCGTGATTGATGCCCAAGAAGGCATTGCCGACCAAGACCTGAATTTACTCGGCTATGCCCTCGAAGCAGGTCGTGCCATGGTGGTGGCGATTAACAAATGGGACGGGCTTGACCAAGACCAAAAGAACTTTGTGAAAATCGAGATGGATAGACGCTTTAATTTTATTCCTTATGTCAAATTTCACTTAATTTCTGCCTTACATGGCACAGGCGTGGGTAATCTTTATCCCTCCATTCATAAAGCCTATGATTCGGCAATGTTTGACATTTCGACCAGTCGCTTGACCCAAATTCTACAAGATGCCGTCACCGCTCACCAACCGCCTATGGTCGGTGGTAGACGTATCAAACTACGATTTGCCCACCTTGGTGGACACAACCCACCGATTATCGTGATTCATGGTAACCAAACCAGCCAAGTACCTAACAGCTACCGCCGTTATCTTGAAAACGAATTTCGTAAAGTCTTCAAACTCGAAGGTACGCCTGTGCGTGTGGAATTTAAACAAAATGAAAACCCCTACGCCAATCGCAAAAATACCTTGACCGATGCCCAAAAAGAACGTAAACGCCGAGAGGTACAAAAATTTAGAAAACGGGATAAAAAACGCTAATAAATTCATAGACAACTTTTCACCCTAACCCAATGGAAGCACCTGTATGGCGACCAGTTCACTCAATTACCAAGCTTTGGCAAGACGCTTTATTATATTGCCATTCTTACTAATTTTGTTTACTTGCTCTTGTCTTTATATTTATACCAGTCTGTCCGACACCATTAAATATGAGGTCGCCATAACCCAACACACAGGGCAACTGCTTGCTAAAACAGCTGCTATTAAAAATACTACATTGATTTCGGATCAAGTCGAAGCCACCTTGGCTCACTCCCCCCAAATCGAAAGTATCATGTTTTTTCCCACCAATACACCCAAAGCAACGACCAGCATCATGAGCTTTAAGAATATTTTTCTTGAAAAATATCAAGGTATTAGTGAGCCTGTTTTTATTGAACAATCTGCCACCCCCACCGATAATACTGCCGTCAAGCAATTAATCGGCTATATTAACATCACCCTCAACTTACAAACTGTGCGTTATACTTGGCTAAAAAACAACTTACCTGCTTTTTCACTGATTATTGTCTTATCAATTGCTATGCTAGCTTTTATTTTAGCTACAGTAAAAAAAAGCATCAAACGTCTACCTTATTTAGAAAGTCTAAGTCACCGAATTTTACAAGATGAATCCATCAGCTTAACCAATGAGGATTTAGCACCCAAAAGCAACGAAGGGATATGGGTGTTTGAACACGCGTTATGGCATCTTATTAGCAAACAAAAAATGAGCCTTCATCAAATTGAGCAACTCAACACCGAAAAACAACTGGTAAGGGAAGAAGAGCTTCGCCAAATTTCGCACCATTCTAGCTTTCAAAACACCCTAACCCATGAGTTTAAAATCTCTTTGAATCGTATTGAGGCAGGGTTACAATTGCTCAAAAACCAATATATTAGCAATGAACAAAAAGATGCCTTTGACATCATCAGCACAGGAACAGCCGACCTCAACTCTAAGCTTAATCAGATTATTCAAATTAATCGAATCGAAAAAGGGCAAGCAAATATTGAAAAAGCACAATTTAGCCCTTCTCGCCTAATTAGCGATGTCATTGAAAAATTTCAAGTCATGGCGAATGATAAAAACTTACTACTCATCGCAAAAGTCTATCATGCCGACTATGTACTAGAAGGGGATGTGCAGAAAATTCGCTTGGTTCTCTCATCACTGGTCGAAAATGCTATCCGTTTTACTGACAAGGGTAGTGTGACCATTATTTCTCAGCTCCAACACCTCGAAAAAACCATCCGTTGGGCATTAGAGGTGCAAGATACAGGGATTGGCATTGCCGAAAACTATCAACAGCAAGTGTTTGAACCCTTTTTCCAAATCAACCCTGAAATTAAACACAGTGTGAATAAAGACACCGTGGGGCTATTTTTGGTTAAAAAACTCACAGAGCTAATCAATGGGCAAATCACCCTTACCAGTCGTGTTGATGAAGGCACAAGTATCAATTTATCGCTTATCTTAGATGATTGGAAAACCAATTACGATCGTAACTTACTGAAAGATAAAAGCTTTGCCGTTTGGTATGAAGATGACACCATCCTACAAAATGCCCAGCGTCTAAAACAAGCAGGTGGTACATTTAAAGGATTTAATGACCCAGATTTATTATTGGATTATCTATTAAAGCATAATACCGATATGCTACTGATTTCCTATCTTGTCAGTCAAGAAAAAGTCTTAAAACTCGTCAAAAACTTACGCCTACAAGAAGAGCAACACCGTATTCTCATTGTACGCTACTATCAACCGTCACAACTGAGTGATATCGATGTTGAAAATCTAAAAAGCGTGGGCGTAGATTATGCAGAGGCAATCGCTGAATCGGAGATTTCTTTTGATTTAAACGAATACCTCAAACATATTTTGCAGTATTTGGTATGATAGATAGGGAGTATAGATTTTTTTGAAAACTTTGGGCATATACGATACGCCCCTACTAAACACTTCGCTAGGCTTGTCTTGCGAGGTGTAACCCACGAAAAATCATATTATATATGAAGGTATAGCCCCCTCTTTCGTAAAGAGGGGATTGGGGGAGATTTAAATGATATTAATATCAACAGTTTATAATTTATCTTAACCCAGACCCAGTTAAAATAAATTCTTAAAAAACACTACCACGTGTTGCCACATGCGTTTAAAAAAACCTGCTTGTTCCACAGCCGTTTGAGCCACCAATGGCACGGAAGCCACCTGCTTACCATCCACCACCGCAATGATTTTGCCCACCGCTTGTCCTTGGGTCAAGGGTGCATTGACTTGCTTAGGTAATTCTACCACCGTACTGACTTTATCTTGATCCACTTTTGGCAATAATACTTGTAAATTGCTTTGGGTAACGACTGGAACACTATCGACTGCCCCAAAATTGACAGCGATATTACCGTAGGCTTTGTTGGCTGGACTGGCGACTTTGGTGGCATAATGCCCAAATCCCCAATTAAGCAAATTGCGTGATTGGTCAGCACGCTGTTGCATACTCTTTGTTCCCATAATCACCGAGATTAACCGCATATCCCCACGCTTGCTCGATGATACTAAACAATAGCCCGCTTCTGAGGTATGCCCTGTTTTTAGTCCATCGACCGTGGGGTCTGTGAATAACAACGCATTGCGATTGCCTTGGGTAATGCCATTATAGGTAAATTCTTTTTGGCGATAAATTGGGTAATATTTACCACTATTTTTGATAATCGCTTGGGCAAGTTTTGCCATATCTTGTGCTGAGGCTTGATGCCCTTGAGCAGGCATGCCTGTTGGGTTGACAAAATGCGTATTGGTCATGCCAATTTTTTTGGCTTCTTGATTCATCAAGTCAGCAAAAGCCCCTTCACTGCCTGCAATGTGCTGTGCCATCGCTTTTGACGCATCATTACCTGACTGGATGATAATACCTTTAAGCATATCAATCACAGGGGCAGATTTATTGACAGGCACATACATACATGACTCTTCGCTTGTGCCTTTACACCACGCTTCTGGGGTCATCAGTACAGGTTCATTTTCTTTTAACGACCCAGCTAATAGGCGTTGCTCGATGATATAACTGGTCATCATCTTGGTCAAAGAGGCAGGCGGAAATGGCTGATTGGCATTTTTTTGAGCCAATATCGTGCCTGTGTCATAATCCATTAAAATATAGGCTGAATTATCCAATTCAGGCGGTGCAATGCTAGCGTGAGCCACATGGCTGGACAATGCTAGCACAGCGACCAAAGGCATGGCGATTCGTCTAATGTGATGGGGAAAGGTATTAAATTGGGGAAAAACGCTGGCGGTCATGTCACTTACTCGTTACGCTAGGTGAGAAAAAATTCAATGCTAAAAATACGATAATGAATAAATCAGAAATAAGACTTAAAAATTTTGGGCGTATACCATACGCCCCTTCCAAACTGTCTTACGGCTTATTTAAATGACTAAGTAAATGAACAAATTTAAATTATAATCTAATTTTCCGTGGGTTACGCTTTGCTAACCCACGCTACGAGGTTGAATGTTATAAGATAATTTTGTCCCTTTACTTATCATAATTAACCATAAATGTCAGTATCACTGACCCACAAAATTCACATATCTTATCAAATTGACGCCCAACAATAAAGTTTAAAATCAATTCTTTATCATGTGTTTTTGGATTTTTTATCCCATAAAAAACAAAGCCTTTTAGGTGACTAAAAGGCTCGATATATTTTAGATACTAGTATTTTGCGGTTGCTAGTTCTCGACACAGTTGCTTATTATCTTCTTTAGAATAACTTAACGTCCATTGGCGTGTGTCATTTAAGATGGCTTTATAATCTTGTTGGGTGGATAAATATTGTACTGCCGTGCGTGGGTCGCTGATGGTTGGCATCAATCGCTTTAGCTCGATATTATAGGCTTTGTTAAAGCTTTTTTGTTGCACAGGATTGAGCATCGCAGGACAAATTTCTGATAGCACTTGCAACACTGCCACTTCTTCTTTGGTGGTGGTTAATCCAGACATATCAATGGCAATGGTGGCATTTGGACTTTGCGGTGCAGCTACACTCACCAAACTCGCTGATAAGGTCGTAACGGCTAATAAACATTTGGAAACTATAGACTGAGAAACACGAGGTAATCTGACGTAAGACATGACTATTCCTAATTGAATCAGTAAATCAACTGTAGCCTCAATATCAATGGCTACACATAGCGTATTTTATGGTGCTTATCATACTCAAAATTTGTGTGACTGTCAGATAAAAAAGCCATGAATTCTAAGGCTTTTTGTGAAGATTTTTGTGTATTTGCAATATTTTAGCAATAATCAAATAGCAAATGAGAATAGCTATTGATTAGGCTGACAAAACACCATCCAATCAAATCGCCAACAAATTTTTTATCACCAATTGTTGTTCTGCATTTGACATAAACCCCACATCCCATTGCCCATATCGCATCACAAAATCTTGCCCCACTTCCTGTTGCCGATAAGCAGGTCTAGGGTCTTGGGCAATTAATTGTGTAATGACCTCAACATCAGCTAAGGTTAACTGTTTGGTTTGAATGAGCTGTTCCAGCTGTTGTTTGGCATCTTCACTGAGTTGCACAGGCTTTGGTGTGGGTTGTTGTTGGGCAAAACCACTGGTGGCATTAGCAATACTATCGCTATACGCCAAATACGGCTTAATGTCGATAATGGGCGTGCCATCGACCATATCCGCCCCTAACACATATAGGCGAACACCCTTATCATCTGCTTCAAGGCGATTAAATTGCACCACGGACAAGCCAATATTGGCAGGGCGGTACATACTGCGAGTGGCAAATACGCCAATTTTTTCATTACCACCCAACCGTGGCGGACGCACTTGCGGACGAAACTTATCTTTGGCATTGCCTACCACACGATTTTGATGAAACTGCCAAATCAACCACAAATGGCTAAACTGCTCAATGCCATCAAAGGCGTTGGGGTCAGCAAAAGGCTTGGTAATCTCAATCACCGCTTCCACCGCCACCAAATTCGGCTGTCTGGGCGTACCAAATTTTTGGGTCAGCGGTGAACGAAGATAGCCAATAATCGGCAAGGTCAAGGTATCGTATGGATTGTGCATAAAAAACGCTATATCATATTTTTAACTTTTATTATGCCATTTTTTTGTGAGAAAAGCCGAGGTTTTGACTGAAAAATGACAAAAAATTTGCTATCATACGCCACACAATTTTTTGAAATTTTTATCATCATTGTTAGGGCGAAATACCATGTCAAAGTTTTATGAAGAAACCGTCACTTATGTGCATCACTGGAATGATACCTTATTTAGCCTAAAGACCACTCGTAATGATGGGTTGCGTTTTCGTAATGGTGAATTTGCTATGATTGGATTGGAAGTCAATGGCAAGCCTTTAATGCGTGCGTATTCGATTGCCAGCCCAAATTATGATGAAGAATTGGAATTTTATTCCATTAAAGTCCAAGACGGCCCTTTGACCTCGATTTTGCAACATATCAAAGTTGGTGATAAATTGCTAATTAGCAAAAAACCCACAGGTACACTGGTGCTTGATGACTTAAATCCCGGAAAACATCTGTATATGCTAGCTACTGGCACAGGGCTTGCCCCCTTCTTATCATTGGCTCGTGACCCAGAAGCGTATGAACGCTTTGAAAAAGTCATCGTGGTGCATGGTGTGCGGTATGTCAGCGAATTGGGCTACCGTGAAATGTTTGAAAAAAGCCTATTTGAAGACGAACTATTGGCAGATTTTGTCAAAGATAAATTGATTTATTATCCCACTGTCACTCGTGAGCCATTTCGCAACCAAGGTCGCATGACTGACTTGATGAAATCTGGCAAATTATTTGAAGATATCGGCTTACCACCAATCAATCCAATCGATGACCGTGCGATGATTTGCGGTAGCCCATCAATGAATAAAGATGTTGCCATCATGCTGGATGAATTTGGTCTAAAAGCCTCACCACGCATGGGTGGAACAGGGGATTATGTGGTAGAACGTGCGTTTGTTGAACAATAACAACCACATAAATTTTTGTTTAGACCGAGGTAATAAATATGGATAAACAAACGATTTTATCAGCATTAACCCCAGAGGTTGTCGAAAAATTTCGCACCGCCATCGCCCTTGGTAAATGGGAAAATGGCACAATGCTAACCGAAGAACAACGTCATACTTGCATGCAGGCGGTGATGGTGTGGGAACATGAATTTTTGCCCCAAGAGGAACGCACAGGCTACATTCATCGCCCAAAAAAAGAGTCTGAAGACTGTGACATCGGGCATGACCACCATTATCCGCATCAGTTACCCAATACTGATAGTGTAGCAGATACAGAACAATTGGTTAAATTTCGATAAATTTTAACCATGCACCCATTATCACCCTCACCCCCTTGCTCTCGTGTCGCCTGTGTCACAGGGGGAGCAAGGCGAATTGGCAAAGCCATTGTCGAAGCCCTGCACCAAGCAGGGTTTAACATCGTCATTCATTATCAAGCCAGTCATACCGAAGCCCAAAGCCTCGCCGATACGCTAAACCATATCCGCCCCCAGTCTGCCACCCTTGTACAAGGCAATTTACAAGCCATTGATGCCCTTACCGAGCTTGCCAAAACCATCATCGCCCAGTTTGGGCGGTTGGATCTTTTGGTGCATAATGCCTCACGTTTTTATCCGACCCCATTAGGGCAAATCACCCAAACCGATTGGCAAAATCTGATGGATTCTAACGCCCAAGCCCCCTTATTTTTAACCCAAGCCCTATTACCTCAATTACAAACCTCACAAGGCTGTATTATCAGCATCTTGGATATTCATGCCAATGCTCGTCCGTTTGTCGGCTATAGCCTGTATAATATGGCAAAATCGGCTCATCAAATGTTGGTGCAGTCGTTGGCATTGGAGCTTGCACCGCAAGTGCGTGTCAATGGGGTCGCTCCGGGGGTAAATATCCTACCAGAAAGCGATACCGAACAAGCCCTAAATGCAGACGATATCGAGCGAATTTGTCAGCGGATTCCGATGGGACGGATTGGCACACCGCAGGACATCGCCCAAGCGGTGGTATTTTTGGCAACTGCCCCTTATATCACAGGGCAGGTGTTGGCAGTGGATGGAGGAAGAAGCTTGACGTTGGCTGGGGGGTGAACTGGGCTAATATCCAACCAACAATCAAAGTCATGGGTGAGAAGCACTGCTTCGCAAGGCTTACGCCCTCGAATAAGAACTATCAATTTGGGCGTATGCAATACGCCCCTACAATATGACATTGATTAGGTTTGGCATGATTCTTTGAACATACTCTGGAAATATTTTCTAGCGTTTAAATAATTCCAATAATTCTGGTGGTAATTGTCTATTGGGGTCATTTTGCATGGATTGCCCTTCAAATTCACCACCCATACCGCCATCGCTCATCGGTGTTAAGGCTTTTTGTGGTTCACGCTCACCCAAAGTCACAGGCACATCCATTTCGGTCGTGCCACGTTTGATATGCAGTTGGATAACGCTATTGGGCGATTTGCGTGCCACCATCTGAATCAAGGCATTGGCATCAGTCACCGCTTGCCCATCCACAGAAAGCACCACATCGCCTTTTTGCAAACCTGCTTTGGCAGACGGACTATCAGGCAAGACGTTCATCACTTCAACGGCTTTATTCTCCGCTAGACTGGTGGGGTCTTTGATACCACCTGCCAATTCAATACCCAGCCAACCACGGCGTACCTTACCTTCTTTGATAATGCTATTCATCACGTGTTCGACAATTGCCGTGGGAATCGCAAAACCAATCCCCATCGAACCGCCCGACCGTGAGAAAATGGCGGTATTAATACCGACCAATTGCCCATGTGCATCGACCAACGCACCGCCAGAATTTCCGGGGTTAATGGGGGCATCGGTTTGGATAAAATCTTCCACCATATTAATACCAAGCCCTGTACGTCCAGTTGCCGAAATAATCCCTTGCGTCACGGTCTGCCCCACCCCAAACGGATTACCAATCGCCAACACCACATCACCGACTTGGGTCGCCTCTTGCTTAAAACCGAGTGGTTTTAACCCTGTTAAATCGACCTTGATGACTGCCAAATCACTTTCTGGGTCAGCCCCAATTACCGTTGCTGTGGCTTTCCGCCCATCATTTAGCACCGCCACGATATTATCCGCTTGCGAAATCACGTGGGCATTGGTAACAATATAGCCATCTGGCGAAATCACCACCCCAGAGCCAAGGTTGGTACTGTCCTGCTCTTGCGGAATGCCATGAAACTCAAAATAACGCTTCATTGCAGGGTCATTCATATAGGGATGTTGGGCGACTTTTTGGGTGGTATAAATATTGACCACTGACTGAGCCGCCACTGCTACCGCATCATGGTAGGACACCACGTCTTGACCATTTTTGAGGGTTTGGGCTGGCACTGGTTCAGGCTTTGGTGGTTGCCAATTAGGATTAACAGTTTGACTGGCAGTGGTTTTATCAACTTTTTTATTAGGATTAAAACTCATCTTACCCTGTGTCATTGCCCAAAATCCCACCAATAACAACAAGCCCAACAACAACCACGGCAATAGCAACAAAAAACCATTTGGCTTGCGATAACTGGGTGGCAAATTAGATGGGTCTAGGGCGGATGGATTTGGATTGGATTGGGTGGGTAATTGGTCAGCCATAAAATTCTCAGTGTGATGCGTATAAAAATGCTCAAATTGGCGTAAAGCGGTTATTGTAACATTAGCCAAACACTGATAAATTGGTTTTTTTTAATCAAAATGTATCTTGTGATACAGATTTTTAACTTGGCATAAAAAAACTGGACATTTTGCCCAGTTTTTATCAAAACCCAAATAAAATTTAGTCTTTTCTTCGCATATGTGGGAACAAAATCACATCACGAATACTCGGTGCATTGGTAAACAACATCACCAAACGGTCAATGCCAATGCCCTCGCCTGCGGTTGGTGGCAAGCCATAGCTTAACGCCTCGACAAACTCCGCATCATAGTGCATGGCCTCATCATCGCCTGCATCTTTTTCGGCAACTTGCTGTTGGAAACGCTCGGCTTGGTCGATTGGGTCATTTAACTCGCTAAAGCCATTGGCGATTTCACGCCCACCGATAAACAACTCAAAACGGTCGGTAATCTCTGGATTTTCGTCATTACGGCGTGCCAACGGTGAGGTTTCCGCTGGGTATTCGGTGACGAAAGTCGGTTGGCGTAGCTGATGTTCAGCGGTTTCTTCAAATACGATGGTTTGTAGTTTGCCGATACCAAAGATGTCTTTGACTTCTTGTTTTAGCACATTTTTGACATAATCCGCTAGATAATCACGGTCAGCGACTTTGCTCATGTCAAAATTTTCGGCATAACGGGCAATCGCTTGGGTCATCGGCAACCGCTCAAATGGGGCTTTAAAGCTAATCGCTTCGCCTTGATACTCAAGTTCGGTTGTGCCTAAGATATCCATTGCCAATTTATTAAACATACGTTCTGTCAAATCCATGACATCTTCGTAAGTCGAATAGGCTTGGTAAAACTCAATCATGGTAAATTCTGGGTTGTGGCGAGCCGACACGCCTTCGTTACGGAAGTTACGGTTAATCTCAAAAACCCGCTCAAAACCGCCAACCACAAGGCGTTTTAGGTACAATTCTGGGGCAATCCGCAAAAACAACGGCATATCCAACGCATTGTGATGCGTGACAAACGGACGAGCCACCGCACCACCGGGGATGACGTGCATCATCGGCGTTTCGACTTCCATATAACGCTCAGACAACATAAACTCACGAATCCCTGCGATGACTTTACTGCGGACAATAAAGGCATTACGGCTTTCGTCATTGGTCATCAAGTCTAAATGACGGCTACGGTAACGGCTTTCGGTATCGCTCAAGCCGTGGAATTTGTCTGGCAATGGACGCAGTGATTTGGTCAATAGCTGTACTTCGGTGGCATGAACCGATAATTCGCCTGTGTTGGTGCGGAATAGATAGCCTGTTACGCCCACAATGTCGCCGATGTCAAAGGTTTTAAAATCGTCATACACAGCATCGCCCAAGTCGTTTTTGCTGACGTAGGCTTGGATACGTCCGCTCATATCGGCAAGGGTGATAAAGCTGGCTTTACCCATGATACGTTTGAGCATGATACGCCCTGCCACGTTGACGGTGATTTTGTCTTGGTTGGCTAGGGTTTCTTTGTCCAAGTCTTTGTATTGGTCTTGGAGGTCTTGGGCGTAGTGGTTACGTCTGAATTGGTTTGGGTAGGGATTTTTGCCTGACTGTTTGATTAAGTCAAGTTTGTGATGACGTTGTTTGATTAACTCGTTTACGTCTTGGACTTCTTCGGTTGCTTGGTTTTCTTGCGGTTGGTTTGACATGAGTTTTCCTTAAAACAGGCATACAAAAAATAAAAAGCGTTACTATCACGCTAAATCAATATCTTTAGAAATCTAACTGGCATCAATCACAAAATCATAGCCATATTGCAAAATCTTTTCATCAACGGTCAAAAAATGAAAGCATTCCACTTTGGCTTGAGCAATTAACAATCTATCAAAAGGGTCTTTGTGAATATGGGGCAAATTCTTGATTTCAAAAATGTGTTTATTATCAATGTAAAGTTGATAAAAACCACTTTTTAGCAATCCTTGCTCCAACTCCTCCACAACAATATCAAAATCTGGCTTACTCAAAGATGCTTTAATCGCAATTTCCCACAAATTGACTGAGCTAAAATAAAAAGTATAATCCGAACAATCAAATAATGCTTTTGCTTTTTTGGCTTTATCCGTTAATTGATTTTTACCAAGCCAAAGTAAAATATGACTATCAACGAGGACTTTCATCATATTCCCCAGCAAACAAGGCATAGATTTCATCTTCATACATACGGTCAAAATCATCGGGAATAGCAGTATTTGCAGGGTTAGCATTTAAAAAACCTGCATTTCGATTAATCCTGCTTTCTGTGTGCATAAAACCCGCATTTAATTTGCGTTTGCTTGGCTCTTTTTTTGACACGGTGAGGTTATACGCCAACCCATTATTATCGGTAATGGTGATATTTTGTTGCCCTAACGCTTGAACCTGCTGAATGATACTTGGCAAATTCATTTGAGCTTGTTGTACTGTGATGACTTGTTCCATTGCTCTTCCTTATTAAAATTGAAATAATTTTAACAATTTATCCGCCCATGATACGTTAGTATTTTTATCTTCTTCAATGGAAATATTCATATCCACCGACCAAATGATAAAATAGCCATATTGACCTTTTTTTAACTCACCACCTGCTTCTCTGCCTTTATCGGTCAAAAACGGTGTTTTACCTTTCATTTCTACATAGCCCAACTGCTCTAAAATAGTGGTAAACTCTGGCGTTGCCATACCCAATTTTTCGGCTAATTTCGATGTTGTCAGTTTATCATAAACTTTTTTCTTCGTTGTTGGTGATGCTTCAACTTTATCATCGACAACAACATTAGGTGCAACTGGGTTGGCAATCGCTTGAGGCTTTTCAGCAGATACTTTTATTTCATCACTAATGCGAATGATACGTTGCACTTCTTCGTAAGTATCATGGTACAGTTGGCTATCATCTTGACGGCTAATCAACACACCCATTTCATTGTTATTGACTTGGCTAAATTCGTAAAGATTTAAACTGGTAATAATGGCTTCGTTTTCATTAAGATAACATTTTGCGTGTAAATTTTTGCAAAAACTGGTACGCACAAAATCTAAATTTTTTAACCAGTTAATTTCTTCAGGTTGTAAATCACTTTTACCATAAATGATACGAATATCAATTTTTAGACGATTTTTATCTTCCAATAGCTCTTTGATACGGTCATTTAATTTTAAAAAAGGACTTATCAAAATCAGCCTATCCGAGGCTTTTTTTATCAATTCCTCAAGGTGGTAAGTCGTGCCACTGGTATTTAAAAACTTTGCCATGATTTTATCTCTATACTAACTTTAGGTAATCAAACTTTCATAAGGAATATTTAAACCATGATGTAATCGCTTAATCATCGTCAAACTAAGATTACGTTTACGATTTAACACTTCTGAAACCTTACTCGGCACGCCCAAAAAGGGTTCTAAATCTTTTTTCTCAAGATTTAACTGCTCCATCTGAAATTCAATCGCCGAAACAGGGTCGGCATGATTGATAGGATAATGTTTGGCTTCATAGGCTTCAATCAAGGTCAGTAATATGTCACGCTCATCTGCTTCTGGCGTACCCTCGCTCGCTTGAAAAATTGGCTCAAGTTGCATAAAAGCTTGGGTTAAGTCATTGTCATCACGAATGGGTTTAATAGTCATTGACTGTCTCCACATCAATTTTATCGTATTCATTGTGTGTGCCTAAAAACTTCACCCACACAATGCCTATTTGATATTGCATCTCCACCACTAAACGATATTTATTCCCTGCAATATTAAACACAACTCGGTTATTACCAACGATACTGGCATTTTTAAACATATCTTTGATATCTTGAGGGGTTTTCCAATCAGACTTTAAAACAATATCATGCCATGCCTCAAGTGGGGCTTGGGAGTCTTCTCGACCACTCTGCTCCCAAAAATTGCGTAACGTACGTTTAGCAATCACTCGCATGAACAAAACCCGCCCTACAATCCAAATCAAATATTGACATAAGTTGATTAAAATATAATCAATTAAATCAGAAATGAGATTTAAAAATTTTGGGCGTATGCAATACGCCCCTACCAAACTGTCTTATTGCTAATTTAAACAACCATAAAATTATATTCCCAAAAAGGGAAAATAACAAATCATTCTTTAACACTGAAACTACGCTTCCCCACTCAGCTTATTCTTCCCCACTGACACTCGCCATCAAATCAGCTTGATGTTCACGCAGTAGGCTGTCGAGCAACTCATCCATATCACCCTGCATAATCGCATCCAGTTTATACAAGGTCAAATTGATACGGTGGTCAGTCATCCGCCCTTGCGGAAAATTGTAAGTACGAATCCGCTCCGAACGGTCGCCACTACCCACCAAATTACGTCTCATATCACTAGACGCATCGATTTGTTTTTGCACTTTTTCTTGTTGGATTTTTGACACCAACATCTTCATGGCTTTATCACGGTTGGCGTGTTGGCTACGCTCTTGCTGACACTCGACCACCGTGCCAGTCGGAATATGGGTAATCCGCACCGCAGAATCGGTTTTGTTAATGTGCTGACCACCTGCCCCACTCGCACGGAAGGTATCGACACGCAAATCAGCAGGGTTAATCTCCACCGTGTCGTCAATCTCGACTTCTGGCATCACAGCAACGGTACAAGCCGAAGTATGCACACGCCCTTGGCTTTCGGTTTCTGGGACACGTTGCACACGATGAGCCCCACTCTCAAACTTCAAGCGACCATACACGCCCGTACCAGACACTCGGCTGATGATTTCTTTGTAGCCACCGTGTTCGCCCTCATTGGCAGACAGCACTTCGACTTGCCAGCCTTGAGCTTGGGCGTAACGCTCGTACATACGGAACAAGTCACCGCTAAAAATCGCCGCCTCGTCACCGCCTGTCCCTGCTCGGATTTCAAGGAACGCAGGTACTTTATCATTCGGGTCTTTGGGGAGCATCATCACGTTGAGTACGTCTTCAAGCTCATTGATGGTGGCTTTGGCAGTGTCGATTTCGTCCTGTGCCATGTCTTTCATATCAGGGTCTGAAAGCATTTCTTCCGCCGTCACGATATCAGCCTCGGCTTGGGTATAACGTCGCCAAACTTCGGTGATTTCGGTCAAGTCACTATGTTCAACGGACAATTCACGGAATTTTTTGTTGTCGCTGATGGTGTCAGGGTCAGAGAGTAAGGCGGTGACTTCTTCAAAACGGTCAACCATTTGGTCAAGGCGAAAACGTAGGGATTCTTTCATAAAATTTTATACAGCTTTTAGGCAATAAAAATGGCAAAATAAAAACGTCTATTTTGCCATAATTTGCGGTATTTTGCATGGGTTTCATGCGGTGAATTTTAGATTAAACTTTTTTTACCAACACACTACCAATCGAGTAACCTGCCCCAAACGAGCAAATCACCCCCAAATCACCTGATTGCATATTCTCTTGGTGTTTGTGGAAAACAATCATCGGACTTGCCGAACTGGTATTGGCATACTCTGCAAGTACAGTCGGAGCAATCGACTTATCCGCCTCTTTGCCCAGTACCGTACGCAATATCAAATCAATCATATTGGCATTGGCTTGATGTAGCCACATTTTTTTGATGGCACTTGGCTCTACGCCATTTTTATTGATTAACTCGATAATCAAATTTGACACGGCAGGGCAAACCTCACGGAACACCTTGCGACCCTCTTGTAAGAATAACTTGTCAGTAACAGGCTCTTCAATGTCAGGATACATCGGTGTACCAGCCGCCAAAAACTCACAACGGTCTAAGAAACCATATTCATTTTTGATATTGGTAGAAAACTGAGTAAATAAATGGCTATCTAAGATTTCATAGCCTTTAGGTTCAGCCGATTCCTCAATAATCGTCGCCGTTGCCACATCACCAAAGATAAAATGGCTGTCACGGTTACGCCAGTTAAGGTGAGCTGAAGTAATCTCAATATTCACCATCGCCACACGCTTGGCAACACCTGACTTGATAAGACCCACAGCTTGAGCAATACCAAAAGTCGCCGCACTACAAGCCACATTCATATCAAAGGCAAAGCCACCTTCCATGCCAATATATTTTTGAAGCTCAATCGCAATCGCAGGGTACACACGTTGGAAGTTTGAACAAGCGACAATAATCGCATCCAAGTCTTTACCTTCCATCCCAGCGTTATCTACGGCTTGCTTTAGGGCATCTAAACCCATTTCTGCCATGATAGACATTTCTTCGCCAAGCTTACGGTAAGGAATCACAGGCGACATGATATCTGGGTTTAAAATCCCTTCTTTTTCCATGACATAACGTGATTTGATGCCAGAAGCTTTCTCAATAAACTCAGCGGTAGAGTGTACCAATGCCGTTTTTTCACCACTGGCAATCGCATCGGCATTTTTGGCATTATAGTTATCGACATATTGGTTAAAGGTAGCGACTAGCTCTTCGTTGCTGATGCTAAAAGGTGGGGTATAAAGTCCTGTGGCGGTGATGTAAATTCCCATGTGCAGTTCCTTTTGAGAAAATTTTGACAAAAAATAAAGAGAATAAGTCCCCCTATTATGCCTTGATTTTGCCAAATAAGCGATAATTTTGTTACAAATTATTTCAATAATCCTGTTTCTGCAAACTCACTGCAATAAATCACCACTTGGTTAAATTGCTTTGCCTCGTCCATATCGGGCAAGGTGGTGGTATCATCTAACGTGGTGATTTTTTGGTAATGTGGATGGGTAAAGTTTTTGACACGGCTATCCGCCACCCAAATTTCATCGGCATATTGCAAAAATAAATCCAATAACGGCAAATTCGCCTTGTCATACAACACATCGGCTACCAGTAATACATCGACTTTATCAATGTTAAACTGCTTGCATAAATCAAATAAATTATCCAATAAATCAATAT
Source organism: Moraxella sp. TY6 (assembly GCF_048551375.1). NCBI lineage: Bacteria > Pseudomonadati > Pseudomonadota > Gammaproteobacteria > Moraxellales > Moraxellaceae > Moraxella > Moraxella sp. TY6. The sequence continues at coordinate 77,807 of NZ_JBLYZJ010000001.1, read as the reverse complement.
CTTGTGCATTAATATCAGCATTGGCTTGACAAGCAAGTAAACTCACGGGGTCAATGTCACAGCAAATGACTTGCTTTGCCCCTGCCATCTTTGAGGCGATACCGACAATCCCAGAACCCGCCCCAAAGTCCATCACGACCTTATCTTTGACAAGGTGAGGATTTTGTAAAACATAGTGAGCCAACACCTGCCCTGAAGCCCATGCAAATACCCAGTAAGGACAGTTGTTCCAAAGGTTTTCGATAACATCAGCGGTCAAGTCTTGATGACAAAAATTGGGGTCAATCAGCCATAGGTAAAATGGCTGATTTTGGGTGGACGACCCTTCGTTGGACAAAAGGGATACAGGGGTTTTTACCAAATTTGCAGTTGGTAAAACTTGGTGTAAGGCATTATTTAATAAGGCACTATTTAACGTATGGTTTAGCACGTTTTTTCCGCTGACTCTACGGTTTGACGAATCAACGTATTAATCGTCATAGGCCCCACACCCCCTGGAACAGGTGTATAAGCGGATGCAATGTCTTCAATCCCTGTTAATTCGATATCGCCCACACCGCCATTTGTTCCATCAGCATTGACTCTCGGATGGAAACCAGCATCGACTACCACAGCCCCTTGTTTAATCCAATCTTTTTTGATAAGTTCTGGTTTACCCACTGCTCCCACCACGATATCCGCTTGTTTGACCAGTTCAGCAAGGTTTTGGGTACGTGAATGACAAATCGTCACGGTACAGTCGGCATTGAGTAGCATCATCGCCATCGGCTTGCCCAAAATCGCACTGCGACCCACGACCACAGCGTGTTTACCTGCTAGCTGAACGCCATTTTTCTCAAGCAAATACATAATGCCTTGTGGCGTGCAAGAGCCATACGCAGGCTCGCCCATCGCCATATTGCCAAAGCCTAGACAAGTCACACCATCGACATCTTTTGCCAACGCAATCGCATCAAAACACGCACGTTCATCAATTTGTGACGGCACAGGGTGCTGTAGCAAAATACCGTGAACATCAGGGTTGGCGTTGAGTTCAGTGATTTTTGCCAATAATTCTTCGGTGGTGGTGGCTTGTGGCATTTCGACTTTGAGCGAATCCATGCCGACACGCTTACAGGCATTGCCTTTCATTTTGACATAAGTCGCTGACGCAGGGTCATCACCGACCAAAATCGTTGCTAAAATTGGCGTACGACCTGTTTGCTCTTTAAGTTTGGCAACTCGCTTGGCAAGTTCGGTTTCCATTTGGCTGGCGTAGGCTTTACCGTCTAAGATTTGTGCAGTCATGGGCGTTCCTTTTGATGATTTTAATGTTAAAAAATAATGCCCTATTCTACCGCAAATCATGCTGAAATTTTAGTACTAAAGGTCATCAAATCCTCTGCGACCAAAAAATAATCCCTATTTTTGGATAAAACACACAAAACCCCAAAAAAAGCCTTGCACTTTCTAAAATTTTTGCTATCATAGCAACCCTAAATGAAATGGCTGGGTAGCACAGTGGCCATGCATCGGATTGCAAATCCGCGGACGCCGGTTCGATTCCGGCCTCAGCCTCCATTTCATGGTTTGTTATTAATTTTGGTTGTGTGTGATTGAGTTAAAAAATTTTTAAATAATCACTTGCAAAGTAAAAAAAACCAATTATAATAGCACCCACTTCCAGCACATAGCGAATAACGTTGATGTGACTACCCTGCCCGGGTGGTGAAATTGGTAGACACAAGGGATTTAAAATCCCTCGCTCTTACGAGCGTGCCGGTTCAAGTCCGGCCCCGGGCACCATATTTTAAGAACCTAAGTAAATTACTTAGGTTTTTTTATGTCTAAAATAAGGCAATCAATCAAAATCCGCCCAAATCGGAGCATGGTCGCTTGGCTTTTCCATCGCTCGCAACGCATAGCTCACGCCTGCCCCTTTCAGCTTATCTTTCAAATCTGCCGTCATCAAAATATGGTCTATCCGCAAGCCACGTTTTGGCTCATCATCAAAGCCCTTACTGCGATAATCAAACCAACTCAAATCCTCGCCTTGCTCATACAAATGCCGATAAGTGTCATGCAAATCAGTCGCAAGCAAGGTCTGATACCACTCACGTTCTTCTGGCAAAAACGAACAAATCCCCTGTGATAGCCAGCGTTTGGCATTTTTTTCACCTATGCCAATATCAAAATCTTGCGGGGCAATGTTCATATCCCCCATCAAAATCAAGCTACGGTTTTCAGCTTTTAACTGCAAAATATAATCCGTCAAATCCGCATAAAATTTGCGTTTCATGGGGAATTTGGTTTCATGCTTACGGCTCTCGCCTTGTGGAAAATAGCCATTTAATACGTCAATTTGTTTGCCATTAAAATCATAACGAGCATGGATAAAACGCCTTTGGGCATCGTCTTCATCCGTTGGAAAGCCTTTTTGCACAAAAATCGGCTTGTTGAGCGACAATAACGCCACACCATAGTGGGATTTTTGTCCAAAAAACTCGACATGATAGCCCATATCCTCGACCATCGTCAGCGGAAAGGCTTCATCATGGACTTTGGTTTCTTGCAAGCCGATGACGTCTGGGGCGATAGTATCACGTACGGCTTCAAGTTGATGGGGTCTGGCTCTTAGACCATTGATATTAAAACTAACAAAACGTGGCATACGGTTTCTCTTTTATACATAATCCGATGGGCTGTATGATACCTTACCTTGGGTCTGATAACAATTTAAATACCCTTAGTTAAATGGGCGTGAGCAGGGGATTCGCAAAATTATTTATGGGGTTCGGTTCAGCGGATGCTTGTCGAAATCTTGCAAAACCGTTATGCTAGCTTTTTTGCCATTGTGCAAATTTTGACAACTTTTTCTGATAAAACGACTGATAAAATTATGGCTCGTGTTTCTTCTATTACCCGTGTTTTACAAATCATTGAAGCGGTTTCTTCTGCTAATCGTCCACTGACCCCTTTAGACCTGTCTGAAATGCTAGAAATCCCTAAGCCCACCATGCACCGCTTGATTCAGCAGTTACAAGAAGAAGGTTTTGTACGTGTGGATTTGAATGGTACGATTGTCCCTGCATCACGTACTCGCCATATGGCGATTCACCTTTGGCAAAGTGAGCAAAATGCCGTGCAACGCTATGCGATTTTGCAAGGCTTGGTCGATAAAATCGGAGAAACCTGTGGGGTTGCCGTGCCTTACAATTTGAAGATGGTTTATACCGACCGTGTACCGACCCTCAATCCTCTGCAAGTATATATGCCTGTGGATTCTGAAGCCCCTATTTGGTGTACGGCGACAGGTAAGCTATACCTTAGCACCTTGCCTGCCGATGAGCGAAGGGCTACGGTCAATCAATTATCCTTGAGCAAACGTACTGCCAATAGCTTTGATAATGCAGATAAACTCAACCGTGAGCTTGATAAAATTGCAGAGTCGGGCGTGGGTGTGGATAATGAAGAGTTGATTGATAAAATGGTGGCGATTGCTGTGCCAATCTGCGATAAAGAGGGGCGTTATATCGCTTCATTGTATGCTCACTCGCCTGTATTCCGACTGTCTTTGGCAGAGTTGTTGACATTCACTCCCATCCTCCAGCAAGGGGCAAATGATATCCGAGATGCGTTTTTTGGCGTATAATTTTTCTAAGTACCTCAACACCTTTATCTTATAACATCGAATCTGTTAATGTGGGTTAGCATAGCGTTACCCACAAAATTCTGCTTGTTATTCCAAATTGTTGCATCACTTACGACTTACGGAAAAAATAATTCAAGCAAAACTTACACAATATTTTGGAGTAATAATTTATGGATGAAATTGGCTTGCGTGTAAGTAGACCCTTGCTGAACCGCCTATTATCGCATCATTTGCCAAATACCAAATTTGTATGGGTAAATAGTAATCCTAACACGCTAAAATTAGGCGGAATCTTGAGCCTATCTGCATTTTTAACAGCTTGTGGTGGCGGTGGGGGTACATCTTCTGCGACATCTCCTCCCTCTCCTAGCCCTCAACCCACGCCCCAACCGACCAACTCACAACCACCTAGCCCGCCACCCACAGACCAAGCATCTGCCAGATTTTTACAACAAGCCCAGTTTTCTTCGACATTGGCTGAAATTGCCGTGGTTCGTGAAATGGGCTTTGAAAAATGGCTTAATACCCAACTTACCATGCCGATTGGTGAAAAAGGCTATGACTGGCTATATCGCCATCGTGAGGTATTTACTCGCACGGTTGAAGATGAGGAAAATTTTTCAGGGTCTTGGGGTTCACATAGTCAACCGATGATATGGTATCAGCTAATCACCCAACCTGACACGCTCCGCAAACGGGTAGCGTTGGCATTGTCCGAGATTTTTGTAGTGTCTTTTATGGGAACGGATATTCGCTATTGTGCGTTGGCGATTGCCAATTTTTGGGATATCCTCAATCGCCATGCGTTTGGCAATTATCGTGCGTTGCTTGAGGCGGTGACATTGAGTTCGGCGATGGGTAGTTATCTTAACACCTTAGGCAATAAAAAAGCTGACCCCAGTAAAGGCAGTCAAGCCGATGAAAATTATGCTCGTGAGGTTTTACAGTTATTTAGCATTGGTTTGGTCGAACTCAATTTGGATGGCACACCCAAACTCACCACTACAGGGCAACCCATCGAAACTTACAACCTTAAACAAGTGGCAGAACTGGCAAAAGTCTTCACAGGCTATCAATTAGCCGAGGTCAAACACCCTTGGAAAGCCACGGCTGAAATTCACACTAAGCCGATGGTCGTTGAGCCAACCTTACACGACAATACAAGCAAGCAAATTTTTGGCACACTCATTCCTGCCAATACCTCGCCCTCGCAAGCCCTCAGCATGGCACTTGATAGCATTGCCAATCATGCCAATGTCGCCCCCTTTATCTGCAAACAATTAATCCAACGCTTGATTACCAGTAACCCTAGCCCTGCGTATGTGGCTCGTGTTGCCAATGTTTTTAACAATAACGGTCAAGGGGTGCGAAGCGATTTGGGGGCTGTGGTCAAAGCGATTTTGCTAGATACCGAAGCTCGCACGCCACCGACCAGCTCATTTGGCGGTAAAGTACGTGAGCCGATGATAAGTTTTGTGCAATGGGTACGCACCTTGACCACCAAACAATCCATTTCAGGTAACTGGCTGATTGGCAGTTTGGGGCATGAGCGTTGGGCGATTGGTCAAAGCCCTTTTGCCTCACCCTCTGTGTTTAACTTTTTCCGCCCCAATTATCGCCCCAGTGGCACTGAGTTTGAGGTGAATCAGCTCTCCGCCCCAGAGTTATATTTAATCCATGAAAACTCGATTGCAGGCTATCAAAATTTCTTTTTAAGTTTGGCAAATCGTGGCGTGGATTCCAAAGATAATTGGCAAATTTGTGAAATTGCCAATGACTATGGCGACCTATTATCACTGGCAAATGACCCAACCACGCTCGTCAATCGCCTTAATTTAATCTTAACCGCAGAATCATTAAGCCCCTCCACGGTATCGTATATCCTACAAGCGGTTAATTCGATTGGCACAACTGTCAAAGACTGGCAAAAACAGCGTGTAGCGGTGGCTTGTTGGATGACGATGATTAGCCCTGACTATCGTGTACAGAAATAAGCGTGTGAAAAATAGCCGTGTACAAAAATAGCCATATAAAAAACACCAAAGGATACTAACATGACAATGACAACGATGAATCGCCGTGGGTTTTTGGCTCGTGTGGGGGCAGTAGCAGGCATGGGGGCAAGCCAAAGCTTCGCTCTTAACCTACTTGCCATGAATCAAGCAGTCGCTAGTGATATCCCAGATTATAAAGCCTTAGTTGGCGTGTTTTTATTGGGTGGCAATGACCATGCTAATACCCTCGTGCCGATAGATACCACCAACTATCCCATTTATCAAAAACATCGTGGCAACATCGCCCTTGACCGAGCCAGTGTATTGCCATTATCGCCCAAACAACCGCTTGCCAATGGTGTGCAATATGGCTTACATCCCAACCTCAAAAGGTTACAGGCTTTATTTAACCAACAAAAACTAGCGGTATTGCAAAATGTCGGCACGTTAATCATGCCAACGAACAAACAGCTTTATCAAACCCAAGCTTATAACCTACCGCCAAAATTATTTTCACACAATGACCAACAAGCATTTTGGCAAACCAACGCCCAAGAAGGTAAAGGGCATGGCTGGGGAGCAACTTTGGGGCAACTGACGATGAGTCAAAACAAAAGCCCTCTTTTTACCTGCCTCAACACCAGTCCGAATGGTAAAATGGGCTTATTGGCAGGCAACCAAGTCAGCCAATTTAACCTCAGTGAAGATGGGGCAATTACCATGTATGGCTTTGAAAAAGCCGATAATGATAATTGGCTATTTCACTCAAACCAAGTGCCAAAATTGGTCAAGCAAATGATGGCGACCCCTCGCCAAAACGTCTTTGAGCAACAAATCAGCCAAACCTTTGGCAATTCCTTATACGCCCAAGCCACCTTACGCCAAGCCTTTACCCAAGCCAATATCACCACGCCTTTTGCGGACACATCTTTGGCAAAACAGCTTAAATCCGTTGCCAATATGATTAAGTCCAACAGCCTACTGGGCAATCAACGTCAAGTGTTTATCGTGACGTTGGGGGGCTTTGATTGCCATGATAATTTACTCACCAAACATGGCGAACTAATGGCAGAACTTGATGAGGCGTTGGCAAGTTTTTATCAAGCCACGGTTGAAATGGGGCTTGCCAATCAAGTCACCACCTTTACCATGTCGGATTTTGGACGCACGTTTGCCAATAATGGCGATGGCACAGACCACGGTTGGGGCGGACATCACTTTATCATGGGTGGGGCGGTCAAAGGTCAAATGATTTATGGGCAAACCCCTGAGTATGGCGTGGATACCGCCAGTGATGTGGGGCAAGGTCGCTTGATTCCGACCACCTCAACCGACCAATATGCCAGTACCTTGGCTCGTTGGTTTGGGGTGGCGGATAAGGATATGCCGATGGTCGCTACCAATATTCATAACTTTAGCCAACGGTATTTGGATTTTATGGTCAATTAAGCCAAAAAATGAAAAAATTGCATATTTTTGCGAAATTTTTCAAAAAATCGCTTGACGTAATTTTTAGAATCTATATAATACGCAACCACTAAGACGCAATAACAAGTTCTAAAGCGTTACTGTTAAGTAACTTTGGGGACGTGGCGAAATTGGTAGACGCACTGGATTTAGGTTCCAGCGCCGCAAGGTGTGAGAGTTCGAGTCTCTCCGTCCCCACCAACTTGTTAACCATCTTAGCAGTATTAAAACCGCATGAAACCTGCCATTGAGCAGGTTTTTTTGTGTTTGGTATTTTGATATCGTAGCCTATTGCAAGTATTAAGGAAAATTGATGAAATTCACGTTGCATAAATCCGCCACTGGCGAAAGCCGTGCCAGACGAGGCACAGTCCACCTCGCTCATGGCGAAGTCCAAACCCCTGCCTTTATGCCAGTTGGTACTTATGGCACAGTCAAAGGCATGCTCCCTCGTGATATTCATGCGATTGGGGCGGATATCATTCTTGGCAATACCTTTCATCTTTGGCTACGCCCTACCACCGCTGTCATTGACACCTTTGGCGGACTGCATGATTTTATTGGTTGGAATAAGCCGATTTTGACCGATTCTGGCGGATTTCAAGTATTTAGCCTTGGGGCAATGCGAAAAATCAAAGAAGAAGGCGTGTATTTTCGCTCGCCGATTGATGGGGCAAAGGTATTTTTGTCACCAGAAATTTCCATGCAAATCCAAAAATCGCTCAATTCTGATATCGTCATGCAGTTTGACGAATGCACCCCCTACCCTGCGACCCATGTTGAGGCGAATAAATCGCTTGAACTATCATTACGTTGGGGCGAACGCTGTAAAACCGAACATGAAAAACTCGGCAATACTAATGCGTTATTTGGCATTATTCAAGGCAGTATGTACCGTGATTTGCGTGAAAAATCACTTGAAGGCTTGCTAAAAACGGGCTTTGACGGCTATGCAATTGGCGGTCTGTCAGTGGGCGAACCCAAAGAACACATGATGGATGTGTTAAGCTATCTACCGCACGCCATGCCAGCCGATAGACCTCGCTATTTGATGGGCGTTGGTAAGCCTGAAGACATTGTCGAAGCGGTACGCCGTGGCGTGGATATGTTTGACTGCGTGATGCCAACCCGTAATGCACGCAATGGACATTATTTTACCAGTCATGGTGTGGTCAAAATCAAAAACGCCAGTCACCGTTTTGATGAATCGACCCTTGATAGCGAATGTGATTGTTATACTTGCCAAAACTTTAGCCGTGCTTATTTGCACCACTTACACCGCTGTGGCGAAATGCTTTCAGCACAGCTTGGCACGATTCATAATTTGCGTTTTTATCAACGATTGATGGCAGATATTCGTCAAGCAATTGAGGAAGATAGATTTGATGCGTTTGTTGATGAATTTTATCAAAAACAAGGGTTGGAAAAACCCGAATTGACATTAAGCTAATTAATTCATCGCTGATAATGCAAAAATCTTTCAAAACACGACAATTTTATGCAAGGCTGTAGGGTGCGTTTTACGCACCATTTTAAGCAATTGATTTGTAAAGTTGCGTGGGACGCACCCTACTTTGATAAAATTTTTGTCATGTACAAAGGCTATGAATAAAACGTCTGAAAGAAATTTATCTCACCAACCCACGCTCACTTTGCACCAAAGAATCAAGCAATAACTGGGCTTTAGGCTCAAATGGCAATACTTGTTCCGTCACTGCCACAATCGCTTCTTCTTTGGTTAAACCAGCACGGAAAATTAACCGATACGCTTGACGCAAATAATTAATGGTTTCTTTTGACCAGCCTTTGCGTCTCATGCCTTCAATATTTAAGCCATGACTTTTGGCAGGATTGCCAGACACCATGTTAAATGCCCCAACGTCTTTTAAAATAAGACTCGCCCCACCAATCAAACTAAAATCATCAATATGACAAAATTGGTGAATACCAGAATTACCGCCAATAATGATATGATTGCCGATATGCACATGACCTGCCACGCCCACATTATTGGCAATCACATTATCATCACCAACCACGCAATCATGGGCAATATGGGTATTGACCATAAAGAGATTGCGGTTGCCGATTTTGGTCAGTCCCTTATCTTGCACTGTGCCACGATGCAGGCTACAGGCTTCACGAATACGGTTGTCATCACCGATTTCAAGCCAAGTTTCTTCGCCATTGTATTTGAGGTCTTGACAGTCTTCACCAATGCTGGCAAATTGAAAAATCTCATTACGTTCGCCAATGCGGGTGCATTTTGCGACCACCACATGAGAATTTAACTTGGTATCCGCCCCAATCGTCACTTGTTCGCCCACGATACAATATGCCCCTATCGTAGCGGTAGGGTGAATCGTTGCCGTAGGGTCAATGATGGCGGTGGGATGAATGCTCATGAACAATCCTTCTAACTGCGGTTGGCGATGCCATGTTGCCAATTCAAATTAATTATAGTTTATTCGATGAAAAACACACCTTTTTATAAAAGGGCGTATGTTGTACGCCCCTACTAGGTTGTTTATTCAAATCACTATAACAACTTGATGATAAAAGGGCTATTATAGCATTTTTCACTATGAATGCTATTTTTCTCGCAACTTTTCTGTCAGTTAAGGATATTTAGGTACTGAAAAAACCATCATAAGTCATTTTTATCAGGCTCTTTTCATACCTAATTTTTGACGCAATATATCGTGGGTAACACTTTGCTAACCCACGCTTAGCAGTTAGAACAGAGGTCTAATATTGTGTACGTTGTTCAGAAATGGTCAATTCCGCACTTGCCACCAGTTCATCACCAACACAAGCAGTACAGCTAAACTTATAAATATTATGACGTTCCATCGTTTTGGTGGCTCGCAAAATCAACTGGTCTCCCGGAATGACTTGGCGTTTAAAGCGGACTTTATCCACCCCTGCAAACAGGTAAATATAGCCATCTCGAGGTTTGGCATTTTTGGTGATAAAGCCTAGCACACCAGCGGTTTGAGCCATCGCTTCAATCATCAATACCCCCGGCATGATGGGCTCTTCAGGAAAATGACCATTAAAAAATGGCTCATTGACCGTGACATTTTTGATGGCGGTAATCCATTCATTGGGACGGCAAGCGGTCACTCGGTCTATCAATAAAAACGGATAGCGGTGCGGTAAATACTCTTTTAACGCCATGATATTGATAGGCAATGTGACATTTCGCTCATTAAGAGCGGTAAAATCCGCTTCGGTAAGTTTTTCAAAATCCATGATGATTCCTTTGGTTGGATTTTATCATTCAAAAGGCTATTGTACGCTTTTTTGATTTGAGTTTACAGTTGTTTTCTCAAATTTTTATTTTACCTCAAACCAATTGTTTAAATTTCACTGCCACTCGTTTCCATAAATTGGTTGGCATCATCGGCGTGCCTGATGAGTAACTGCCTGCTTGGATGATGGATTTGGTGACCATGGTCATGCCTGTGATGGTGACATCATCGGCGATAGTGATATGCCCTACTAGCCCCACGCCACCTGCCAACACGCAACGTTTACCGACCTTGCTACTACCTGCAATCCCCACACAGCCTGCAATCGCTGTGCCTGCCCCAATCTGCACGTTATGGGCGATTTGTACTAAGTTATCAATAATCACGTTATCTTCGATTATCGTATCACCCAACGCGCCTCTATCGATACAAGTTTGGCTACCGATTCGCACATGATTACCAATGATAACCTTGCCGAGTTGGTGGATTTTTTGCCAACCTTGGGTATCGGGTTTACCTTTAGGGGCGAAGCCAAAGCCCTCGTTGCCGATGCTGGCATGGCTGTGCAACATTACACCTTCACCGATTTGACAATGATGACCAATGAACACATGCGATTTTATTTGGCAATTTTTTCCAAGTTTGGCAAAATCTTCAATGCTCACATGGCTGTCAATTTGACAATCATCACCGATTACCACACCTTCACCAATCACGCTATACGCTCCCACGCTGACCCCTTGACCAAGGGTGGCAGTGGCATGAATGATGGCAGTTGGGTGAATAGCAATAGTGGGCTGATTGGGCTGAAAGCGAAATAATGCCGATAATTGTGCATACGCCAAATAAGGATTATTCACCACGATTGCCACCGTATGCGAAGGGCAATGTTGCACCATCGTTGGCGTTACCAATACTGCCCCTGCTTGGGTGGTTTTAAGGTCATTTTGGTAATGGGGATTGGCTAAAAATGCCAAATCATTCGCTGTGGCACTGGCAAGCGGTGCAATGCCAATCATCACTTGCTCAAGCTGAGATTGGCTAAAATCCGCTTTATTTAACACAGTTGTTTGTTTTTCACCCAGTACAGCGAGTATCTCCGCCAAAGTTAGCATAATCTATCCTTAAATATTTTGGATAATAAAAAACGCAATGGCTAGGATTGCGTTTTTTACTTATTTGAAATGTCATTAAAAACCATATATTTGTGTTTTGGGCGTATGCAATACGCCCCTACCGATTGATATGATTTCTTACCCAATTATCATTTACAATACAATAATAACAAACTTTATTTTACTTGTTCATTGATTTTTTGGATAAAGTCTTTGGTCACTTCCCACTCTGGTTTGACATAAGTCACATTGCGGTCACGGTTATCAATGAGAATATCCATGTTTTTTTGCTTCATAATCGCTTCAGTGATGCCTTGCATTTTTGGGGCGATTTTTTGCATGACATCATTTTCGCTGGCTTCTAACGTGGTTTGGATTTGTGAAGCGACTTGTTCGTAGTTTTGCAGATTGGTTTGGATTTGCTTACGAATGTCATCTTTTTGCGATTGGGTTAGCTTATCTTTTTGGCTGTCATATTGCTGTTGTAAACGCTCAATATTGGCTTTGTAGCTTTGTAGTTGTTGCTGTTTTGGGGCAACCGCCGTTTTGACGCTAGCAACTTTGGCTTTGGCATAGTTGCTATTGGCAATGGCGATTTGTGAATTCCACACACCCACGTTATTGGCAAAGCTTGACATACTAGCCAATGACGCCACGGAAGTGACTAAAGCAATGCTCAAGGCTTTGATGGTAAAAGGTGAAGTTTTCATAATTTTCCTTATTGTTACAATTAGAATAAACGTCCGATTTCAAACTGTACACGGTCAAGTTTGTCATCTTTTTTGTCATTCAATGGATACGCATAGCTTAACGAAATCGGACCGATTGGGGTAATCCATGTAATCCCTGCCCCTGCACTAAATCGCATATCGTTATCTTTACCATTAATCAGCGGTACTGTTTTGCCATTCACATCCATGGTTTTGGTGTCTTTATTGGTGGTGTCAAAGACTTGAGCCCCTTCCACAAATAATGCAGGACGGATTTGGCTTGCCCAGTCGCCTTTAAATGGCATTGGTAAAATCAACTCTGTACCCACTTGGGCTAACGCATTACCGCCAATTTCTTCTGGGTAAAGGTCTGAGCCTGCAAAGCGATAGCGGTCACTTTTTGGTCCAAGGGTGGCATTTTCATAGCCACGCACTGAGCCATAACCGCCTGCAAAGAAGTTATCCCAAAACGGCAAGTCATTACCATAGCCTAATTTGGTATAGCCACGTAACACACTGCCTTTATAAAATGGGTGATAATAGCTACCATCATATACCAGTTTTTGGTATTGGGCATCGCCAAATGCCAAGTCAAGATTCACATTATGACGCATGCCTTTGGTTGGGAATACGCCTTTATCAAGGGTGTTCATATTCCAGCCAAGATTTAGGCTGTAGGTATTATAGCCTGCATTAAAGCGTTCATTATCATCATCACCATCAATGTTAATGATGTTTAAATCTGTGTTATTTTCATCTTTAAGATATTGCAAGTTTGCCACGGCTAATGACCGACCTGCACGCACTGTAGTATGGTCAGCATTCAGCCCTGCACTCAAGTTTTTGGTTTCGTCAATCGGATAGCTAAAATTGACCGTACCACCATACGAGTCGGTGACATAGTTTGAGATATTTTTGTCATCGTATTTGGTTTCACGATAGTATAAGTTTGCCCCTTGCGAGATACCATCTGGGGTAAAATACGGATTGACATAGCCTAATGAGTAGCTGTTCAGCGTTTCTGAGCGAGAAAGCTGAAGATTGACTTTATTACCTGTTCCCATAAAGTTGGATTGGCTAAGTCCTGCTTGGAAGGTCAAACCACCACTTTGTGAATAACCTGCAGCGATGGTACTTGTACCTGAGGGTTGTTCTTCAACAGTGATATTCAAATCAACTTGGTCAGGGGTGTTTGCCAATGGCTTCACATCAATATTGACGGTTTTGAAAAAACCTGTCCGCATCAAACGAGTGCGTGATAGCTCAATTTTCTCATTGGATGCCAATGCCCCTTCCATCTGACGCATTTCACGGCGTAGCACTTCATCAGCAGTTTTGGTATTGCCACTAAAATTAATACGGCGAACGTACACAGGACGCACAGGGTCGATAAAGAAATCCATATCCACAGTGCGTGTGGTATCGTTGATACGTGGGACAGGGCGAATTTGGGCAAAATAATAGCCGTCATTGCCGTACAGTGTCCCTAAATTTTGTAAGGTGGTGGTGACTTGCTTTTGGGTATATCGCTCGCCTGCCTTAAATGCAACTTGGTCTTGCAGTTTTTGTAGGTCATAATTTGGACTACCCAAAAACTTGACTGTACCAAATTGATATTGCTCGCCTTCCGTGATTTTTAGGTCAATATAAACCTTGTCTTTTTCTGGGCTTAGGTTCAAATTGGCATCATCAATACTAAATTTGACAAAGCCTGCATTTTGATACATGGCATTGACACTTTCTAGGCTGGCCGCCATTTTTTCTTTGGCAAAACGGTCAGATTTGCTAATGACATTCACCCATGATGATTCTTTAAGATTCATCGCTTGTTTGATTTCTTTTTCGCTAAAGTGCTTGTTACCAGACACTTTAATTTCGACCACTTTGGCAGGCTTGCCTTCTTTAAAGTCAAATTTTAGTGCAACACGGTTATTATCAATCGGTGTTTGGGTGACGGTCACTTCACTGTTATAGTAACCTTGTTGATTATATTGTTGTTTTAGCTCGGATTGGATTTGTTCAACGGTGGCTTGTTTAAGCACATTACCTTCGGCAATACCAATGCGTTTTAGCCCCTCGGTCAAGGCTTGTTTTGGAATGAGTTTATTACCATCAAAACTAACACTGGCAATCGTTGGGCGTTCAGTCACGTTAAACACTAAGTTATTACCAACTTGACTGGCTTTAATGTCCGAAAAATTACCTGTGGCATAAATCGCTTTGATAGCATTGGCAATATTGGTATCGGTAGCGACTTCACCTGCATTAATAGGCACTAATGGGTATAGACTTTCGGCTGGTACACGTGTCAAGCCATTGAACTGAATATCTGCTACAGTGAAATTCACCGCTTGGGCATAAGGGGCGACCATTGCCAAAGGGGCAAGGATAAATAATGCTGAGTTTCGCATAACATATTTTTCCGAAAAAATCAGGTTAGGTTGGCATAAGGTAAGCTAATTTGCGGATAAAGTCTAGTAAAATCCTGCTAAACGCCAATTCAAGGCATATTGTAAAATACTTCCGCTGGCATTGGAATAGCCTCGCCCCCCACATCAGAAAAGTCGGCTAATATCATTACCAATTGCCAACAACATGAAACAACCAAGCAAAGCTAATCCAATGTTCATGCCGATGGTCTGGACTTGCTTTGGCATCGGTTTGCCAAAGACTGCCTCATAGCCATACATCACAATATGCCCACCATCTAGTACAGGAATGGGCAATAAGTTCAGCACCGCAAGGCTAAGGCTAATAATTGCCATAAACGATAATACCGCTTCCCAACCAATGCTAAAGCTTTGATTAGCGACTTTGGCGATGGTGATTGGACCTGATAAATTTTCCACCCCAATCAGCCCTGTCACCATTTTTCCCATTGATTTGAGGGTCATCATACTTAAATCCGTGGTTTTATGCAGTGCCTTACCCATTGCTTCAATGGGATTATATTGAATGGTTTTTTTAAATTCGGGCGGTACAACGACTTGAGCTTGCTTAACCCCTGCACCAATTTGCCCAAAACGCTGTCCCATGGTATCTTTTTTGGCTTGAGGCATGACGGATAACGTTTTGGCTTGCCCTGCTCGCTCAATCCCAATATTTAATGCCACTTCTGGATTATCTTTGACAATTTTAGAAAAACTTAACCAATCACCAATCGGCTGACCATTCACCGTTTTAATCACATCACCGACTTGTAAACCTTGTCGATCCGCCGAACCATTCGGCACAATTTCACCAATCACAGGCGGAATTTTGGGTTGCCACGGAATTGCCCCAAGACTGTCAATGGGGTTGTTAGAGCTACCTATTTCGGTTTTCATAAACTGGCTAATCGGCACAGCAATGTTGGCTTGACCTTTGAGATTCTGCACCGTCAACTGAACATTGCCTGTTTCACCCATACGGTCGGCTAACGAATAATTGATATCCTGCCAACTCTGCACATTTTCGCCATCCACTTGGGTGATTTCATCACCAACTTGTAAACTGGTATGGCTAACAGGGGAATTGGGAACAATACTGCCCACCTTAGTGGCAAGTACCTCGCTGGGCGACACAAATAACAGCCAATATAAAAAAACCGCAATGATTAAATTCATCATCGGGCCTGCCGACACGATGGCGATTTTTTTCCACGGTTTTTGGGTATTAAATGCCAAATGGCGTTCTTTTGGGTCAACTTCACCTTCACGCTCATCCAGCATTTTGACATAGCCACCCAACGGCACGGCAGAAACAGCGTAATTGATGCCTGTCTTTTTACTTGTCCAAGACAACAGTTTAGGACCAAACCCAATCGAATAGGTCAACACCTTCACACCACATAGCCGAGCAACAATATAATGCCCCCATTCATGTAATGCAACGAGTGGTCCAAGTACCACGATGGCCGCCAATACCGTCAAAAGAAATGTCATTCATGTACCTATCATAAAAAAGCGGTTGTTAAGCTTTTTATGATGACAAATTTATGAAAAACAATCTATAAGAGTTTTGTTGGTAGGGTAATAAATGACGAAATGAACGGCTTATTGGATAGACGTTGGTGCAGATTTTTTAGGTGAAAAGTTTTGAAACGACACTGTATTATCACATAAGGTTAAAATGACAACGTATTGATGGTTTTTATCATGCAGTGTATATTCATTTTTCTCAATAGAATCAAGCTTTAAACTAGCGATATCAATGACATCGTTCAAATTTTTTAAGGTTTGAATGTCATTATGAGTAAAACTGGCATAATCCGAATACCAATATTTACCACATTGCACCTTTGACTCACCATTTAAGCTTTGAAAATACAATTGATTGGTTTTTTGGTCACGAGAAAGGCTTAAAAATTGGTCGAATTGCTGAATGGTCATTGTTGGTTTTTGTTGATAAGCATTGGTTTGATAGCCCATCATTGCTACTGTCAAAGCCATATAAGCCAATAATAGCCCAAAATTATCAAACTCCATCAAGCTTTACTCAAACTAAAAATATCCTGTCTTGCCAATTCACGAGCTTTTTTATCGACTTGTAAAATATCGTCCAATGAACTGATAGTCTGTTGCTCAGTTTGATTCAAAACCTGTTCATTAATATCGGCAATATCCGTCAAACGAATCTCACCATCCAAAAACGCCTGCACCGCTACTTCATTACTGGCATTTAAGGCAATACAGGCATAACCGCCACACTGCATCGCTTGATACGCCAAACTCAAACATTTAAACTTGGTCAAATCAGGCGGTAAAAACTGCAAATTGCTTAGGCTAAATAAATCCAACCGCTCAACGCCACTCTCAATACGATTCGGATACGCCAACGCATGAGCAATCGGTGTCCGCATATCTGGGCTACCAAGCTGTGCCAAAATACTGCCGTCATTATATTCAACCATCGAATGCACGATACTCTGCGGATGTATCACCACACCAATATCCGCCACTGGCATATCAAATAAAAAACTCGCTTCAATCAGCTCAAGCCCTTTATTCATCATGGTGGCACTATCCACCGAGATTTTCTGCCCCATTGACCAGTTAGGGTGTTTCACTGCTTCGGCAACGGTGGCATTTTGCATATCGTCAAAAGTCTTGTGTAAAAAAGGCCCACCCGAAGCCGTCAGCCACAGTTTTTTTACCCCATGATTGACTTGATGAATTTCGCCACGTTGCTGTTGAATGTCTTTGGGCAAACATTGAAAAATCGCATTATGTTCGCTGTCAATCGGCAGTAAGGTTGCCCCAGAGGTTTTGACCTCCTCCATCATCAACTCGCCTGCCATTACAAGGGCTTCTTTATTGGCAAGGAGGACGGTTTTACCTGCTTGTACCGCAGATAATGTCGAGGGCAACCCTGCTGAACCCACGATAGAGGCAACCACGATATCGACTTGGGGTAAAGTGGCAAGTTCACTTAAGCCTTGCTCACCTGTCAGGATTTGGCAAGTTAGCTGATGGTCGGTGAGGAGCTTACGAAATTCATCGGCTTTATCAGTTGGCAGACAGACATAATTTGGGCGGAACTGCTCACAAATGGCAAGTAGCTTATCAAGGCGTGAATAGCCTGACACACCTGTGATGTGGTATTGGTCGGCATTTTGGGCGATGACGGATAACGTGCTGTCACCGATTGAGCCTGTTGCTCCGAGGAGGGCGATGTTTTTCATTGTCAAAATAATACCTTTGATTTTTAGTTATTTGAATAAAATTAAACCACCTGATTATATAAGTTTAAACCCTCAATTCACTCAAATTATCGTAATCAATCCTATTGAAAATAAGCACATAAGACCTTATTGAATTGTCGGATTAAGCCATAAAAACTACCTAACTTAATCAATCATTATTGTATAATTTTAAGATTATCTACCCACTTACTGAGTAAACAATGTGAGTAAAATAATGGATTTTTACCACAATATACCTTAATAAACCATGAGATAAATTGATGCTACCTAAACGCAAAGAATTTGAGCGAGATGAAATTTTATCACTGATGTCTGCCACACCCACTCTTGCAGGATTATGTATCACAATTGTCGCTATGATAAACACCTTTCACCATCCTAATCACATTGCCACATTATCTGACCATGTATTTGCATTTAGCGGATTGGGATTTTTATTATGTACAGGCATGATTTTCACAGGGCTAAGGCTTGCATCTATTCAAAGATACAAGACCTTTATTTTAGCGGTAGATATTTTATTTATTTCCTCTCTCAGCTTAATGACATTTGGGGCTTTTTTATTGGTTTATACATTAGTATAACCAATAAAAATTTAGATTAACCCAAAATACCGCATTGCCCAAAATCCCAACGCAAAAATCGGCATCGCTGACAACTGCGAATCAATACGGTCAAGAATCCCACCATGCCCCGGTAACAACGACCCTGCATCTTTCACCCCTGCATGACGCTTGAGCATACTCTCAAACAAATCGCCAAACACCGAAATCACAATCGTCACCAAAGACAACACCAAAAACAATGCTATCGCAAGCCCTGACCAATCTTTTAGCAAACCAAACGCCACACCAACAACAACCAAAGCACCTGTCACAAGCCCGCCCATCAAGCCCTCAACGCTTTTATTAGGGGACACATATGGAGACATCTTGCGTTTGCCAATCTTACGACCGACAAAATACGCCCCACTGTCAGCACACCATACCAACACAAACACATACAGTAACCACCAAGCCGACAGCGACCATAGATAGTACATGGCGGTAATCGCCGAAGTCAGCAACACCACACCCATCGCATATAACGACTTACCGTACCATGCTTGCGTGGCATTCGGATATTGCCCCACCCAACGAATCACCAATAGCCAAATCACACTTGCTACCGCCCAAAATCCTGCCCAAACTAGCGTGGCATTAAAACTGATATCTAGATTGGGTAAAAATGACAAGCCTAGCACTACAAGCACCACTGCCAATACTATCCCTGCATAAACATAATCGGCTTGGCTACTTGGTTTGACTTGGATTTGTTGGCTTGGTGGTTGGTAAGTAGCAAGGTCAGTATCCGCTTTTGGCATGAGTTTCGCCCATTCATACGCCCCAACCCCTGCCCCCACGAGCAATAATGGTAGTATCAAATACGGCTCACGACTGGCAAACATCGCCACACCGACAATGACAAGCAAAATAAGGGCAGTTTTGATACGTTCAAACATGGGGGTTCTCAAGTTAACATAGCGGTTGTTAATTTAGGACTTACACAAAAGACACTGGATTCCCACATTCGTGGGAATGACGATTCTTTTTTAAATTTCATCACCCCTGCGAATGCAGGGGTCTAGCGTCTTTATTCAGAGAAATGAATTGATAATTTGCGTAAGTCCTAAAGTTAAAAGACGGTTTAAAAAAATCGTGTTCGCTTGGCGTAACACGATTCAATTTTGGGTTTAATTGGTGATTTGAAAGAATTTCACTATTTTAATCCCAAAACTTGCTCAGTGGTTTTACCAAACCGTCTTTCACGCCCCATAAACACAGCAATCATATTATCCAATTCCGCAGGGGCAAAATCTGGGAATAACGTTTCGGTAAAAAACAACTCAGCATACGCACATTGCCACAGCAAAAAGTTAGAAATACGATAATCCCCACCTGTGCGAATCAGCATATCCACAGGCGGTAAATCAGCAAGGGATATATGTTTGGCAAAATCAGCTTGAGTCAAGCTATCCGCTGACAATGCCCCTTGCTCGACTTGCTTGGCTACTTGGCGACACGCATTGACAATATCCCACTGACCGCCATAACTGATGGCAATGACCAACGTCATACGGCTTAAATGCTGGGTTTGGGCTTCGGCATCCGCCATTAAATCTTGCAATTTTGGCGATAATTGGCTTCTATCACCAATAAACTGCAACGCAATCTCATGGCGAAACATCCGAGGTAATTGGTCGTGAATGGTTTCTTCCAGCAGTCGCATCAGTAGAGCGACTTCATCGGCAGGGCGTTGCCAATTTTCGCTCGAAAAGGCGAACACCGTCAGAGCTTTGACCCCTATTTTCACACAATGCTCGACCAATGGGTCAAGCGTTTGTTTGCCTGCGATATGCCCACCACCAGTCGGTAAGCCGTGAGCTTTGGCATAACGGTTATTACCATCCATAATGATGGCGATATGCTTGGGCATGGTTTCAGTTTGGGTTTGAGCGTTTGACACCAATTTTTCCTAATGCTATGGATTTTACATATTTTGACAGGCGTAACCCCTCTTTGGTAAGAGGGGTTGGGGAAATTTTAAACTGCCATCAATTCTGATTCTTTGGTTGCCAATTTTTTATCAATGCTTTCGATATATTTATCGGTCATTTTTTGGATGTCATCACTGGCACGGCGTTCATCATCTTCCGAGATTTCTTTATCTTTAACCAACACTTTTAGGGCATTGTTGGCATCACGGCGAGCATTGCGGATTGAGATACGGCGTTCTTCGGCTTCGTGACGTGCCAATTTTTGCATGTCTTTACGAGTTTCTTCAGTCAAGGCAGGTAGTGGCACACGAATCACATCGGCAGTCACAGGGTTTAGTCCCAAATCTGATTCACGAATGGCTTTATCTACCGCTTGCACCATGCTACGGTCAAATGGCTGTACCACTAAGGTGCGTGAGTCTTCAACATTGACGCTAGCGACTTGATTGAGTGGCATCTCTGAGCCATAGTAAGATACGGTAACGCTTGATAACAAGCCTGGATGGGCTCGACCTGTACGCAGTTTGATAAAGGCATTGTCAAGGGCTTCGACTGCCTTTTTCATTTTGTCTTCGCCTTGTTTTTTGATGTCGTTAATCATGGAAAATTCCTTTGTTAAATAATTTCAAATAAATTTAATCATTTGGGCGTATGCAATACGCCCCTACATTATTATTAATAGACCTTCGTGCCTTCCGCTTCACCCATCACCACGTGTAGCAAGGCATTTTGTTTTGCCATATCAAACACTTGCAACGGCACATTATGCTCACGAAGCAAGGCAATCGCTGTCAAATCCATCACGCCCAATTTTTGGTCAAGCACTTGGTCAAAGGTCAACTCATCATATTTTACCGCATCATCATGGGCATTTGGGTCTTTGTTATATACGCCATCGACTTTGGTGGCTTTCAAAATCAAATTGGCTTCAATCTCAATGCCTCGCAAGCAAGCAGCGGTATCGGTGGTAAAAAATGGATTACCCGTCCCTGCGACAAATACGCAAACTTCGTTATTTTTGAGGTAACGAATGGCATTGCGACTGCTATAATTTTCGGTCACTTCGCCAATTGGCAAGGCAGACATCAGACGGCATTTGATATTACGGCGTTCTAGGGCATCACGCAATGCCAAGCCATTCATCACAGTCGCCAGCATACCCATTTGGTCGCCTGTCACACGTCCGACCAAGCCTTGCTTTTGTAGTGACGCACCACGGTATAAGTTACCACCGCCAACCACGATACCGACTTGCACGCCCAAACCGACAAGGTGAGCAATCGCAAGACTCATATCGGCAAGCACGCTAGAGTCAATACCCATGTCGTTTTTGCCTGCAAGGGCTTCACCAGAAAGTTTAAGCAAAATTCGTTGATAACGGGGGGCTTTATCGGACATAGTGACCTCTTATGGGTAGCAGTTAGCATGAAATGGTATTAAATGTGGGCGATTTTATCAAATTTCATCAAATTTTAATAGATTGGCGTAAAAATACTTATACAGTGTTTTGTATATTTCACGGTAATAAATTGGACGATTTAGTAAGTCTAACTGTCGGTGGTATGCAGGTTTCCAAACAAATGAAACAAATGCAAGCCACAGGTAAAGCAGGCTCTGTGATTTATTCAGACACCTCATTTTTGGCGTTTAAAGATATGCTAAATGGTAGTATTGATGCGATATTTAAAGATATGCAGTTGTTGCAATATTATGCCAAAAAATACCCAAAATATAAAATTACGATTGTGCCGTATGAAAATGAAGCAACTCCTGAATCTCAACAGGTGATGATGACCAAAAAGGATAATACCAAATTATTGACAAAATTAAATCAAGGTATTGACCAAATAATTACCAGTGGTGAAATGAAAAAACTGGAAGATAAATGGTTGAATAATCCGAATATTCAATAACTTTCAACATTACGCATTTTTATCGCATGTAGGTTGGGTTGAGCTTGCGAAACCCAACATTATCAATGATTTATATTGGATTTCAACTTTCAAGCTAACCTATAAATAACTTTTAGATTGATACTTTAATTTATTGGGCGTATGCAATACGCCCCTACCAATCTAAATCCCTAACTAGCATAACTAGCGAAAAGGTCATACTCACTGGCTTCATCAATGGTGACGGTCAAAAACTCACCGACTTTCACCGAATCATCAATGTTGTCAACATACACGTGACCGTCAATTTCTGGGGCATCGGCATAACTACGACAAATCGCAATACCTTCTGCCTCATCAATTTCATCGACCAATACTTTCAGCGTTTTACCCACTTTTTCTTGCAATTTTTCGGCAGAAATCTGCTGTTGTAACGCCATTAATCGCTCGTAACGCTCTTTTTTAACGGCTTCTGGCACAGGGTTTGGCAAATCATTGGCAACTGCACCCTCAATTTCAGAATAGGTAAACGCTCCGACACGGTCAAGGCGTGCGGCTTTTAGCCAATCCAGTAAATACTCGAAATCTTCTTCGGTTTCCCCTGGAAAGCCGACCACGAAAGTCGAACGAATCACGATATCAGGGCAGATGTCACGCCATTTGGCAATCCGCTCAAGCACATTTTCGCTATGAGCAGGGCGTTTCATCGCCTTTAATACACTTGGGCTAGCGTGTTGGAATGGAATATCAAGATACGGCAACAGCTTATCTTGTGACATCAGTTTCACCACGTCATCAACGTTCGGATAGGGATAAATATAGTGCAAACGCACCCAAATACCGAGATTGTTCAACGCCTCACACATATCATAAAACTTGGATTTGAGGGGCATACCATTCCAAAAACTGGTTTTATATTTTAAATCCAACCCATATGCTGAGGTATCTTGCGAGATGATTAGCAGTTCTTTTACGCCTGCTTTTTTGAGGGCGACCGCTTCATTCATAATACTGTCAATTTGACGGCTCACCAAATCGCCACGCAAGCTCGGAATAATACAGAAGGTACAGCGATGGTTACAGCCTTCGGAAATTTTGACATAAGCATAATGCTTGGGGGTCAGTTTAATCCCTGCATCATTAATCAAGTCGATTTTTGGGTCGTAAGTTTTATCAACTTGCGGTTTTGGCACGTGGTGCGACACGGCATTCACCACCTCTTCATAGGCATGAGCGCCAGTCACGGCTAATACGGCAGGGTGCATGGTGCGGATTTTTTCGGCATCTTTGCCAAGACAGCCTGTGACGATGACTTTGCCGTTTTTATTAATCGCTTCGCCAATCGCATCAAGGCTTTCTTGCACCGCAGATTCGATAAAGCCACAGGTATTCACCACCACCAAATCCGCCCCATCGTAGTCACTTGCCACTTGATAACCGTCACGAGTGAGTTCGGTGATAATGCGTTCGCTATCAACTAAGGCTTTGGGGCAACCGAGCGATACAAAGCCGATTTTAGGAGAAACATTTGGAGCAATGGGTGAGCCAGTTTGAGCGACTTGTTTGGCACTTTGTTCAAGCGTGCGGTTTTCGTTGTGGTTGGCTTGGTGGTGAGTGGCTGAAGTGGTATTTTCGGCAGAATTTGGAATAAAAACTTGTGGCTGATTTGACATGACTTTCACTTTTGGCTATCAAGATTTAAACCGACTATTTTACTTGGTTTTTTGGGGTTTGAAAAATAATTTTGCTTTTTGGTGAAAATTTGCTATGTTGTCATTTCGCTCACCATTTGATTTTTGAGGATTTATTATCATAAACCGTGACAACCCTCTCAACCTTTCCCTACTCACCAACAGCTTATTTACTGCGGTATTGGTAGCGGATAGTGATTTTAATATCGTATTTGTAAATAGCAATGCTGAACAGCTACTCTGTGCCAGTTTTAGTAAAATCCAACAACTATCCATCATTGAGCTATTAAATCCGATTAAAGCCAATAGCGAAACCAATACTCAACACAGCTCACCCTTACGCCAACAATTTGACCATTGCCATCATTTGAACCAATCCTTTGTGCAACATGACGTGATGATTCAAGCGGTCAATGAACCCATGTTAGTAGATTATGCGGTATCGCCAATGGAAAATGCGGATAGCGAGGCCAAAGCGTTTTTTTATGTAGTCGAACTGTGGGCAAAAGACCGTCAAAGCCGTATCAACCAAGAACAGCAACAACAAGCCCAACACCACGCCACTCGCCAAATCATTCGCAATATGGCTCACGAAGTCAAAAATCCACTGGCAGGGATTTTGGGGGCAAATCAGCTATTACAAAAAAATATTCATCAAATTTTGGCAATGATAACTGAACCGAATAGTAATGATAGTGATAAAATTCATAGCCAAAAAATCAGCGAAAAAACGGCGAAAATCGACAATTATCTGACCATCATTCAGCAAGAAACCCAACGGCTTAATCACTTAGTTAGCCAATTACTCGGCTCGACCCATCTACCCAACTGGCAATCTATTAATGTGCATCAGCCGTTAGAGCAAGTTTTAAATCTGGTCAAATTACAACCCTATCCCATTGATTTTGTGCGAGATTATGACTTGTCATTACCCAATGTGGTGGCGGATAATGACCAACTGGTTCAGGTATTTTTGAATATCATTAACAATGCCATGCAGTCGTTGCAAGAAAATGCCACGCCATCGCCCACCATTACCCTACGCACTCGCATTGCCTATCAATACACGATTGGCGATATCCGTCACAAAAGTGTGCTAAAAATTGATATTATTGACAATGGGCAAGGCATTGATGAGGCGTTATTGCCACAGATTTTTTATCCGTTGGTGACTGGGCGTGAGGCTGGGACTGGCTTGGGGCTGGCGTTGGTGCAAGATATCGTGCAACGTCATCATGGGGTGGTGAATGTGACCTCCAAAACTGGGGAAACCATCTTTACCATCTTATTGCCTTAGCGACAGGTGATATGTTAATTAATTGATATAGCAAAAGAAATTACAAATTGGATGAGGTTTAGATAAAAGCCCTATCTGTAGGTTGGGTGGAAGAATGACACCCAACATAAACGATTTGAAAATGTTGGGTTTCGCAAAGCTCAACCCAACCTACGATATATAAAAATCAAAATCAATTCTTGAAAAAAGGAAAAATTGTGGAAAAATCAACGATTTGGGTCATTGATGATGACATGGCATTACGCACGATTTTGCAAGATGCGTTAAGCGATGACATGACCAACCTTGAGGTACAAACGTTTGGGCAAGCCAAATTGGCATGGCAAAAGTTACAGCAACTTGAGCCAAACGTATTGCCCAACGTCATTTTAACCGACATTCGTATGCCAATGATGGATGGCTTGAATTTTAGCGAAAAAATCCACGCCCAATTTCCCCAAATCCCTGTCATCATTATGACCGCCCATGCTGACGTGCAGTCCGCAGTCGATAGCTACCAAACAGGGGCGTTTGACTATTTACCCAAACCGTTTGACCTTGATGATGTGGTCGCTGTGGTTCAAAAAGCCTTGATTCATGCCAAAGATTTACAATCCAAAAACCCAACTTTTAATGATAAAAACCAAACAGCCAATCAACAAAATGATGAGTTAAACCCCATCAATTCATCATCAAATAACTTACAAAATTTTGTCAAAAAACAATCCCCTTTATCAAAAGAAGTAGCAAATGAAACAATAGCTAATATTCAACAAAATTTTAATCCAAATCTTACCACCCCTCATAACCCCAACGGCATTATTGGACAATCATCCGCCATGCAAACCGTGTTTCGTGCCATTGGTCGGCTATCGCACACGCCTATTACGGTGTTGATTACAGGCGAATCTGGCACAGGCAAAGAGCTGATAGCCCATGCGTTGCACCAACATTCGCCACGTAAACACAAACCGTTTATTGCCCTTAATATGGCGGCGATACCGCATGATTTAATCGAGTCCGAACTGTTTGGGCATGAAAAAGGGGCATTCACTGGGGCGACCACCACACGCCAAGGACGCTTTGAGCAAGCCCACGGTGGCACGCTGTTTTTGGATGAAATTGGCGATATGCCCCTACCCACGCAAACTCGTTTGCTTCGAGTGCTTGCCAATGGTGAATTTTTTCGAGTGGGTGGGCAAAAGCCTATTAAAGTCGATGTACGAATCATCGCCGCTACCCATCAGCACCTTGAGAATTTGGTAAAACAAGGCAAATTTCGAGAAGATTTATTTTATCGGCTGAATGTCATTCGGCTGAATTTGCCTGCTTTGCGTGAACGGCGTGAGGATATTCCGCTGTTGGTTGAGTTTTTTATGCACCAAATTGCTCGGCAAATGCAAATCCCTGTCAAAACGCTTGTCCCCACCACCATACAGGCTTTGCAAGCCTATCCGTGGCAAGGCAATGTTCGACAATTAGAAAATACTTGCCGATGGGTCAATGTTATGGCAATTGGCAATCAAGTGCAAATCAGCGATTTACCACCAGAAATTATTGATTTTTACCAAAAAAATTTGCAACAAAAAGCCGAAATATTGATTGATGATAAACCGCTGACCACGGCTAATATCAGTGAACCGTCATTCAATAATTCACCATCTGACCGCTTGCCACTTGAGAATTTGCCACTTAAAAACGTGCCAACCGATAATTTATCAGATAAACAACCCAAACTAACCTCAATCCCCACTGCGGATGACTGGCTAACACCGCTACGGCATTGGGCAAATCATGCCCTTGCCAATGGCGAACAAGGTATTTTACAAACGGCTACCGAAGATTTTGAAAAATGCCTGCTTGAAGTCGCCCTTGATTTCACCGACAACCATAAAGGCAAAGCCTCGCAATTACTGGGCTGGGGACGCAATACGTTGACTCGCAAATATCAGCAATTAATTGATGACCATGAATAAACCGTTGCAAACTCAAGAGTTTTTGGCGGAATTATCAGCTAAAAATTTACCCATCGCTGATTTGACGCTGTTAGCTGATTCAAATCCACGCAATGCCACACAGTTATATCATGGTCAATGGTTATCAAACAGCCCACACAGCCAAGCACAGTCGATTTTTATCAAACGCCTTATCGCCCCCATTTCAGCCATTCATTATTCACAATTTTGCCAAGAAATCAAAACGTTACAAGCCTGCCAAACGTTAGCCATAGATAAACATAATCCTCCAAAGTCGCATTATGGTATCCCTCAATTATTGGCTTATGCGACCGAAAAAGACAATGCTTTCTTAATTTTACCCTTTTATCAAGGGCAAACCCTTAAAACCTTACTTCAACAAAACAGCTTGACCTTTGAACAAAAAATTATTATTGCCATTCGTCTTTGTCAGTTAATTCAAGATATTCATTGCTTAGGCTATTTACATGGCGATATGAAGCCGAGTAATATTTTATTGACCGAATATCAGCAAGTAATTTTGTTGGACTTTGGTTTATCCCAATCGTTAACCACCACCGCCCTGCGGACATCCGACTTTACCGCTGGCACGCCTGCCTATATGAGTCCAGAGCAATTTAACGGCTTGCCATTGACCGCTCAAAGCGATTGTTATAGCCTTGGTATTGTGTTATTTGAGATGTTTACTGGGCAAAAGCCATTTTTTGCCACCGAGTTACACGATTGGGCAGTCGCTCATTGCCAACAGCCCATGCCTCGCCTGCCCCTCATTACCACGGATAGGGCGTTACAACAGACCTTACAACGTATCATTGATGGCTTGACGGCAAAATTTCCACAACAACGCTTTGCCAATTTAGCGGATATTCATACGTTACTTATGCCTTTATTAATGCCTTGATTCCTGTTCTTAGCACCCCCACAAAGCCTTGATAACCTGTTATAATAGCGAAAAATTTTGCTGTAAGGATTTTGCATTATGAGTGATGTCGTCAAAACTCACCAACCCGAACCCACCGCCACTCGCCCTGCTGTCAAACGCCCAGAAGTCGGTGAAAAACTGCGTGGACATGATAAAGTGGCACGTATTCCTGTCAAAATCATTCCCACGGTGGAAATGCCAAAAAAACCAGACTGGATTCGAGTTAAACTATCTTCCCCTGCCGAAGTCGCCAATATCAAAAGCACCTTACGCAAACAAAAACTCTACACCGTCTGCGAAGAGGCCGCCTGCCCCAATTTACCGCAATGTTTTGGTGATGGTACAGCGACCTTTATGATTATGGGTGACATTTGTACTCGCCGTTGTCCATTTTGCGATGTGGCACACGGTCGCCCCAATCCGTTGGACAAAGACGAGCCGATTCACACTGCCGAAACCATTGCAGGGCTTGGGCTAAAATATGCGGTGATTACCTCCGTTGACCGTGATGACCTCAAGGATGGTGGTGCAGGGCATTTTGCCGAAGTGATTACCGAATCACGCAACCTTAGCCCAAATTGTCTGCTTGAAATTTTAGTCCCTGATTTTCGTGGGCGTGAGCAATTGGCATTGGATATTTTGAGCGAAACTGCCCCAGACGTATTTAACCACAATATCGAAACCGTACCACGCCTATATAAAGCCTTCCGTCCCGGCTCAGACTACCAACATTCATTACAATTACTCAAAGAATATAAAGCACGCCGTCCAGATATCGTGACCAAATGTGGCTTTATGGTGGGACTGGGCGAAACCGAAGACGAGGTGTATGCCTTGCTTGATGACCTAAAAGCCCATGACGTGGATTTGATTACCATTGGGCAGTATTTACAGCCTAGCAAATCCCATGCCCCTGTTGACCGTTTTGTCCATCCAGACGAATTTGACCGCTATACAGCTTATGGACAAAAGATTGGTTTTGCCAATATTTGGGCAGCCCCAATGGTGCGTTCAAGTTATTTTGCGGATAAACAATATTATGGTGAGCCTTGCCCTCGCCCTGTACGTGGCTCTAATCCGTTATCAGAAGCGGATATGAAGCAAGGTTGTTAAAAAACGTACGATTTAATCCCCCTAAATCCCCCCTTTTTCAAAGGGGGACTGATGCCTTAGACTAAGTCTATGTAAGGGGGTTTAGAGGTAGGACTTACGCATTTAACTAAATTGTAGGTTGGGTAGAGCTTGCGATACCCAACAATCTCAATGGTTTATGTTGGGTGTCATTCTTCCACCCAACCTACAAATGGCATTTTTGCGTAAGTCCTAAGAAGAATAAATAGCACTTATCAGCTAGGTACAATCAAAAAATAATATGCAAAAAACCACCGATACCACTTCCCCATCCGCCCAAAAAGTTCGCCTTGATAAATGGCTATGGGCGGCCCGTTTTTATAAAACTCGCACCATCGCCAAAGAAGCCATCGAAGCAGGGCGTGTGCATCATTTTGGCAATCGTGTCAAAGTGAGCAAGGAAATCATGGTCGGTGATGAGCTGACCATTCGCCAAGGGTCTGCCAATCTTTATACCCAAAAAACCGTCAAAGTCTTAGCTCTATCACAAAGCCGAGGCAATGCCACAATTGCCAGTACGCTGTATCAAGAAACCGAAGAAAGCATCAGCCAACGAGAATTTTTTCACGAACAAAGGCAACTTGCCAATCTCGCCCGCCCAGACCACCGACCCAATAAAAAGCAACGCCGACAATTGGCAAATTTTTTGGGACATCAGCCAACTGGCATGAATCGTGATCATGGCGAGTATTAATTTTTTCATGCAAACACAGCAAAAAGTATGGTAAGCTACTGCGTTTTATCGCCTATAATTCACCATTTATCAATATCAAGCTGATTTTATGACTGCACCTGCTTTGACCAATGCCACCTTACCCCCACAAGGTTTTACCGATATTAGCCATCTGAGTACCATGGCACTGCAATGCCATGCCAAACAATGGATTCGTTTTGAGCAACTCGATGAAGTCGCTCCGACCTTTGCTCGTTTGGCGGAACAGCAACTACCTTTTGTGATTTTATCCAATGGCAGTAACACGCTACTCCCTGCGGTGCTAGAAGCGGTGGTGATTTCACCGACCTTGATGGGGCAACATGTGATAGCTGAAACGGCTGATAGCGTCACGCTTGAGGTCATGGCAGGTGAGCCTTGGCATGAACTGGTAGTATCTACGGTCAATCAAGGCTGGTATGGGCTAGAAAACTTGGCATTGATTCCCAGTTGGGTCGGTGCAAGCCCTGTGCAGAATATTGGGGCGTATGGCGTGCAAGTAGAAGATGTCATCGAGTCTGTCACCGCTTTTCATATCCCTACCTTGACCTTTCATCAATTAAGCCGTGCCGAATGTGAATTTGGCTACCGTGATAGCCGTTTTAAACGGGAAGTGGGTCAATGGCTGATTACCAGTGTGACGTTTAATTTACATAAAAATCCGCAGGTCAATATCAATTATGGCGATGTCGCCAGTGTCGCCAGTGAGTTTGCCAAACTAGCAGGGCGTGAACAACCCACGCCTGTGGATACCATGAATGCGATTATCCAAATTCGCCAAAGCAAGATTCCTGAAACCAGTGAACTACCAAACTGTGGTAGTTTTTTCCAAAACCCTATCGTCAGCCAAGCCACGGCTCAAGCGTTATTGGCGGATTATCCAACGCTTGTGCATTATCCTGTTAAAGACCATGATGGCAACCCAACCGATAATATCAAATTGGCGGCAGGCTGGCTGATTGACCAAGCAGGACTTAAAGGCAAAGGTATCGCACCGATTTTGACCCATGTTCATCAAGCCTTGGTATTAACCAATCATGCCCCCTATCGTGCCACACAAGCCGATATTGAGCGTACCATGCACTATATTCAGCAAGTTATCATACAAAAATTTGGCATTGAGCTTGTACCTGAGCCTGTGTGGATAGAATCAAATGGAAGCATTAAGCAAACTCATTGACTCCATCAGCTTTGTTATCTCGACATTGGGACAGTTACTAACGGTCGCCATTGTGCTGGGCTGTGCCTTGGTGATTAGTTTGTTTACCCCTTTATATGCCCAAGCTGTATTGGCATTACTCAACCAAGTCACACTCCCGCCAACCGCTACGCTGACCAACCCACCCACAGCGATTGTGGTATTGGGCGGTGGTTTGACCAATAATCGCCTAAATGACATCGTCATCAATCAATTTACCAAAGAACGATTACGACAAGCCGAAAACATTTATCAAACTTATCAGTTACCCATCGTGGTCAGTGGTAAAGAAGCCCCTTGGATGCGGCGTTGGCTACAAAGCCATAATATTTGGGAGGTGATTGTTGAGAAAAATAGCTTTAATACTTGCGAAAATGCCCGTTTTACCGCCCAAACCGTTGCCGTCAAAAATGTGATTTTGGTAACTGACCCCTACCACATGAATCGAGCCAGACGACAATTTGCCCTCAATGGGATGGCGACCTTTTCAAGCGTTGCCCCATTAGAAAGCCCCCTTGATTGGCATAACCTTGGGGGCAATCTCAAACATTCTCGGCGAGCCACTTATGAGCTATTGGCAGTGGCAAGGGATATTTTATCCCCACAACATAATTGTGAGCATTGATATTGTGAGCATTGATAAATTACTTTTGAATTTCCACATTGGTATAACCTGCGGATTGTAAAGCATTTTTAGCTTGTTCGGCACGCCCACCACCACGGCTATATAGCTTAATGGTGTCTGATTTGCTCACACCTTGACTGGCGATTTTGGCAACAATTTCACTATGTGGAATATTAATCGCCCCATTTGGATGGTCAACTTGGTATTCTTGTGGGGTACGCACATCAATCACCACGGTGTTTGCATTGGCAGTTGGCATCAATAACATCCCTACCACCACTGCACCTGCTAGCGTCAATAGGTGTTTTTTGCTAGGGCGAAATTGTTTCAGTATCGTTTTGACTTGCGGTAATGACATAAGTAAGTCCTTAATCGCTAGGCACTATAATAGGATTATATAGTATCTAGCGATTAGTAAGTATTAGAAGATTAGTAAGTATTAGAAGATTAGTAAGTATTAGAAATTGCTAAGTAATGTTAACATCTTAGCATAACTATCCTTACCATAGTTTAGTATTTTTGCAAGTTTTCGCTGTCTTTTGGCGTAGTTTGTAACGTAATCAATAGCTAAACTGATGTTAGGGTGCGACATTTTGCCACGTCCCAAACGTCTAAAATAGGCGTATAATCCACAAAATACCTAACCATATAATGATAGGTGTATTTATGCAAAGTATGTATTTTTTAGTTCCCCTTAGCTTGATTTTATTCGTCTTTGGCATTTTTGCGATTTATTATGCGGTAAAATCTCGTCAATTTGATGACCTTGATAATGAGTCGCAACGGGTCATTTTAGATGATCGACAATTTCGCCGTGAGCAATTACAAGACACCGAGGAAACGCCTAGTGAGAACAGGGTGACAGATAAACCTAGTAATTGATAGTCGTGGATACGCCCTTCGACAATCTCCTTATGGCTAAT
Source organism: Moraxella sp. TY6 (assembly GCF_048551375.1). Taxonomy (NCBI): domain Bacteria; kingdom Pseudomonadati; phylum Pseudomonadota; class Gammaproteobacteria; order Moraxellales; family Moraxellaceae; genus Moraxella; species Moraxella sp. TY6. Next base: position 45,071 of record NZ_JBLYZJ010000001.1, on the reverse strand, counting down.
TGAATGGACGAAAAATCTTGATTGGGTGAATGGGCAAATGAGGTAACTATGAGTTGGGCGTTATTATTAGCATCATTTGGGATGGGATTTTTTGGTTCACCGCACTGTTTGGGGATGTGTGGCGGTATCGTGACAGCTTTTGGGCTATCCATGCAGGGCGTATCCGAGGGCAAAAAAAATGCCTTAATCCTCACCTACCACCTTGGGCGATTGTTAAGCTATGCAACCCTTGGGCTAGTGGCAGGCTTTATCGGTACGACTGTGCTTCAACCCTTTATGGTCGGCAACCGCTTGCCTGCGATATTACTTGGCTCAGTGTTGATGTTAATTGGGCTATCCATGCTGGGGTTTAAGGCATTAAATTCGCTCGAAAAACTTGGCATGAGTCTATGGCAAAAAATGTCGCCCATTCGCCAAAAAGTCTTTCCAATCAACAGCTTTCCCAAAGCCTTAATGGCTGGATTATTATGGGGATTTTTGCCGTGCGGGTTGGTGTATGGGGCATTATTGATGGCAGTCGTGGGGCATGATGTGGCGACTGGGGCGGTGTTGATGTTTGTATTTGGGCTTGGGACATTGCCCATGCTCATTGCCACCCAAAAAACCATTGGCGTGATTCAACAACGCATTACCAAATTTCGCTTGCGTCAAGTCAATGGTATCTTGATGATATTATCAGGTTTGGCAGTGATTTTTGTTCCCATGTTAATGATGTCCATGCACGGCGGACATGGTGGGCATAGCGGTCATGGCAGTATGAACATGAGCCAAATGAATCACGATATGAGTAGCATGCACAGTACGCACAATATGGCATCCATGCCTGCCTCTAGCCCTATGCCGACGAATCATCAAAACATGAACCACGCTCAGATGAACCACGATATGTCAAAAATGACTCATCAACCCATGGCAAGCACACCTGCCCAATAACATCCATACCTATCCACAAAAAAACAAAACCGCTTAATTGTGTGTTAAGCGGTTGTCGATGCGATGGTTTAACGTTTATCGCAAAACGTATTGCTTAATTGATGCAATTACATCTCTACGGCATCATCGCCTTCATCCAAGAATACAATTTCTGCTTCTAAGTCGTAGGCTTCATTTAACATATCTAACATGTTGATTTCTCCATTGATTTTATGATTATTGTCACGATAGTCCATTGGTAAACCCATGTGGCTATCCTCATTACCTATGTTGTTACGCCAGTCGCTCAATGACCAACGCCGTTCTTTGATAACCATTATTTTGGTTGTTTGATTATTTAGCAATCATTTGGTTATCATTATAAGGTGTAAACATTTTGACTTGAGGTTTCCCCTTTGTCAATTCCAATCAGTTTGTTTCGTATTTACTTTTTGTAAAGCTAATTATTAAGACAATCAAACTGGATTTATGCTGACTTTGTAAGTCTTATTTAACCGTAAAATTGTGACAGTTGGGTGAAATATCCATGACAGTATTATGGCAATCGAGATATCTTTCTTATTAATACTGATTGGGGGTTTATTTTGAGTCTTTGGCGGATGCTATTTGAGCTTGCTGTGCGTCATAGGCTTGTTTTTGGGTGCGGTAGATTTCATAGACGCAGAGTTCTTCACAGCCGTTGTCGCAACATTCCCAGTCTTCGGGGTAAGTGGGTTCTTGCAATAACTTTTCGGGATTATTATTGGTTAATGGTGTAGGTTGTTGGTTCATCGTTGATAATTTACTATAAAACAAAATGCCTATCATGGACGATAGGCATTTTTTTGAGTTGAATTTCTAGTATAATGCGACCGTCATTTTTGACTGTGAAAATGATGGCGGTTAAAGTTCGATTTAACAGAGCCGTTGGGCTGAAACCTTAAAACAGCAAAAAATCCTATTTAAAGGATTTTTTCTTGCGAGCCTAAAATTGCAGTGCAATTTTTTAACGGCTCTCAGGAGAAAGCGATGAAACCAATTTTACTCATCATCGCCTTTTTGATTCTGTTGTTTATTAGCTCTAACGCTTGGTAAACACAGCACCTAAAGCGAGTACCAGTCGCCCAGGTGGGCTAGAGGGAAACCCTAGCCATCTCCTTATTTCAAATTATAGTGTAGCGGTTTTAGAAAATCAAGTTTATGAAGAAAATGGTTTATAACTCAATCATGGTAAAATTGAGCAGTAACACTATCAATTAAATCATCAAATGTGATTATATCTAAATTCTGATGCTCAGCAACTATTTCTCTTAGATGCTTTCTATCAAAGTCTTGTCTTCTGCCTACTATAATTACTCTGTTTGGCTTATAAACATCTATACCAATCTTATTATTAACATATTCTCTATTTCTAGGGTCATCAAAATACTCCTTATATACTCTCGTTTGCGAAATATATGAGTTCAGCATAGATGATAAGGTTTCTCTGTTATTTATGCCCACTATAGCATTACCCTTCAATGTGGGTAGTTTGAATTCTAAAATAGTTACACGTCCATTTTTTTCAATTAGAAAATCGGGGATAACTTTATTCTTTTCTTCTGATTGCCATTCACATTCAACTTGTGGATAGATATTCTCTGCACCGAAAGCCATAGCTATTATGAATCTGTTATCGGTTTCAGATAGAAAACTTGTTATGTCTGTCTCACTTGTTTGAGAGTTTCCCCATAACTCAATAAAACGATTAATCCTTGGTAAATGTTTATACTTATAATCATTTGATGGCATAGGATAAACGTAAGTTAAATCATGCACAGCGAGTTTTTTAAAACTATCTAAATTATATTTGAAAATATCAAATTCAGAATTACTATCATCATACTGTATCGGTATAAAATCAATACATTTTACATGTCTTGTTACAAGACCAAAATCATTAGCATCAAAAAAAAATCCATTTACAATTCTACAAAATTGATTAGGTGGTACAGAAGGTAATTTTGAATTCATTATCATAAAAGAATTTTGTGCCTCATAATTCCATCCTAATTCAGTCAGTTTATCAAAACCATCATTGCTTGCCCAAATCAAATCTTCTATTACATCAAAAATAGGAACTTCCAATAGTGAAGTTGAATTAAATCCAATAATATTTTCCATTAAACTAATATTAGAAAGTGAGCAGTCTTGGAAAGTAGCCATAATATTGAATCCATCTGGCAGTTTTTCTAAAACTTCAGAGCCTAGATATTCTATAGCCAAATGAGTCTTACCTTGGTAAAATCTCAATTGTTGAGGATTAATCAAAAAACCAGTGAAACCTTCAATTAATTCAGGATTATTCTTGAGACCTGTATATAAAGGCTTAAAATAGTAACGAAACAGCATTTCACTAACCATATGACGATGTTCAACTTCATTTAGTATTTTCATAACTTTTTAATTCCATTTTAAAATCACACCAATTTCTCCAACAAACCTTTAACCGCCTCAATCCTCCCCTCTGCGGTCACCAATTTTTCATCGACCATTTTTATCCCAGTCGCCCCATTCATCTTAAACTTACTCGGATTCGACTGAATCAACTGAATAATGGTAATCGCCTCCACAGGCGTATCAGGCGAAAACTCCAACGTCACCGACCGCTCATTACCGTCAATCTTACGGATTTCCAACGGCTCTGCCATAAGTCGCAACTGATGCACCGCAAACAGATTTTTGGTCGGTTCGGGCAAACTGCCAAAACGGTCAAGCATCTCACTACGAATACTGATTAAACTGTCAAAATCTTCGGCATTGGCAATTTTTTTATAAAACAACAACCTTTGATGCACATCGCCCAAATAATCCTCTGGAATCAGGGCGGATAAATGCAAATTAATATCACTGGTCAGCGATAATGGCGTATTCAAATCGGGCTGTTTACCTGCCTTGATAGCTTTGGTGGCACGATTGAGCATATCCATATACAGGTTAAAACCAATCGCCTGCATATTACCGCTTTGACTTTTGCCGAGTAGCTCGCCTGCCCCACGAATTTCAAGGTCTTCACTAGCCAGCATAAAGCCAGCCCCCAGCGTATTGGCTCGGCTGATAGCTTCAAGGCGTTTTTGGGCATCGGTGGTCAAGCCTTTGAGTGATGGCACAAGCAGATAGCAATAGGCTTGATGGTGACTTCGCCCCACTCGCCCACGCAGTTGGTGAAGTTGGGCTAAACCGAATTTATCCGCACGGTTAATAATAATAGTATTGGCGTTGGGGATATCAATGCCTGTCTCGATGATAGTAGTACACACAAGAACGTTATGTTTTTTATGGTAAAAATCCTGCATGACGTGTTCGAGTTCTCGCTCTTTCATCTGTCCATGAGCCACCGCCACACGAGCCTCTGGCACAAGTTCTCGCACGGTTTCCGCCATTCGCTCGATACTGGCGACATCGTTATGGAGCAAAAACACCTGTCCGCCACGCAATAATTCACGCAAAATCGCCTCTTTGAGCAGATTATCGGATTTTTGCATGACAAAGGTTTTGATTGCCAACCGTCTGGCAGGAGGCGTGGCGATAATCGACATATTTCGCATCCCTGACAACGCCATATTCAGCGTGCGAGGAATCGGCGTAGCGGTCATCGACAGCACATCGACATCCGACTGCATGGCTTTAATCCGCTCTTTATCACGCACGCCAAAACGGTGTTCTTCATCGACAATCATCAGACCTAAGTTGGCAAATTTGACATCATCTTGCAAAATCCGATGCGTGCCAATCAAAATATCGACTTTACCGTCTGCGACATCTTGTAAAATTTTATCGTGTTGTTTTTTTGTGCCAAAGCGTGACAACGACTCAATGCGAATCGCCCAATCGGCAAACCTATCCATAAAGTTGTCTTCATGTTGCCCTGCCAACAGCGTGGTCGGCACAAGCACCGCCACTTGATAGCCTGCTTGCACCGCAATAAAGGCTGACCGCATGGCGACTTCGGTTTTACCAAAACCCACATCGCCACACACCAGCCTATCCATGGGCTTGTTTTGTTTCATATCGTGAATCACCGCCTCGATGGCGTTGGCTTGGTCGGGCGTTTCTTCAAAGGCAAATTGACTGGCAAACAAATCGTACTGAATCGGGTCAATGGGAAAATGAATCCCCACTTTGGCATCTCGCCTTGCCTGTACGTTTAGGAGTTCCGCCGCTACATCATGGATTTGGCTCAATGCTTTGGCTTTGGCTTTGTCCCATTTACCACTGCCAATGGCGTGTAGCGGTGCGGTGGCACTATCGCCCCCTGCGTAACGGCTGATAAGTTGCAAATTCGCCACAGGCACATAAATACTGGCATCATCGGCATAGGTCAGATGGATAAATTCCTGCAACTGCTTGTCAATGTCAAGGGTAATCAGCCCTTGATACCGCCCCACGCCAAAATCAATATGCACCACAGGGTCGCCAATATTCAGCTCGCTGACCGACTTGACCAAAAACTCATCGGACACATCGCTTTGTCTGCGTCTGCGAGTTTGTAGCACCTGTCGCCCAAACAGTTGGGTTTCGCTGATAATGGCAAACTTATCCGCAAGCAACGCCCCACGCTCGATGGGGGCTGTGGTAAGGGCAAGCGTATTGCTATGAGCGTCATCAAGATTGGCTAAAAAGTCAATCAGCCCTGCAACCGCTTGTAAATTAAAGCGTTTTTGCAATAATTCTGATAAAATCTCACGCCGACCTGCGGTTTCGGCAACGATTAATATGGGCTTGTCAAATTCATCTCGAAACGCTATCAACCGCTGTAACGGCTCGGCAAGTTTATGGTCAATCGCAAGGTTGGGTGGTGGTAAGGTATTGGCATTGACCGCCCCTTGTTTTTGTAATTGGATGTCGGTTAAAGGCGTTTCACTGGTAAAAATCCGAGGGTAGCTTGCCAGTTTTTGCTCAAAAATATTTTGGTTTAAATATAAGTCGTTGGGAGCGACAATCGGCTTATCAATGTCATGACGGCGGTCGTCATAGCGTTGTGCGATTTGCGTCCAAAATTCTTGATAACGTGGCTCAAATTCACTATCAATAATCAGCAAACTATCTTTGGGCAAATAGCTAAAGAAATCACTTTCGGCTTGCCACACACTTGGCTCAAAAAACAACGGCTGATAATACTCCACCCCAGCAGGGGCAATGCCATTCATCACATCATTAAATAGCTCAAACCGCCGTGCCGAAGTATTGGCAAAACTACTGGCAAAATTGGCTCGAAAAGTTTCTTTGCCGTCTTCTAGTGGAAACTCACGAGCAGGGAGGATTTTAAAGGTGTTTATTTTGCCCCCACCCCAACCCTCCCCCTTGGGGGGAGGGAGTTCCCCCTCCCCTTGGGAGGGGACAGATAATTTAGAATCAGTGGGGAGGGACAAATTCATAAATTTGACATATTGATGGGGGTCATTGGTTTTAAGTTCGTCCAAATCCGCTTGGGTCAGACTGCGTTGGGTTTGGGGGTTAAAAAAACGAATGCTTTCAATCTCATCATCAAACAAATCAATCCGCACAGGAAACGGCTGACCGATAGGAAACAGGTCAATCACACTACCACGAATGGCAAATTCACTGGGTTCAAAGACATTTTCCACCGCATGATAGCCTGCTTTGGCAAGTTGTAGGCGTTGCTTTTCGACCTCAAACCTATCCCCCACCGACAAGTCAAAATGCTGACCGAGTAACCAACTGGCAGGAGCGACACGGTGCATCAAGGTCTGCACACTAATCAGCAAAATGCCGTCACTTGGCATATGGGTGAGCAGGTGAATCCGCTCGGATACGATGTCATGGTGCGGTGACAGTTCATCATAGGTCAGGGTTTCCCAGTCTGGGAACACATGGGCATCCACCCCACAAAATGCCAGTTCGGTTTCTAGCTGATTAAGCTGATTTTGGTCACGAGTGATGACGACTTTGAGGCGGTTGTGTTGCTCGCTGGATGGCTGATTTAGACTGGCAAGCCATAGGCTGAGGGTCATACCCTGTAGGTTGCCAAGCCAGCGTTTGTCGTGTTGCTTGTTGGTATTGGCAAAGAGTTGTTGGTTGATGTTAAAGGATAAATGGGATAAAGGGTGATTTTGCGTGGCGTTCATAGTCATTATTGCATTTTTCAGGTAGAATATTATGCGGTTATTGTGGGGTTTTTTGGGATTGATTTAAAGCATTTTAGGGAACATTTAGTAAGATTAATTATAGATACCCCTAGATTATTTTTGGTAAAATTCAGAACTCACTCTAATTTCTCAACATCTTATAATACTAATTTTATATGGACTGTTAATTATGGAAAAATTTGATGAAAGTCAGAGCCAGCAGGCTGAGGCAAAAATGCATGAACAGCTTGATAGCATTGAAACTTTACCTAATAAAAAGCTAAAAATTGCTGTGGTCGGTCGTGTCAGTACTGGAAAAAGCTCACTGATAAATGCCTTATTTAATGTTAGTCGCCATGAAGAGAAAAAAGTTCAAGTAGGGGCAATATCAGGTGTTACCACCAAAATAAAAGAAATTCAATGGAGTAAAAATATCACTGTAATTGACTCCCCTGGTCTCGGTGATGTTATTAAAGAAAATAGTCAAGAAACTCGCAATATTCTAAGTGATATTGATGTAGGAATCTTAGTAGTATCAGGCTCAGTCGATGAGTCACAAAAAGCCCATTATGATGAACTTAAAGAATATGCTGGCAAAGTTTTTGTTGTTATGAATAAAATTGACGAATACGACAAAAAACCCAAAGCCTTAGAGCAAGTCGTCCAACAGTGGCATGACAAGTTAGGTTTGCAAAATGATGATATAATATTCCGCACCTGTACTGACGGATATGACCCAGAGTATGACCCCGAAGCTGAAATGGATATTCGAGGTATTGATGAGTTGCGTGATGCCATGCTCGATTACTTAAAAAAACATGGCAAGAACTTACTTCTTATGCGTGAAATGTATACAAAATCACAATCAGCACGCAAAATTATTTATGGTGCTTTAGTCGCGGTTGGGATAGCAGCATTTGTGCCAGGTAGTGCCATTTATATTACAGGTATTCAAGCTGGTGCGATTATGTCAATTCACTATGTCTATACTGGTGAAATTTTATCGAAAAAATCTGCTATCGCTGCTATACCGTTGTTTGCCAGTCAGAGCATTGGCTCTAATATGTTTCTATGGGCAAAGTCGGTATTACCCCCAACAGGTGTATTAGATATGGCAGCTGCTGGAGTAGCTATTGCAGTTACTTTTGCCATGCTAATTTCAGTTAATTGGTTTTATGAAAATGGATATGACCTTAATTCTCTTGAAAATAAAACTGAACTAAAAGAACAGTTTAAGCATTTTTATAAAGTTATTAAAAGTATCCGAGCTGAAGAATTACTGGATATTGTCAAAGACCGTGGTAAGTTAATAGAACTGATTGCAAAATTTGTACAATGATATAATGTTTGATTGGATACTGATTGTTAGGATATCAATCAGTATCTTTTTGCAAAGCAATAATGAAGTTATTTTCCTAGTGTCAACCATTGTTAGTAAAGCTGTTTAAGCTGTCGCACAGTGGATTCAGTGGGATTGCTCAAAGGTGTAGCCATAAAATTTGCCATTAAATCAACGCATTCTCACTCAAAATAATCCCATTATTATCCGCATACACATACATACCTGAGCGGATGGTCAGACCACCGAAGCTGATATCGATACCAGTTTCTCCCACACCTTGACGATTGGATTTACGAGGTATCGAGCCAAGTGCCTGCACACCAATCGGCATTTTACCCATATCATCGACATCACGCACACAACCATACACAATCACCCCAGCCCAGCCATTATCGACCGCACTTTGAGCAATCATATCACCGAGCAACGCACACCGCATGGACGCACCGCCATCAACGACCAATACCTTGCCATTACCGTTATCATCTTTACCATTGGTCGCAAACAACTCTTTCACACGGCTATTATCTTCAAAACACTTTACCGTCACCACTTCCCCACCAAAACTGGCATTGCCACCATAGCTAAAGAAGCGTTTGCCTTCCATATTTGGGCTACAAACTTGACACTCAGGGTTGTCATCTAACAAATCACAAGTAACAAAAGTTAGTTTCATGGTTAATTCCTTTTTAAAAACATTATTTCAATGCTATCAACGCTTTAGCCGTGTCATTGACAGCATATCAGCATTGCTAAACACTTGCACTTTATTATCAACAGGCAAATTGGTGGATTTTTGGTAAGTCGCCACAATATGCCAATTATTTGCCACCAATGCCATCGCCATCGCTACTCGTTCCGCCTCGATTGGGCGAACAGGTAGTCTTTTGGGGATGATTGGTTTAATGAGGTTATACGCTGTTTGGGCAAGATTTTCGATGGGTCGATTATCATGTTTCCCCAACAACAAAGAAGGTCGAAAAATACCCAACGCCTCAAACCCTAAGTTATTAACGGCTAACTCAAGCTCACCTTTGACACGGTTATAAAAAAACCGACTATGGGCATCTGCCCCCATCGCTGATAACAAAAAGAAATGCCGAATGCCCTTGGCATGACACGCCTTGGCAAAAGCCAAATTATAACCAAAATCAATCTCACGAAAATGAGCTTCATCGCCTGCTTGTTTCATGGTCGTACCAAGGCAACTAAACGCATCCACATAGCTATCCAACGACAGCCCTGTCACAAAACTTTCTAATTGATTAAAGTCTTTAAGTTGATAAAAGTGCATCGACTCACTCAAGCCCTTGGGCTGACTACGTGCGATGATAATCACCTTTTGATATAGACTAGCAAGCTGTATCAATAACGACTGACCCACCAGCCCTGTCGCTCCAATCACCAATGCGGTACGTTGCATAAATTCGACAACCTTTTCATAATATTTTTATTAAATGATGCACGACATTTAACCATAATTGCCAAACACTGTCAGCAAAAAATCACAAAATATCCGCTACATCTTTAAATTTTTAGTAAAAATCCGAGGATAAACACCCCATCGACTTACATTCACCAAAGATTGTGCCATAAACTGCGAAAACAAGTTGTTATCAAACACAGATTTTGTTAGAATATTTGGCTTAAAATCCGCTTGATATCGCATGAATTTTTAACCGTGTCTAGTGATTCAAGGATTCAAGCACCAAAACCTATGTCACATTAATGCGGTGGCTGCCCAATTAATCTGACTATTTTATTGCAAAAATCTTAAAATCTTATCTAGGAGATAACCGTGGCAAATTCTGCACAAGCTCGTAAACGTGCCCGTCAAAACGTTAAACGCCGTCAATTAAAAGCTTCACAACGTTCTATGGTACGTACTTATATCAAAAACGTTGTAAAAGCCGTTGAATCTAAAAGCTATGAATTAGCAACCGAAGCCTACAACAAAGCTGTGCCTGTCATTGACCGTCTTGCTGACAAAGGCGTGATTCACAAAAACAAAGCCGCTCGTCATAAAAGCCGTCTTAACAAAGCCGTTAAAGCCCTTAAAACTGCTTAATACGTGCCTTGATAACGCAAAACCACCTCATTTGAGGTGGTTTTTTTATGGCTATTGATAATCCAATGATAATCCAAAATGCAAAAAAACTAATCGTAAGGTGCGTCATACGCACCTATTGAAGCTATTAATTTTAAATAGTGCGTGGAACACACCCTACGAAGATTAAGCGAGAATTAAGACCTATTTTGTAGGGGCGTATTGGATACGCCCAAAATCTCAAAGTATTACTTCTGATTTAATTCCGCCAATACCGCATCACTGACTTTATCAATGGCTTGTGTGCCGTCAAATTTGGCATAACGTGGGGCATTTGCACCAGATTTTGCCAAATCTTGATAAAAACCAACTAAGGCTTCGGTTTGGTTATGGTAAGTCGCTAAACGCTCTTTGATGGTATCTTCTTTGTCATCATCACGTTGGATAAGGTCTTCACCTGTTTCATCGTCTTTGCCTTCCACTTTTGGTGGATTGTATACGATGTGATACACACGACCAGACGCTGGGTGTGAACGGCGACCTGATAAACGAGCCACGATATCCGCATCAGGTACGTCAATTTCGATAACATTATCAATGTTTACGCCTGCTTCTGCCAAGGCTTGAGCTTGAGGAATGGTACGTGGAAAGCCATCAAAAATACAGCCGTTGGTACAGTCTGGCTGGGCGATACGTTCTTTGACAAGATTAATAATCAAATCATCAGACACCAATCCACCTGCGTCCATCACGCTCTTGGCTTGTTTGCCCAATTCTGTGCCTTCTTTAATCGCCGAGCGAAGCATATCGCCAGTTGAGATTTGTGGGATATTGAAGGCTTTGGTGATGACTTGAGCTTGCGTGCCTTTACCTGCCCCTGGTGGCCCTAAAAGAATAATACGTTTCATATTGATGTCCTTAACATAGTCTTTCACATAAAATAAACTGGCAAAAAGCGAGTTTAAAATCTCGATAAGCAAACGCTGTAAATGTATGCTTTCTGCCTGTAACAATACCTGTTAAACCGCAAAACCTCAAGCAATTTTTTAATAAAATTATAGTTTGATAAGTATTTATTTTGGTGATATATCAACTACGGTACAATTTTATCAATCAATACGCTATTAGCTTCAGCTCTGGCATCCAGTGGCACAGGGTTACTGGTCAAATCGCCTTTGACAGGCATGGCATCGCCCGAGGTGCTAATACGGGCCGTGACCACCAATGCTTTGTTACTGGCAAGGGCTTCGCTTAATTTTAGCGTTGGCATGAGGCTATCATTATCGCTGATTTTGAGGTCAAGCCCTGCGTTATTTAGGCTGTCGGCTGATAGTTTTTTGGCGACAATCGGCATACCGCCTTGACTGTCTTTGACCGTGACAAACAGGGTATCGCCTTTTTTGACACGCCCTAGAATTTCTGGGGTGATGTTAATTTTGACTGTCACCGCTTGTTCGCCTTGCTGTTCACGCTGGCTGATGGTTTGTTCTAGCTCGGCAAGACTGGCAAGGGCTTGGCTATGGTCGCCAGAACGGCTAGCAATGTCGGTTTTGAGAATATTAACCCAATGTCGTGCTTGAGCGTAATTACCACTTCGCATTTCACCCATCGCCATTAACATTTGTCCGCCTTGGTGCTTGGGATTTTTGGCAAGGATATGCTCGACCACTTGGCGAGTTTCGTTGTCCATCTGTCCGCCTTGGGTGAAAAAGCGAGTTTGGGCATAAGTGATGGCGATTTTTTCATCATCTGGACTAAGACGGTACGCTCGTGATAGCGATTCAATGCCTTCTTCTGGGGCTTCGAGTGCCAAAAACACTTCCGACAAGCGAAACCAACGCATCGCATCGGTGGCATGGTGATGGACGTTGGTTTGCATGGCACTGATTAGCCCTACGCTGTCCTTGGTCGCCCATTCGGGTGGTGTGTCGATTTTGGCGGTCAGTAGGTCATCGGCAACTTGTCCAAGGCTATCTTGGGCTTGCCACAGCTTATACACTGGCGTGCGGTCGCCGATTATCAAATACGCCATCCCTGCCAAAAACGGAATCCATACCAAAAAAATCAACCGACTTTTCCAATTGGGGCGAAAACTTTGACGCTCCACCGTATCGCTGATATCAAGCAATTGACGCTCAAGGGCAAGTTTTTGGCTATCGTAGGTGGCTTGTTCGATTTGTCCGTTGTGATAGTCACTTTCTAACTCGGATAGGCGTTGTTTAAACACATCAATATTTAAGGTCAACAGTTGATTGTCGCCTTGGGTCAGCCAAGTGGTTTTGTTAAACCAAGGCAATAACACAATGAACGCCAACGTCACAGCAAATGCGATGGCAAGTCCAATAAATAAAATAAGCGAAGACATGACGATTCCTTGCTAAAAACATGGGTTATTTGGTGTTGGCATTATCATCCGCATTGAGCAAGGCATTGAGGCGTTGCTGTTCGGTATCGGATAATGGAGGCTCGACATACGCCTCTTGGGTCGCTGATAAACGTTTGTTATTATGGCGATTTTTAACATACCAAATAAACAATAATACCAATAACAATAGCGGTGGAAAAAACCACAAAATCCATGTCGAAGGACGCACAGGCGGTTTATAGCTGATAAAGTCGCCATAACGTTCGTTCATGTATTGGCGGATTTCGGCATCACTGCGTCCCTGTTTCACCATGTCATAGGTTTGTTGCTTGAGGTCTTGAGCGATGGGGGCATCTGAGCCTGCTAAATTTTGATTTTGGCATTTGGGACAGCGAAATTCTTCGATTAATGCTCGGTACTGGGCTTCTTGGCGAGGATTATCAAATTGGTAAGTATCAATGACTGCTAACGAAGGCATCGTGATACACGCAAATAACAACCCAAATACTACATTACGACAACGACTTAAATCTCTTGCTTTATCGTACTTCATCGGCAAACCCTTTTAATCTCTGTTTCAGTGGCATTCTTATTTAACGCATTTAAACAAGGTTTTACCCAACGATGAAATGTTTTACTGTCTAACTGACCTTCAACCCTTTGACGAATAACCCCTTTATTATCAACCACTAATGTATAAGGCAGTACAGGAATATCTAATTTTTCGGTAAACGTACCATCATTATTCTGCATACTAAAAATAAAAGGATTGCCATGCCGTTGTAAAAACCTTTTGGCATCGGCTGGTTCATCTTGAGTATTCACGCCAACGATTTTTATATCTTGTTTGGATAAGGTTTTGAGATAAGGATTTTCCTCACGACATGCCCCACACCATGATGCCCATGCCGTCAATAAGAAGGGCTGATTCGGTAAATTGGCATTGTTCACGGTCTGACCAGACTTACCAAATTGTGGTAAATTAAATTTTGGCAAAACGGTGGCTGTATTTTTTGCCAAACCAATTTGACTTAGGCTAACGCAAACCGTTAGCATCACGGCTTTATAAAAACTCTTGTTCATTGGCACACTCCTTTGACTTTGGCTTCATCGGCATTGTCACGCAAAGCGGTCAAACAAGGCAATACTTGCTTATTATAGCGTTCCTCATTGATTTCGCCCAAAATATGCTGGCGAATTTTACCTTGACTATCCACCACAAACGACTCTGGTACGCCTGTCAAACCCAAATCAATGCCGAGTTTGCCATCTTTATCTTGTACATTAATCGCAAAGGGGTCTTGATGTTCATTGAGATACGCCAACGCATCTTTGGCTTCATCTTTATAATTAACCCCAACAATCGGCACGCCAGCCTTTGACATTTGTAATAAAAACGGATGTTCAATTTTACAAGTCACACACCACGAAGCCCAAACATTCAGCAAAAATGGCTGTTTTGGCAATTGACTCTGATTGAGCATTTGGCTTGGATTGGTCAAATCAGGCAAGCTAAAACTCGGCAATGGACGATTTAGCGAGGTATTGGTGACCACGGTGGTATCTTTGCCAAGGCGAGTGTAAAACAAACCAATCGCCACCAAAAACACCAATAATGGAATAATAAACCAAAGTTGTTGTTTACGCATTGCCATGAGTCACCCCCTGCACTGGCTTGGTACTAATCATTTCGTTACTAATCTTCTCAGTATTAATTATCTCACTACTAATAATATCAGTATTTTGGTTAAGTAATTGGGCTTTGCCTGCTTTGCGGTAGCGTTTATCAAGCATACTTAACACCGCCCCCAACGCAATCACAAATGACCCCCACCATATCCAACGTACCGCAGGTTTGACATAAATTCGTACTGCCCATTTTTGTACATCTTTATGGTTGGGTTGTAGGTTAGGATTAGCATTATTCTCAACGATTGGCTCACCCAATGCCATATACACATCACGCAATGGATTGTAGTGAATGGACGCTTCGGTCATTGGCATTTGGCTAATCACATATTGGCGTTTTTCTGGGTGCAAAGTTGCTAGGGTTTTGCCGTCTTTACTCACCGTCACCACACCACGAGTGGCATCAAAGTTCGCCCCTCGTACTTGCTCAAGTTTGGTCAAATAAAAGTCATAGCCTTGAACCGTGACTTTATCGCCCTGCCCCATTGCCACGTCTTTTTCGACACTGGTACTGGTGGTAATCGCAATCCCCATCACCACCAATAAAATACCCACGTGAGCCACGTGCATGCCCCAATAGCCGATATTAAGACGCTTTAATCCTACCATCAAGCTCGGTGCATTGCGAGTTTTACTTTTAATATCAATCACTAGCCATACCAACACCCACAAACATAAAGCCGTAGACATCAAAATATTGATTAGCATTTTATCAGCTAAGAAATAGCTGACAATCGCCCCTAACACCAAACAACTGGCTAATATCGCCAGACCTACACCCAAAAACGGACGAGTATCTTTTTTCCAACGGCTGACAGGCCCGAGTGCCAAAAATAGCAATAACAACCATGTCAATGGCACAAACAACGCATTAAAATATGGTGCTCCAACAGACACTTGACCCAATTTAAACGCATCGGCAAGCATCGGATATAGCGTCCCCAATACCACCACAATGGTGGCGACAAGGATAATGACATTGTTAACGACCAACAGGGTTTCACGAGATTTAAGTTGGTAATGGCTTTCTTGGGTCAATTTCCAGCCACGCCATGCAAACATCGCCAAACCACCGCCAATCACCACGCCCAAAATCACAAGGATAAACAAACCTCGTGTGGGGTCAGCAGCGAACGAATGCACCGAGGTAATCACCCCTGAGCGTACCAAAAATGTGCCAAGCAAACTTAACCCAAAGGTAAAAATCGCCAGCATAATCGTCCATGCCTTAAACACGCCTCGTTTTTCGGTCACAGCCAATGAATGAAGCAACGCCACACCACCTAGCCACGGCATTAAAGACGCATTTTCCACTGGGTCCCAAAACCACCAACCGCCCCAACCTAGCTCGTTATATGCCCACAATGAGCCTAACGCAATACCCAACGTCAAACAGCTCCACGAAGCCAACGTCCAAGGGCGACTCCAACGAGTCCACACCGCATCCAGCCTGCCTGCCCACAATGCCGAAATCGCAAACGCAAACGGCACGACCGCCCCCACATAGCCCATATACAGCATCGGTGGGTGAAAAATCAAACCGGGGTCTTGAAGCAATGGGTTCAAATCCTTACCATCGACAGGAATGTTTGGCAAAGTACGATTAAACGGTGACGACACAAAAATCACCATCGACACCATCATCAACTGCACAAAGCCAATCACCACCAACACACGGGCCTTCATCGCAAGCGGTAGGCTTTTGCTAAACAATGCCACCGCCAAGCCCCACGTTGCCAAAATCGTCACCCACAGTAACAGCGAACCTTCATGCCCGCCCCACGTTGCTGATACACGGTAATACCAAGGCAACAACGAATTGGACTGATTTGCCACATAACTTAACGTAAAATCATTGGCATAAAAGCCATACATCAAACACAAAAATGACGCACCTGTCGCCAAAAACTGTGCCACCGCAAAGCTACCTGCCAAGCGTTGCCATGCAGGTTGGTGCTTGATGACCCCCACCGTTGGAAAAATCACTTGTAAAATCGCAATCACCAACGCCAACACAAGGGCAAAATAGCCCAACTCTGTGATTAACATACTTGCTCCTACCACCCATCAACAACCAATCTAATAAAACACAAAAATTAAGTGTAACCAACCTGCCAAAAACCCTGTTACCCCACCCAACACAATCAAGGTCAACTCATCTTCTTGGAACGCAGGTCGCAATAAATTCTGAAACTCTTTGGGCGTTAACGCTCGAATACGGTCACGAAATAGCCCAAAAATTTTATCCGCACGGCTTTGATTCAGCTCAGGATTACTCATCGGAATCATGGTCGCTTGAATCGACTTATCAATAATCACGTGCTTTAACTGCCCAAATTCTTTTCGCCCCAAACCAAATTTTAACGAAGTCTGAATCACAGGCGATTCTAAAATTTGATGCACGTGCGATTTGATTAAATCACGGCTTTGTGTGGCACGGCTACCATACAGCATTTCGTGCATGATATTTTTTAGGGTCACCAAATCACGCACCACAATTTCAGCAAACACCTCGGACACTTCAGCTTGACGCTTCATAAAACCGCCCTGCCAATTATAAGTTGCCATGTGCGGACGACCAACATGAATAAATGGAAAAACTTTGCTTAGGCTAAATAATTTAATAAAGCGAAAATAATGCGGTTCAATGGGATTAAACACCATCCAAATCGCAATCCAGTTGGTCAAAAAACCCCAAATAGACGCAAAGAACGGTACTGTCCAATGCACTGGCACAAAAT
The DNA here is from genome assembly GCF_048551375.1 of Moraxella sp. TY6. Classification (NCBI taxonomy): domain Bacteria; kingdom Pseudomonadati; phylum Pseudomonadota; class Gammaproteobacteria; order Moraxellales; family Moraxellaceae; genus Moraxella; species Moraxella sp. TY6. The sequence goes on along the minus strand of NZ_JBLYZJ010000001.1, from coordinate 27,847 downwards.
AAAACACCGCCATTTGGATAATACCAAATAAAAACCCAATCAACGCACTAATATGCCAAATAAAGTTGATTTCTTTTTGCCCAACTTTCAGAAACATCCGCACCATCAGGGCTCGGTCAGATTCCATCTTATGCACAATCATCTCACGCATATCAACCAAATCTTCGACATGATGGGTCAAATCCAGCACCAAATTTTTCATAATATCAGGCAGTTGCTCATGCCCATACGCATAAATTCGGCGTTTCACTGCATACGGCATACTTGACCACAGCGTAGCCGACCGCTCATTCATAATTTCATCAATCAGCGACTCTAAATTGTCATTCATCGCACGGCTGATATATTCCGCCACTTCCTCTGGGTGCATGGCTTGAAAAAACTCATCCAACGACCCCAGTTTTGACAAAGTTTGGTCAACGATAATCCCAGAAATTTTGCCTGCTTTACGAGGCACAATCCCCTGCCAGCCAATCCCCCCAAACGGAAATCCCTTGATAGGAATCCCCCAAAAATGAATGGGATAAAATAGCATTTTGAGTGCCATCCACACATGACCCCACGTTACCACTGCCGTGACAAACGGAATGGTCAACATCGCAAAAAACTGCGGATGATTAACAAGTTTTTGCCAAATTTCTGCGAACATAAGGAAAATAACTGCCGTAAAAACTGTTATGGGAAATTGTAATGAAAATTGGGTTGTGAAAAATTGGCTGATTTTAACATAACTCATTGATTTTTACCTTAACAAAACTTCGCTTTGTAAAAAATTGGATAACTGCGTAAACACCAAAAAGTATGTTAAAATAACTGCCTTTATCTTGGTCTTGATATATAGCTAAGTAAGTGAACAAAATTAAATATGGTTTTCCGTTCGCCCTGAGCTTGTCGAAGGGTAGGAAAACCGTTATGGTTCGACAGGCTCACCACGAACGGTTTTTTTATAATTTAAAATTGTTCACCTACTTATTTGAAATACCAATAAACTAGGTTTTGTAGGGGCGTATTGCATACGCCCTTTCATCAAAATCTTGTTTCATATTGAATTGACTATATTTTTTGTAATGAGCTGTGCATACCCCTATGAAACAACCCTTATCTTCTGATGTCCAAAAAGAGAACCAAATTTTTAAAAGACGTGTCATTTTGGCAGGCTTTTTTATTTTATTGGGCTTGATTGGATTAGTCATGCGGTATGCTTATTTACAAATTTATACCCATAAACAATACGTCACCCAGTCCGACAACAACCGCATTAAGCTTATCTCTGCCCCACCTAGCCGTGGCTATATTTACGACCGTAATGGGATATTATTGGCGGACAATCACCCTGTATTTACCGCCGTGGTCAGCCCTGACGAAATCGAAGACCCACAAAAAACCTTGGAATTATTGACACCGATTTTTCAGCTAACCCCAGAAGAAATTGATGAGGGTTTAAAGGCATTAAAGAAAAGCAAAAACGAGCCAGTCACCATCAAAATCGGACTGACCGAACAGCAAGTCGCCCAATTTAGCGAACGCAAGCCGTTTTTTAAGGGCGTGACCATTCAAAGTAAGCTCACCCGTACTTACCCCTATGGGGATTTGTTTTCTCATGTGATGGGCTATGTGGGGCGTATCAGTGATAACGACAGCAAAAAACTCGACAAAAAACTGTATGCAGGCACGGATTTAATCGGTAAAACAGGTATCGAAAAACAATACGAATCACTATTACTTGGTACACCGGGTTATCAATCCATCGAAACCAATGCCTATGGCGATATCATCCGCAAACTTGACACCAAGCCCCCTATCGCTGGCAATGATATTTATCTTAGTCTTGATTATGGTTTACAAAAAATTATCAGTGACGAGTTGGCAGGCAAACGAGCAGCGATGGTGGCGATCGACCCAAATACAGGGGAAGTATTGGCTTTTGTCAGCAACCCCAGCTACGACCCCAATCCATTTATTTCAGGCATCAGTAGCAAAGATTATAAAGCCTTAAACGAAGACCCTGATATGCCTTTATACAATCGAGCCTTGCAAGGTCAATATCCACCTGCCTCGACCATCAAGCCGTTTGCAGGTATGGGGCTATTAGATGCAGGTGTGATGACATGGGAAAGCACTATTTTTGACCCCGGATACTTTAGCATTCCCGGAGATAGCCATAAATTTCGTGACTGGAAAAAGTCAGGACATGGTACAGTCAATTTAACCAAATCGATTACCCAATCTGTTGATACGTATTATTATAAAACGTCTTATCAAATGGGTATTGATAAAATGCACAATTGGATGACACGTTTTAATTTTGGCAAAAAAACAGGCATTGATTTGCCAGGTGAAAAAACAGGCGTATATCCCTCAAGTGAATGGAAAATGAAAACCTATAAAAAGCCGTGGCTTCCAGGGGAAACCATTTCTGCCAGTATTGGTCAGGGATACTTTTTGGCAACCCCTTTACAAGTTGCCAATGCCACAGCGATGGTTGCTAATAAAGGGCATCATTTAACCCCCCATCTCTTACGTAAGACCACAGGGGCGGTTAACTTACCCATCGCCAACAAACCTGATGGCAAGATTCCTTTTAACGGCACTGAGCAAGATTGGCTAAGAATGCAATCAGCGATGGAAGCCACCGTCAAATCAGGTACTGCCAAAGGTGTATATACCTCAAAATATCGACTGGCTGGCAAAACAGGTACAGCTCAAGTCAAATCCATCGCCCAAGGTAAACGCTACAACGAGGCCGCATTAAGTGAACGCCATCGTGACCACGGTTGGTTTATTGCCTTTGCCCCTGTTGAAAACCCTCAAATTGCTGTCGCATTAATCGTAGAAAATGGACGAGGTGGTAGTAAAGTTGCTCCCTTAGCACGGCGAGCCATTGACTACTGGCTACTTGAACGTGACAAAAATCCCATTAAACCACCAACTGCTGAAGAGCTGGCTAAAATCAATGCAGAAAAACTGCTTGCTAAACAACAAGCCGAAGCCCAACTCGCCTTACAAAAAGCAGGACTAGCGAGTGGCGTTGCCAGTATATCATCAACAACTACCACCAATAACAAACCAAAGCCCACCGCCATGCCTGTGGGGAATGGCAATCCGCCAGCTAGTGACTAATTTTTTTCCACTAATTTAAGTAACCTGAACTCGAGATAAGAAGTATTAACATTTTCCATATAATCCCCCTAAATCCCCCTTTTTCAAAGGGGGGCTTACCTACCGTTTTAGTCTAAGTTATGGGGGTATAGCCCCCTCTTTCGTAAAGAGGGGGTTGGGGGAGATTTAAATGATAGCAACATCAATGATTTATAATTTTTCTTAACCCGAACCAAAGTTTCCACTCATTATCACACTTAACCGACACATTTAACATGAGCAAAAAATCCCCCAACCCCACCAAAAAACCCTCCCTATCCCAAGTGCGTATCATCGCAGGGGAGTATCGCAGACGCTTGGTGAGTTTTATTGATGCTGATGGATTACGCCCTACCCCAGACAGGGTACGAGAAACCTTGTTTAATTGGCTAGCGGACAGCCTACCCAACAGCCGTGTCCTCGATTGCTGTGCAGGGAGTGGGGCATTGGGGTTTGAAGCGGTATCTCGTGGGGCAAGTCATGTCACTTTGATAGAAGCCAATCGTGAGCAGTTTTTACAATTACAACGAACCCAACAACAACTTGCCATTCCATCCAACCGCCTGACTTGTTTACATGGCAAAGCGGAACAACTGATTCCGCAACTTTCACCATTAACACCAACCACCCTATCCACTATTGAAGATAACTCACGAAATGCTACGAATCGAACTGCCTTTGACGTAATTTTTCTTGACCCTCCCTATGCGTTAGAGCTTTGGCAACCGATTTTGCAAGCCTTATCAAAGCAAGGGTTAATGGACAGCGAAACGCTCATTTATATTGAAGCCAATCAGCCTCATGCGGACGTTTTGGGGGAATTTTCTGCACAACTTCACCCTATCAAAGACAAAAAAATAGGGCAAATTTATATTGCCCTATATCACATCAATGACTTATGATTATTTAAATGTTGGCTTTCCACCTTTTGCCACCGCTTTTTCATACGCAGGGCGAGCTTGACACTTGGTCAGCCAGTTATGAATGTTAGTGTATTGGCTTGGCAGGCTGTGGGTTTGTTTCATCGCATTAATAGCAAATTCTAGCTGAATGTCCGCCCCTGTAAACTGGGTATCAGCAAGCCATTCATTGCGTGCCAAGTGTTTATCGAGCATTACCAGTTCTTGTTCAAGCGATTTACCAACATAGCTTTTTTCCACGCCATTTTTTAGCAGTTTTGCCACTTGCTTGATACCAATGGGGGATTTTTTAATCATCGTTCCCATCAGCAATCGAATAATTAGCAACGGCATCAACGAACTTTCAGTGAAATGTAGCCAATAGCGATAGTCTTCATACGCTGGCGTACCATAGTCTGGGCGAAATTGTTTATTAAGTACCATTTGCGAAATCAGCTCACTACTCAGCATGGGCGTGGCTTGGTCATAGCGGTCGATTAAGTATTCAATAATGTTGGCAGATTCGATTAGGGTTTTATCATCATCTTGTAAAATCGGGGATTTTCCCATCGGATGAATTTGTTGCATGGATTTTGGGGCAAGCCCTTTATAACGCTCATAGGTCGTGAGTTGGTAGGGAATTTGTAATTCTTCTAACAACCAAATGATACGAAATGAACGTGAGTTTTCGAGATGGTGTAAATGTAAATGGGGCATGGGAGTTCCTAATATCGCTTTTTTAACAACATGTCTGATATAGTCGTTTAAACTAGAAATAAGACAGTTTTTGTAGGGGCGTATTGCATACGCCCAAAATTTAAAGTCTTATTTTTGATTTAATTCACTGTAAAAAAAGCATACCCAAATTAGGCGGTATTTAGTAGCATGGTTTTGTAGCAGATGGTTTAATTGTTGTTGAAAACCCTTTATAATAATCTCAATAATAGTATGTTTGCATTACTTTTGCATAGGATATTACCATGACAGCCACTGCGATAAATTTTAATATGCGTTTGGATAAAGGCTTAAAAGAACGAGCATTTCCTGTGCTAGAAAGCTATGGTTTAAGCCCTGCTCAAGCGTTTAAGCTATTTTTAAATCAAGTCGCCAATACCAAAACCGTGCCTTTAACCTTTGATTGGGGACGTGAGGAAACTAACGTATTCAATACTCAAGCCAAAGCCAGTATTCTTGAAGGTCAGCGAGAAATTGCAGAAGGTAGGACCGAGGTTTATGACTCGCTAGAGCAAGCGATACAAGCTATGTCGAGGCTAGCTAATGGCGGATAAGCTACCTCGCAAAGTCACCTTGACCAGTGCCTTTAAACGAGATATTAAAAAGCAGTATTTGACGTTGGCAAGCGTGGAGTGGGCAGAAGTGCTTCAATGTTTGGCAAATGACCAACCATTACCGCCAAAATATCTTGACCATGCGTTAAAAGGCGACATGGTTGCGTTTCGTGAATGCCATGTCAAACCCGATTTATTGTTGGTTTATAAAATTGGCGATAATGGGGTATTGGAATTGTACCGTTTGGCAAGTCATTCAGAATTATTTTAACATACCAAAACCTCCCCCAACCCCCTCTTTCATAAAGAGGGGGCTTTATTTCATAAATTACTCATCATCCAACAAACCATCTTCTTCTAACGCTTCGGTTAAACTCATGGCTTCATGGTCAATAACTTCTTGATTAGCATCATTTTCTAGCAAGGTTTCATCCAGCATCTCGCCTTCCTCTTCCTCACTACCGCCCTCAACACGAGCGACTGATACCAAAGTTTCATCTTTAGCAACACGAATCAAGGTCACGCCTTGGGCATTACGCCCTGTCAACGCAATTTGAGCCACAGGGGTACGCACCAACGTACCTGCATCTGATATCAACACGATATCATCATCAGGATTGACGGCTTGGGCTTGGACAAGTTCGCCATTTCGCTCACTGGTTTTGATGGCGATAATCCCTTTACCCCCACGCCCTTTGACAGGGAAATCAGTAATCGGTGTGCGTTTACCAAAACCACGCTCACAGGCACATAGCACTTCCACGCCTTGCGATGGCACGACTAGCGACACCACACGGCTGACCGACACAACGCTATCTTCGTTATCATCATCGCTATCGTCAATCTCTGTTTCATCGTCCTCAAGCCCTGCATTGGCTAACAGGCTGACACGCATCCCTCGCACACCCTTGGCGGTACGTCCCATTGAGCGGATTTTTGACTCATTAAAACGAATCGCTTTACCCTCATTAGAAAACAGCATGATGTCTTGCGTGCCATCGGTAATCGCCACGCCAATCAAGGTATCCCCATCGTTTAAATCAAGGGCTTTTAAGCCGTTAGAGCGTAGGTTTTTAAATTGTGATAACTCAACACGTTTGACCATACCAGACGCAGTGGCAAAAAATACATAACAATCACTGGCGTTGTCTTTATCATCGCCTGTAATCGGCAAAATAGCCGTGACTTTTTCGCTACCATCAAGTGAAATTAAGTTGACCAATGGGCGGCCACGAGAGCCACGACTGGCGATTGGTACTTCAAAGGTCTGTAAGCCGAACACACGCCCACGGTCGGTGAAAATCATCACATGATTATGGGTTGAAGTCACGACCATGTGGTCAATCACGTCATCTTCTTTCATGGCGGTGGCGGATTTGCCTTTACCGCCACGTTTTTGTGCAACATAATCGCTAATCGGTTGGGTTTTGGCATAGCCTGTGCGTGACACAGTCAACACAACGGTTTGTTCTGGGATTAAATCGGCTCGGCTAAAATCGGCTCGGCTATCAACGATTTGGGTTTTGCGTTCATCGCCAAAGTTGGCTTTGACTTCCAATAATTCATCTTTGATAACTTGCATGAGTTTATCAAAATTATCCAAAATGCTTTGTAATTCAGCAATTTCTGCCAAAATTTGTTTAAATTCCGCTTGGATTTTATCTTGCTCAAGCCCTGTCAAACGGTGCAACTGCATATCCAAAATCGCATTGACTTGGTCAGGTGACAGGCGGTACATGGTGTTATTGTCAATCAAACCAAACGGTGCGTTTAGGTCTTCACCTTCGATAAAGGCTGGGCGAATAGAGCTACTGCCTGCTGATTCTAGCATCGCAAGCACGCCACCTGACTGCCAAGTGCGACCGAGCAAATTATCACGAGCTTCTTGGCGGTTGCCTGAAGCTTTAATCGCATCAATAATCGCATCAATATTGGCAAGGGCAATGGTCAAGCCCTCAAGTAAATGCCCACGAGCCAAGGCTTTTTTGAGTTCAAAAATAGTACGGCGAGTGACGACTTCTTGACGGTGACGCACAAAGGCGGCAATCAAATCACGCAAGGTCATCAGCTTAGGCTGACCCTCATCAAGGGCGACCATATTAATGCTAAAACTCGACTCAAGAGGCGTTTGGATAAATAGGTTATTAACCAACACTTCGGCATTTTCGCCACGTTTTAGGTCAATGGCAATTCGCATACCGTCTTTATCCGACTCATCACGAATTTCACTAATGCCTTCCAGCTTTTTATCACGCACCAATTCAGCGATTTTTTCAATCAATTTGGCTTTGTTGGTTTGGTAAGGAATTTCGGTAAACACAATGCGTTCACGGTCTTTATTTGCCCCACTTTCTGCCATCGGTTCGATATGATATTTGCCACGCAAATGCACTCGCCCTTTGCCTGTGCGATACGCATCGACAATGCCAGAACGACCATAGATAATACCACCTGTGGGGAAATCAGGGCCTGTGACATAATTCATCAATTCTTCGCCAGAAATATGCGGATTGTCGGCATACGCAAGGCAGGCATTGATGGCTTCGGTCATGTTGTGAGGGGCCATATTGGTCGCCATACCGACCGCAATCCCTGTCGTACCATTCACTAGCAAGTTCGGAAAACGTGCAGGCATCACGCTTGGCATCTGCTCTGAGCCATCATAGTTGGCTTCCCAATCGACCGTATCTTTGTCAAGGTCAGCCAGCAGTTGATGCGTGAGCTTTTGCATCCGCACTTCGGTATAACGCATGGCGGCGGCTGGGTCATCATCGACCGAACCGAAGTTACCTTGACCATCAATTAGCATATACCGCATCGAAAACGGCTGTGCCAAACGTACAATCGCATCATACACCGCAGTATCGCCATGTGGATGGTATTTACCGATGACATCACCAACCACACGGGCGGATTTTTTGTAGGGTTTATTGTAGTCGTTGGACAGCTCGTGCATGGCGTATAGCACACGGCGATGGACAGGCTTTAGCCCATCACGCACATCAGGCAAGGCACGAGATACGATAACGCTCATGGCGTAGTCGAGATAGGATTGTTTGAGTTCGTCAACAATACCAATTGGGCTAATCGAATCGGTGGTCATGCACGCTCCTTTTGGTAGCCAATCATTCCAATCATTCCAATCATTCCAATCATTCCAATCATCATGTATGGGATGGCTACTTAACGACTAAAAAACACATTTATTTGTTAAAATTTTTTAGCAAAAATGATAAATTTTTAACTTTAAAAAAGGGGATAATTATAGCATATTTTTGCTAAAAAATGCGTTATTTGACAGGTGAAAAATAGGGCTGTACTATGAATTATTGTGGGACTCACCGCCAAGCCACCAATTATTTTTCAAAAAAATACCACTATCACCATAAATTATTGACTAGCAAGGCATGAAAGCTGATACTTTACGGATTTAATGCCTATCATTTTCTTTTCCCATTCTTTCAACACAAAAAAGGGGTTTTACCTATGACTGATGGAAAGTCAAATATCATTTACACACTCACCGATGAAGCACCACTACTGGCGACTTACTCGCTATTGCCGATTATCGAAACCTTTACCAAATCTGCTGGTATTAACATGGTTAAAAGCGATATTTCTGTTGCCTCTCGTGTGTTAGCAGAATTTGCCGATTATCTACAAGACGACCAAAAAGTAAGCGATAATTTGGCAACTTTGGGCAAATTGACCCAAGACCCAAATACCAACATCATCAAACTACCAAATATCAGTGCCTCTGTTGCCCAGCTTCAAGAATGTATCGCAGAGCTACAAGCCAAAGGCTATGCCGTTCCAAATTACCCAGAAAACCCAACCAATGACGAAGAAAAAGCCATCAAAGCTCGCTATGGCAAATGCCTAGGCTCTGCGGTCAATCCTGTACTTCGTGAAGGTAACTCAGACCGCCGTGCCCCTCTTGCTGTCAAAAACTACGCCAAAAAACACCCACACAGCATGGGTGAATGGAAACAATGGTCAAAAACCCACTGTTCACACATGGAAGAAGGTGACTTTTATCATGGCGAAAAATCCATGACATTGGATAAAGCTCGCAAAGTCAAAATGGAACTCATCACCAACGATGGCAAAAATGTGGTGTTAAAACCTGAAGTTGCCTTGCTAGAAGGCGAAGTCATTGACTCGATGTTTATGAGCAAAAAAGCCTTGGTTGAGTTTTATGAAAAAGAACTCGAAGATTGCCGTGAAGGTAAAATCTTGTTCTCACTACACGTCAAAGCGACCATGATGAAAGTATCACACCCCATCGTGTTTGGTCACTGTGTCAAAGTGTATTACAAAGATGCCTTTGAAAAATGGGGCAAAACCTTTGACGAACTAGGCATTAACGTCAACAACGGTATGGCAGGTTTGTACGAAAAAATCGAAACCCTACCTACCACCATCAAAGAAGAAATCATCCGTGATTTACACGCTTGCCAAGAACACCGTCCTGCATTAGCAATGGTCGATTCTGCCAAAGGCATTGATAACTTCTATTCACCCAATGACGTAATTGTCGATGCGTCAATGCCTGCCATGATTCGTAATGGTGGTAAAATGTGGGCGGCCGATGGTAAACCTTACGACTGTAAAGCCGTGATGCCAGAATCAACCTTTGCTCGTATTTACCAAGAGGTCATTAACTTCTGTAAATGGCATGGCAACTTTGACCCAGCAAAAATGGGAACTGTGCCAAACGTGGGGCTAATGGCTCAAAAAGCCGAAGAATACGGTTCACACGACAAAACCTTTGAGATTCCTGAGGCAGGCATTGCCAACATCACCGATATCGAAACTGGCGAAGTGTTAATGAGCCAAAATGTCGAAGCAGGCGATATATGGCGTATGTGTCAAGTGAAAGACGAACCGATTCGTGATTGGGTCAAACTTGCTGTGACTCGTGCAAGAAACTCTGGTATGCCAGCCATCTTCTGGCTTGACCCATACCGTCCACACGAAAATGAACTCATCAAAAAAGTCAAAACCTACCTACAAGAGCATGACACCACAGGGCTAGACATCCAAATCATGTCACAAGTGCGTGCGATGCGTTATACCCTTGAGCGTGTGGCTCGTGGGCTTGACACCATCTCGGTCACAGGTAACATCTTGCGTGACTACCTCACCGACCTATTCCCAATCCTAGAGCTTGGTACATCTGCCAAAATGCTATCAATCGTGCCATTGATGGCAGGTGGCGGTATGTACGAAACTGGGGCAGGCGGTTCTGCACCGAAGCACGTTGAGCAATTGGTGGAAGAAAACCACTTACGTTGGGATTCATTGGGCGAAATGTTGGCATTAGCCGTATCGCTTGAAGACTTAGGCATCAAAGAAAATAATGCCAGTGCCAAACTACTTGCCAAAACGCTAGACTTGGCAACAGGCAAATTGCTTGACAATGACAAATCACCCTCACGCCGTACAGGTGAGCTTGATAACCGTGGTAGCCATTTCTACCTTGCCAAATTCTGGGCAGAAGAGTTGGCAAATCAAGACGAAGACAGCGAGCTAAAAGCCAAATTCGCCCCACTTGCCAAAGCATTAGCCGATAACGAAGCCAAAATCGTTGACGAACTTAACAGCGTCCAAGGCAAAGAAGTGGATATCGGTGGCTACTATATGCCAGACCAAGAAAAACTATCTGCGGTCATGCGTCCAAGTGCGACCTTTAACCAAGCGTTAGACAGCGTGGCATAATGTATTCATAATGATAATAAAAAAGGGGCGTATGATTACGCCCCTTTTTATTTAACCATCTTTTTTAAATCTCCTCCAATCCCCTCTTTACGAAAGAGGGGTTATACCCCCCATAAATTCGTAAGGTGCGTCATACGCACCAACTGAAGCCATTAATTTTGAATGGTGCGTTGCAACCTATTTTAGCACCCTAAATTGCGATTTTCTCACCGTATAATCTCGCATACACCACCACACATAAGGCAACACAATCAGATTCATCAGCACACCATACACCGCTGATGGCACGGCAATCTCTGGCAAGCCCTGCCCTACGCTGTGCATAATAAACGGGGCTAATGCAATCCCCATTGCTCCATTTTGTAGACTGGTTTCGATGGCGATGGTTTTTTGCACTTTTGGCGGTAATCCCATTAATCTCGCCACGCTCATCCCACACAATAGCAACAAGCCTGCCAACAACAACACCAACGCTCCAATAGTGACAAAGTGCTTTAACATCAATTGCCAATTACTCGCCACTGCCCCAACGACCAACAGCACAAACAATACATTCACGAATTTTTGCATGGGTTTTTGCCATTTATCAATTTTTTTGGCAAAATAATGACGCACTGTCATACCGATAAGCACAGGCAATGTGGTCAGTACAAACACCTTTAGGCTCATGGATTGGCTATTAAACACTCCTGCACTTGTCCCCATAAAATGCTCAAAACTCACCCCAATCAATAATGGCATAGTCACCACGCACGCTAGGCTAGTCACGGCGGTCAAAGTCACGGCTAACGCCACATCGCCTTTGGCATAAAAACTCAGCAAATTACTGGTCGCACCGCCAGCACAAAAACTCAACAGCATAATCCCAAACGCAATACTGGGCGGTGGGCTAAACATACTCACCAACAAAAACGCCAACGTAGGAACAATCAACATTTGGCAAAACAGCCCTGTCAGTACCGCTTTGGGGTGGCGTTTGAGTGCCAAAAAATCCTTGAGGGTGAGCTGTAAGCCTAGCACAAACATGATATAAGCAAGGGCAAAGGGGATTAAATTAAACGCATTCATATCAGTATTATCAAATCAAAAAATGCCATTTTAGCATAACCGCTTGACAGAAAAAATTTACACAAAACAAAAAACCAGCCGAAATGACTGGTTAATGAAGATATTTTGGGTAGGGCTTAAAAATCAATATTGGCTAAACATTTTTTCTGCCACACCCATACAGTATGGCGTGACTAAGCTATGATATTTCACCATCACCCCTGTCGCACCGCCTGCTTGTGCTGTTTTCTGCACATCTTGGGCAAAGCCTTGTTGCATCAATGTCGCCGTGGCTTTTAGCTCATTGTCTTTAATTGTATCTAACCCAATGGTTTGATAAATCGGTTTGGCACGAGTTGCTTGATTGGTCATGTCAATGTCAATAAAGCCCAATTTACGTGAGGCTTGATTGGCATAATTGCTTTGCCATAAGGTATTCATCAGCCCTGTATTGACGTCAAAGAAGACCATTGGGTCTTGATTGCCACCACACATCACGGTAGGGAAACTGGGTTGATAGCCACGCAAGTCATTGGCTTTTAGGGCTTTACGCAAGCCATTTTCAGGGGCGGTTGCCACGATTGGCACAATGCTTGCGACACCTTGGAAATACGGAATCGCCCAATCTGGATTTTTCTTCATATCTGCCAAATATGCCCCACGATAGCTGGTTTTGACCAAATAGTGATTGGCATCAAAACCAAAGCCAAATTGGGCATCAGCAGGGGATAATGCATCCAGTGTGGCATCGCCTGTTGGGGATTTTTGGAACATCGCAGTGGCAGGCAATGTGCCTGTTTGAATCAACTGTTCATCTGTCATGGTTTTGCTTGGCAATAAACTCGGCAAATCGTTGGCATTGGCATTGGCAGTGGCGAACATATCGCTAGGGTTTTGATAAATATTGCCATATTGTTCTTGGTAGTTACGAGCCATCAATGGGGCAAAAAATGTTGCCCCCAACATGACTTTACCACCAAATACCACATCACCAAACGCCCCCATCGCATAAGGCCCTGAAATAGGCATCGCCGCTGTGACGGGTTCTTTGAGTTGTTCAAAATAACGAGCCGCCGCCATCACCACATGCCCACCTTGTGAAAAACCTGTCAAAAATAGCTTGCCATTATCACTGACTTTGGTGGTATCGTTAAGTTTTTGTAGGACGCTACGCCCTGCTTTTAGAGCATCTGCCATTTCGTGAGCTTGTTGGGTGGCATTGAGATAAGGATGGTAATCAAGTTTTGATTTATCATAACCTGCGTAGTTTGGCGATACCACCACATAGCCTTGACCTGCAAACATCGCCGCCATCATGGTCGCTCGGCTACCTGCTTCATTTGTCATATCACCCACGCTGGCAAAGTTATAACCTTTGGTGGTGGCTGTACCATGAGCGTGTAGCACGATGGGGCGTTTGCCCATACATTTTGGGTCAGTGCCTGTGGGGATAAATACCGCCCCTGTGGCATCGGTTGGCTGACCTTTGACATCAACCGTGTCATAGTGAATATATTCAACTTTGACATCACACACAGGCTTGGCGATTTGCTGACTTAGCACAGGCTCTATTTGTTGAAATAGCGTAGTGAGGTCAGTTGCCGTGACGTTTTTGCTATTCACAGGTTCGGCTAGTAGATTACCTGTTGGCAAACTGGCAACCCCTGTCTTACTAGGGGTATTATTTGGAGAATTGGGAGAAACAGAGGATTGGTCGTTATTACCACCACAAGCCACCAACATTGTGGCAGTGATAGCAATGGCTAATGGACTTAATACTTGACGTGTTGGATTCATGTCACGCTCCTTGTGAACTTGAGAAATTGGAAAAACTAACATTAAAGTAAAGCTAACTTGGGATATATTGCCCTAAATCAGCACAATTTACCAATGATTTTTAACATTTTTTTGACAATCTGACCTTAAACAGCCGTTGGCTTAGTGCCTTTCATTTTCCCCCAAATGGCAGACACAATCCCAGACAAGGCATAAATCACACCAATCGCCAACAGCCCAGCAGGGATGTCATACAACACAATGCCCAACACAAACACGATGACAATCAATGCCACAAAGGGGACTCGTTTTTTGTCAAATTCTTTAAAGCTGTGGTATTTTAAATTACTGACCATCAGCAAGCCTGCCACCACCACCCACACACTGGCAATGGCTTGAAATGGCATGGCATCTCGAGGCAAAACGTCTTGCCAGTCCATATTTACCATGACAAAAGTGGTAATCAAAATAGCCGCCAACGGACTTGCCACCCCAATAAAGTATTTTTTATCCACGATGCCAATTTGCACATTAAAGCGAGCCAACCGCATCGCCGCACACGCCACATACACAAATGCACAAGCGATGCCCACACGCCCCAAAGGTTGCAACGCATAATTATAAATCAACAACGCAGGGGCAAGCCCAAATGCAATACAATCCACCAGCGAATCCATCTGTTCACCAAACGGACTTTGGGCGTTTAGCATACGAGCCGCTCGACCGTCCAAGCCATCCAATAATGCCGACACAAAAATCGCCAATGAGGCCTTCAAAAAATGCCCCTCGCCCAACGCACTTTGGGTAATCGAATAAAACGCCGCTAACAAGGATAACAGGGTAAACGAGTTGGGAATCAAGTACACGCCTTTTTGGGCGATGGTCTTGTCCGCCATTTTGGCAGGCTCGATGACTTCAAAGGTCAAGCCATCGTAATCATCGGTATGGGCAAGTTGGCGGTTGCGTTCATGCTCCAGTTGCCAATCAGGCGATTGAGTTACCGACAAACCGCTGTCGGCTTGCTGAGAGGAATTGGGGCTATTGGCAATCTTATTATCGGGGTTCATGTTATAACCTTGTCATATTCGACTTAACTAAAATAACTGGTAGCAAAATAATCATTATTTTCGGTCATTTTTCTGAATCTCCCCCAACCCCCTCTTTACAAAAGAGGGGGCTTTGCCCTGTAAACAAATCTAATACGAGGGGGAAGTCCCCCTTTTTTAAAGGGGGATTTAGGGGGATTAAAACCTACTGTCTTATTTCTACTTTCTACGTTAAATTACGATACTACTCACCCACCAACCACTGCACTTTGGTTTTCTGCTCAACGCTCATCATGGGACTATCTGGATGTTGTAAAATGGGCTGTAAAAACTGCAAAATTTCTTCTGCTTTACTATCAAACTGCCAAGGTGGATTGATAATCAGCATTCCTGTACCATTTAAGCCCATTGGCAAATCTGGTGGATAAACATTGAGTTCTAGCACCAACTGACGGCGAATGTCAGTACGTTTCATTTTTTTATAAAACAGCTCAACCGCATCGGTGTTTTTGAGCGGATACCACAATGCCAAAATGCCTGTCGCCCATTTTTTATGGGTTCTGACCAATAAATCCACCAATGCCCCAAAATCACGATGCTCTTGTTCAAACGGTGGGTCAATCAAAATCAACCCTCGTTTTTCGGCAGGTGGCACGACCGCAGGGATGCCCTCATAGGCATTGCGATGAGCAATCCCAATCGGCAACTGGTGCAACTGATAATTTAACGCATCATATTCATCGGCTTTCCATTCAAAGGCATCAGCACGCACCGCCACATCAGGCTGGGCTTCGGCTTGCTTTTCGACATGATGAGCAATAAACCACGGTGAACCGGGGTAAACATGTTTGTCATAAAACTTTTTGGCGTAATGGATATCATCAAGGTAAGTTTGCACTGCTTTTGGCAATGTAACAGCAGGGTTTTGTTCAATAAAAGTTAATAATTTATTCACACCATTGACCGCTTCACCTGTTTTTTTGGCTTCATCACTGGCAAGCGAATACAGCCCTCGCCCGCCATAGCCATCGAGTACATAATAAGGCTTGGGTTTTTGGCTAACTTGTTCGAGCAATTGTAGCAATAAAACGTGTTTGACCACATCAGCAAAATTGCCTGCGTGGTAGCTATGTAAATAATTCATAAGGTGATTTACTCATCAATTTTGGTTTAAAATTTGGATTATATGGTAGCATAAATGACTAAAAATAGCTGATAATTCATCTTACAATTTTTTTGATTAAGGTAACACCATGACAATTGATTGGCACGAAAAAATCACCGACTTTATGTTAGATAAGTTTGTTGAAACAGGATTTTTAATCATTGATAATTGCTTTGAGGCTGATTTTTTACAAAAACTACAACATGAAAGCGGTTTTATTGAGTATCAAGAAGCCCACTTGACGCATGGCGAGCGAGTGACCAACATTCGAGGGGATAGCACACGTTGGCTTGATGAAAGCTTGCCAATTGGTTGGCAATACTTACAAGCGATTGACCGTCTTGGGCAATTTTTTAACCAAACCTTATATGCAGGGATTCGCCATTGTGAGGCACATTATGCTCGCTATCCTGTAGGGTTTGGCTATCAATGGCATTCGGACAACCCTGTTGGGCGTGATGAGCGGGTGATTTCGGCGGTGTTTTATCTCAATGATAATTGGGGGGAGCATGATGGTGGTGAAATTGAGTTAACTGATAAACAAAACCATCAACAAAAACTACTGCCAAAAGCCAATCGGTTGGTGGTATTTGACAGTAATTTATTGCACCAAGTCGCCATTACCCATCGTGAACGGTTTTCGATTGCCACTTGGATGCGAAAAGATGATTAATCAATAAGCAACTTTAATGCAATCCCCCACATCATCACCCCAATGATGCCATCAAGTATCTTCCATGACACTGGCTTGGCAAATAACGGCTGTAACAACCTTGCCCCATAACCCAAGCCAAAAAAGAACATAAAGGATGCACTGATTGCTCCTAAGGCAAACGCCAATTTGTCCGCAAACTGACTAGCAACTGTCCCCAGTAAAATCACCGTATCCAAATAAACGTGCGGATTAAGCCATGTAAACGCCACACACAATGCCACCACTTGTTTAAGGCTTGCGACATCATCGCCTTTTGCCACTAGCGATTGGTTATTGGTAAAGGCACTATAAAAACTTTTTGTCCCATACCAAAACAAAAATAATGCCCCTGCATACTTTGCCAATTCAATGACTTGGGGAAATTGTGAAAGGATTTTACCAAAGCCAAACACGCCTGCCGATATCAAAATCGCATCCGACAACGCACAAATCAGACAAACCACAAACACAAATTGGCGTTTTAAACCTTGCTTCAAGACAAAGGCATTTTGAGCGCCAATCGCCAAAATTAGCGAAAAAGACACCCCCATGCCATATAAATAAGTGGCGGTATTTATCAAGTTTCATTTCCCATCTTAAATAACCTGAACTTGGGATAAGAAGTATTAACATTTTACCTATAATCCCCCTAAATCCCCCTTTTTCAAAGGGGGACTTACCTATCGTTTTAGTCTAAGTTATGGGGGTATAGCCCCCTCTTTCGTAAAGAGGGGGTTGGGGGAGATTTAAATGATAGCAACATCAATGATTTATAATTTTTCTTACCCCGAACTCAGGTTATTTATTTAAACCCATCCTTTAGCCCAACAATACGGTTAAACACTGGCTTTGCCGTGGTATGGTCTTGGCTATCGGCGACAAAGTAGCCCTCACGTTCAAACTGAAAACGCTCACCTTGGGTCGCTTGTGCCAAAGACGGCTCAACCACGCCAGTCACCACGGTCAAGGATGTTGGATTGATTTCATTGGCAAGATTATCAAGGTCAATTTTGGCAGGGTCTTGTTGGGTGAATAACTGCTCATATAAACGAACTTCCGCAGGTACGCCATGCGAAGCCGATACCCAATGAATCACGCCTTTGACCTTACGTCCTTCTGGGTTATTACCCAAAGTTTTAGGGTCAATGGTGGCTTTTAGTTCAACCACATCACCTTTTTCATCAGTGATATGCTCTTCCACTTTTAACACATAGCTATTACGCAAGCGGATTTCTGGGTTTTGTGGCGATAGGCGTTTGTAGCCCTCAGGTGGATTAACTTCAAAATCACCGTTATCAATATAGATGGTTTGGGTAAATGGAATGTCACGAGTGCCTTGAGCTTCATCGTGGCTGTTTTTCGGTTGGGTCAGCCACAGTACATCATTATCGAGTTTGGCTTTCACGCTGTCTTTTTTCAAAGTTTCAACATCAGTAACCGCCTCGGAAAAATTGGTAATCGTGACTTTGAGCGGATTTAACACCGCCATCGCACGGTTGGCATCTTCGAGCGAATTACGAATGCTAAACTCTAGTAAGCCAAAATCCACCACGCCATCCGATTTACTCACACCAACACGGTCACAAAAATCTCGCAAGCCCTCTGGCGTATAGCCACGACGACGCATCCCTGCAATGGTCGGCATACGAGGGTCATCCCAACCGCTGACAAGGTTGTCTTCAACCAATTTTTTGAGTTTACGTTTACTGGTCAAAATATGGTCAACATTTAAGCGAGCAAATTCATATTGGTGTGGTGGTTGCTCAAAGCCGACTTTCGCCACCACCCAATCATAAAACGGACGATGGTCTTCAAACTCAAGCGTACAAATCGAGTGGGTAATGCCCTCCAACGCATCGGACAGCGGATGAGCGTAATCGTACATCGGATAAATGCACCATGTGTCGCCAGTTTGGTGGTGGGCTTGGTGCATCACACGGTATAAAATTGGGTCACGCAGGTTCATATTCGGGCTTGCCATGTCGATTTTGGCACGCAATACCGCCTCACCATTGCCAAATTTGCCGTTTTTCATGTCATCAAAGCGTTGTAAATTCTCGGCAACGCTCGCCTCACGATACGGTGAATTTGCACCGACTTGTCCAAAATTACCACGGTTTTCACGGATTTGCTCTGGCGTTTGCAAATCGACATAGGCATCGCCTTGTTCGATGAGTTTCACCGCCCACGCATATAGTTGGTCAAAATAGCTAGACGCATAACGAGTATCACCTGCCCACTCAAAACCGAGCCATTGCACGTCATCTTTGATATTATCAACAAATTCTTGGTCTTCGGCATCTGGGTTGGTGTCGTCAAAGCGTAAATTGCATAAGCCGTTAAACTCGCCTGCCAAACCAAAATTTAGGCAAATTGATTTGACATGACCCAAATGCAAATAGCCGTTTGGCTCTGGCGGAAAGCGTGTCACAATCTGGCTGTATTTCTGCTGGGCTAAGTCGTCACGAATAATTGCACGGATAAAGTCGTTTTTTTCGCTAGTTGAGTCAGTAGCGTCAGCGGTTTTTTTCATCTCAGCCGTCATGGATTGCCTCTTTGGTTGGTTAAAATGGATAAATTAGAATTGAAAAATTATTATCATCGTAGGTTGGGTTGAGTTTGCGAAACCCAACATGATTAAATTGACGTTGGGTGTCATACTTCCACCCAACCTACAAATGATATTTTATGTAAATCATATAAACAAAACGTTTATTTTAACAGTTTTTCACCAATGTGTAAGCCAAAGTATGCGATAATCGCACAAATTTTTCTGCCAATTAACAATAGCTAAGACAATCTTATGATAAAAGTCGTTTATACCTACCGCACCGCCACTCAAGATTTACCAAAGCTAATGGCAAAATTCGCCCAATCTGCCGACCCAAAATTCGACAGCCAACCGACCAATAGCAAAATTGAAATGTTTCGCCGAGTTGATGGCGATGATACCGTGATTGCGTTGGATATTTATTATCGAAGTTTGGCGGATTTTGAGGCTCGCCATACGTTTGAAAAAGCCAATGCCGACTGGCAAGCGATTTGGTTTAGCCCAGATATTAGCCATCAAGAAGTGTCGGTGGACGTGTTTGAGTGTTTGTAATCCCAGTTTGTAAGGTGCGTTTTACGCACCATTCAAAGCCAATACTTAATTGGTGCGTATGACGCACCTTACCATTGTCCAAAATCCATTTTTATACCATATCCAATTTAAAAAAATATCACTCATTAGATTGAAAATTCTTTCCAAAGCCACCATCAATAGCAAAAGTTTTTCACTTTACTTTTATATTTTTCAAATAATTTCTTTTAAACCAACGCCTTAAAAACCAAGGAGAATATCATGGATATACCACAAGTCGAACTTGAAACCACCATGGGTAACATCGTTATCGAACTAAACCAACAAGAAGCCCCAAAAACTGTCAAAAACTTCCTTGATTATGTCAAATCAGGACATTATGACGGCACCGTGTTTCACCGTGTGATTGACGGCTTTATGATTCAAGGTGGCGGTATGGACGCTAACATGAAAGAAAAAGCCACCAATGCCCCTATCGAAAACGAAGCCGACAATGGGCTAAAAAATGCCGTTGGCACGATTGCGATGGCTCGCACCAACGACCCACATTCTGCCACCAGCCAATTTTTTATCAATGTCAAAGACAATAGCTTTTTAGACCACACTGGCAAAAATCCAATGGGCTGGGGCTATGCGGTATTTGGTAAAGTGACCGAAGGTATGGACGTGGTCAATAAAATCAAAGGCGTACCGACTGGTAAAGTTGGCTTTCATGGCGATGTACCAAAAAGCCCAATCGTGATTACCCATGCCAAAGTAATTAGCGAATAATTTCCGCCCACCTTATGCAAGTGCCAACCGTCCAAGCATTTGATAAGCAATCATTTGATAAAGTTGATAAATCGCTGATTAGGCAAATTTTTATCAGCGATTTACACTTATCGCCCAATGAGCCTGATTTAACTCAGGCTTTTTTGGCTTTGCTTGATAAGCTAAATACCCTGCCTAATCTTGAGCAGTTGTTTATTTTGGGCGATTGGTTTGAGGCATGGCTGGGTGATGACGTTGCTGAAACGGGTTTTATGCGTGATTGGCTCACCCCCATGCTTGATAAATTAATCCAACTTACCAAAAACGGCTGTCAAATCTTTGTCATGCACGGCAATCGGGATTTTTTAATCGGTCAGTCATTCTGTGATAAATTTGGTGGAAGGTTAATCCAAGAACCCTATTATCTTAAAATTGGTAATCAAACAATTCGCCTTGAGCATGGCGATAGCTTATGTATTGATGACAAAAAGTATCAACGCTTTCGTAAAATCATCAGAAACCCATTGATACAAAAACTTTTACTCGCTTTACCCATCAAAAAACGTGAGCAAATCGCCCACAATTTACGTCAAAAAAGTAAGCTCGATAATGCCAAAAAATCCATGCGAATCATGGATATCAATGAAACTGCTGTCAACCAAGCCTTAGAAAATGCTGATATATTGATTCATGGGCATACCCATCGTCCTGCGGTGCATGAATTGGTAAATGGTAAAAGAATGGTGTTGGGGGATTGGCGTGTGAGTGAGGGTAACGTTGAGGCGGTGATTGGGGTGATACATCATCACTTTCAACTGGCAATGTTTACTTTATCAGTAAATCGTTAAGTTCTTGATATTGCGGAAATACCGTGTCTAAACTGATAAGTTTGGCTTGATAAAAAATACTGGTTGCAATGATAAACCTATCGGCTGGGTCTTTATGATGAAACGGCAATTGCTCAGACAACAAGGCGATTTCTTTGTTAATCGATAAAATCTCGATATCCATACTGGCAAGCTCAATCCATTCTGTAATTTCAATAGGTAACTCAACTTTTTTACGCTTAACCAATTGTGCTAATTCCCAACAACTAATCGCACTTATCGCCACTTCATCTTCTGTTTCGATGATATCAATCCAGTGGTTTGGCAACCTGCCAATGTTTTGCCATCGTAACCAAATATGTGTATCCAATAAAATCATTAATCCAACTCCCATTCGTTATCATCAATGGGTGTAATGTCATCATGGATTATCATCAGACCTTTAAGAGCAGGATTTGGCTGTCTTTTTCGTGATTTATTATTTGAAATCGATTTTACTGGTTGATTAATTGGCATAAAAACCACCTCAAATGGATGATTTTGTAAGTCTTTTGGTACATCAATCGAACGGACAGGTTGATGATAGGTTTCTTTATACGCTTGAATTTGCATTTTTTAATTCCTTATAATAAAAAACGTGCCATTACTATAGCACGTTTTTTTAATGATTAAATCACGCCATTAGATAACGGCTTTCACCGCATTAACCACCGCATCAGTGGTAATACCAAAATGCTGATACAAGTCTTTGGCAGGGGCAGACTCACCAAAGGTCGTCATACCCACCACTTTACCGTCTAAGCCAACGAATTTATACCAATAATCCACATGACTCGCCTCGACTGCCACACGCCCACGCACTTGTGGCGGTAGTACGCCGTCACGGTAATTAATTTCTTGCTTCATAAACACTTCGGCACACGGCATAGACACCACACGCACGCCCACGCCTTGACTACTTAACGCATTGTAGGCATTCATCGCTAACTCAACTTCTGAACCAGTGGCAATGATAATAGCTTGTAATTCACCTTGCTCTTTGGCAAGCACATAGCCACCTTTGGCGATATTAGCAAGTTGCTCGCTGTCACGGGCTTGATGTGGTAAGTTTTGACGGCTAAAGATTAACGCTGATGGCGTGGTTTTGGCTTTTAACGCCTCGACCCAAGCCACTGCAGATTCGGTGGTATCGCATGGTCGCCATGTATGTAGGTTTGGCGTAGCACGCAAGCTTGCCAACTGCTCAACAGGCTGATGGGTCGGGCCATCTTCACCAAGCCCAATCGAATCATGGGTATAGACATTGATAATACGTTGCTTCATCAAGGCTGACATCCGCACCGCATTGCGAGCGTATTCCATAAACATCAAGAAAGTCGCCACATACGGAATAAAGCCACCATGCAAGGCGATACCATTGGCAATGGCAGTCATACCAAATTCACGCACGCCATAATGGATATAGTTACCTGCGGTGTCATCCTCCAACGCTTTGGCGTTTTTAAACCATGTCAAATTCGAGCCTGCCAAATCTGCCGAACCACCTAACAACTCTGGCAAATCAGGTTGCAACGCATTGATGGCGTTTTGACTGGCTTTACGGGTAGCGATATTTTCTGGATTGGCTTGGGTCGATGCGATAAAGGCTTGGGCTTTTTGCTCAAAATCCGCAGGCAAGTCGCCATTGACACGGCGTAGCAATTCTTTGGCAAGTTCTGGATAAGCGTTTTGGTATGCGTCAAACTCACTTTGCCAAGACTGTTGTAACGCTTGACCTTTGACCTTACAATCCCACCCTTCATAAATATCTTGTGGCAAATCAAAAGCTTCATGTTCCCATAGCAACTCTTTACGAGTAAGTAGAATCTCATCCGCACCAAGTGGTGCTCCGTGCGAGTCTTCTTTCCCTTGTTTGTTGGGGCTACCTGCACCGATGATGGTCTTACAGATAATCAATGACGGTTTGGCAGTTTCAGCAATGGCATTTTCGGTGGCTTTGGTAATCGCATCAGTATCATGTCCATCAACTTTTTGCACTTGCCAGCCATAAGATTCAAAGCGTTGTTGGGTATTATCGGTAAACCAACCCTCAACTTCGCCATCAATCGAGATGCCATTGTCATCGTAATACACGACCAATTTACCAAGCTGTAGCGTGCCTGCCAATGAGCAAACTTCGTGTGAAATACCTTCCATCAAACAGCCATCGCCTAAGAAACAATAAGTGTGGTGATTGATAACTTCATGTCCATCACGGTTAAACTGGCTTGCCAACGTTTTTTCGGCAATCGCAAAACCCACCGCATTGGCAATCCCTTGACCTAAAGGCCCTGTGGTGGTTTCCACGCCTGCGGTGTAGCCATACTCTGGGTGACCAGGGGTTTTCGAGTGTAGCTGGCGGAAGTTTTTCAGGTCTTCAATCGTCACATCATAGCCTGTCAAATGCAATAACGCATATTGCAACATCGAGCCATGACCATTTGACAACACAAAACGGTCACGATTCAGCCAATTTGGGTCAGTCGGATTGTGCTTTAAAAACTTACGCCACAATACCTCGGCAATATCCGCCATCCCCATAGGGGCTCCGGGGTGACCTGAGTTGGCTTTTTGCACGGCATCAAAAGCAAGCGTGCGAATGGCGTTGGCAAGACGGCGTTCAGCGATAGGGGTTGACATGGGCTAATCCTATTATCGTTAAGTGAATATGATAAAGTTAAAAAAAACATACAATGAAAATCATCATTTTTAAAATTTAGGTTTAAAAATTTGGGCTAATTTTACCATATTATTGAGGCATTATTGATAAAACTTCTGAGGTTAATTCGGCTAACCCTACCCAATCTTACCCCTTCTTTATGCGTTTGTACGATTTATTACTAAAATCCAATCTACGATAATTTTTAGTTACCAAACCCTACTATTTTAGTAGATTATGAGCCAAATTAAAGGTTGTTTTTACAAAAACTTATTTGCATTTACAGTTTTATAAACCTATAATGCACGGCTCTAAAGTTTTGGTTAACTTACTTACAGATAAATTAACCAATTTTTTAGTGAAAAGTCATGGGAAACTCCCCTTGATACTTTTAAATAGAGGGATTAGGCTCGTTGGTTTTTTTTAACAACAAAGGACAAAAGCCTAGTATCCTTAACTTTAAACGATAAAAGGAACGTCCTAATGAAGAAATACGTTTTAGTTAGTTTACTGATGGTCGCCACGACCGCTCAAGCCAATGTGGCATCATGGTATGGTGGTAAACACCACGGTCGCAAAACTGCGTCTGGGGAAGTGTTTAACCAATATGCCCTCACTGCTGCCAGCAATGTGCATAAACTTGGCAGTAAACTAAAAGTTACCAACAAAGCAAATGGTAAAAGCGTGATCGTCAGAGTGACAGACACAGGTGGTTTTGGCAAATATGGTCGTACGTTGGACTTGTCCAAAGGGGCTTTTAGTCAAATCGCCAGCTTATCAAGTGGTCTAGCAAAAGTGACTATTGAACAACTTGATTAGTTGATTTTAATAGGGTGGCTGTGATTTTACCCTATTTAAATGAACACTTATTCCTCAGAAAAATGTAAAAAAAGGTGCAACCATAGATTGCACCTTTTTTGATGGGTAGATTATAAAAATCCAAAAAATTATTTTATAAAATCAAATGGTTGCATACGAATCGACATATCCAAATAACGTTCAATCGCAGGTAAATTAAACCCATCATCCTCACTAACAAAGCTGATACTAATACCTTTATTACCCGCCCGCCCTGTACGCCCAATGCGATGCACATAGTCATCTGGGCTATCTGGCAAGGTATAGTTGACCACACAAGCGACATCATCGACATGAATCCCTCGCCCTGCCACATCAGTCGCCACCAAAATAGTCGCCTCACCTTCACGGAATTGTGCCAAATATTTTTCTCGTTTCGCTTGAATCACATCGCCTGATAGAATAACGACCTTATGCTGACGATTTAACTTATCATACAAGCGTTTCACTTGGTCTTTACGATTGGCAAACACGATAATTTTACGGTTAGGATATTGGGCAATAATTTGCTCAAGAGCGGTCAATTTATCCACCGCACTTAACGTAAAAAACTGCTGTTCTACATTCTCACTGGTTTTCTGCTCAGGTTCAATTTCGACAAACGTGGGCTGATATAACCAACGATACGCCAAATTCATCACATCTTGATTAAAAGTTGCCGAAAACAACAGCGTTTGACGATGGGTATTGGCTGGCATCATCCGAATCAACCGCTTAATATCTGGAATAAACCCCATATCTAGCATACGGTCAGCTTCATCAAGCACCAACACTTCAATGCGGTCAAGATACACCAAATGTTGAAAACAAAAATCAATCAGTCGCCCTGGGGTGGCAATGATAATATCAACAAACTGATGCGTTAACTGACTACTTTGTTTATCATAATCCATACCGCCCAACAAGCACACGCTATGCAACTTGGTAAACTTGGTCAACTGCAAACAATCTTGATAAATCTGCTGTGCCAACTCACGTGTTGGGGCAAGAATCAATGCCCTAGGCTCACCCAAATACCGCTGACCCTCATCAGACTTTAAAGGATTACTTAATAACTCATTGATAATGGTTAATAAAAAAGTTGCTGTTTTACCTGTACCTGTTTGGGCTTGACCAATCGCATCTTGCCCTGCCAACGTGTGTGGCAAAATTTGCGATTGAATCGGTGTCAGTTGGGTATAATTGAGTTGCTTGATGGCTTTCAGCAAGGCAGGGTGCAAGGGTAATTCAGAAAAAGTCGTAAACACAAATATTACCTACTCATCTTGCCAGCCAAACGCTAGCTAGCTATTTTAGGAAAAGCGATACCCATAAGGCTATCGTCATAACAACAAAAAACCAAGTTAACCAGTTTAACTTGGTTTAGCAATAGATACAAGACAAAGCGTCCGTGTTAAGCGAAGATTCCACAAATACCGAACATTATCTGCAACTGATGCAAAAATTAGTAAATTAGTCGACCTTGGTGACTTCTTCAGCTTGAAGCCCTTTTTGACCTTCCACTACGATGAACTCGACCTTTTGTCCATCTTGTAATGAGCGGTAGCCATCACCTTGGATAGCACGAAAATGTACAAAAATATCTTCGCCACTGCTACGCTGAATAAATCCAAATCCTTTTGAATCATTAAACCATTTAACGACACCTTGTTCACGAACTGACATAAGCTAATTTCCTTGAATACAACTTAATTACAACGACCAATAGGTAACTTTATCAAGTTCAATCGCCACAAGACGATGAAGTTTAACATCACCTACTTTCAATTTTAGCAACTTTGCTTTGACAAGCCCAATCCGCCCCTTATTTTGCAATTGTGTAAAATTTTATTAAAACATTACCCAAAACTTGCTAATGATTGGTAAATTGGTCTTAAACCAATCATACCACGGCTTTTTTACAAAAAAAAGTCATTTTCAATCATAGCCCTTAATTCATCGGTTTTTGCCGATAATCGTCATTTTGTAACATAAAACCACATTGAAATGACGGAATATAGCCATAAAATAGACCATCATCTTGGATAATTGGTATGATATCTGGATTAATTGGTTTATCACTTAAATAAAGCAAATCTGCCATCGTCAAATATTCAAGCAAATCATGCTTTAGCCCCTGTGTTAATGATGGTTGATGCTGATGGGTATTGTGCTGAAATTTGATGGAGCTTTCTTTTAACACCCAAAACAACTGTCGCAGGGCTTGCAGTTGGGGGGCAGTAAGCTCGGCTGTTTGTTGTAATTGGGTGAGCCATGCGGTTTCTTGGGGGCTAAAAAATCGTTTTGCCACCGCTTCGCTAATGGGTTTATCCTCAATATCTACCCCAATTTGACTGGATTTTGATAACAACACTGCCACATGACGTTGGCTATGACTAAAACTGACATACCATCTCGCCTGCCTTTGGTTTATTCCTTCCGCCCAATTTTTTGTCCCAAACAAACTATTATTATCCAATTGAATATAATAGGGGAAATCCGTTTCTACCAACTCCCCCATCATCCCCAAGCTTGCCTGTAATTGCTGTAATAATTCACGGCACGCCACACTACCCTGCTTGTTTGGCTTGTTTGAATGGGGTAAAACCATCGGCAAAGGACTAGGCACAATCGTATCAAGCGGTGCAATTGCCAGCCAACTATGCCTCTCAATCAAAGTAAATAAATGCATACAATCACGCAATCAGCATAAACAAAACGCCCTAACAATAAGGGTTAGGGCGTTATCTAATATTCAATTCATTCAAAAATATAGAGCTTACGCAAAAATGCCATTTGTATTGTAGGTTGGGTGGAAGAATGACACCCAACATAAACCATTCAAATTGTTGGGTATCGCAAGCTCTACCCAACCTAC